>CAMJGE010000003.1 GCA_946405145.1 uncultured Prevotella sp.
GTTGTTCTCCAAACGGCTGTTTTTCTGCTGATTACATTGTGCAAACGGTTGCGCGTTTATTTGAATCTTGAGAGTTCTTTAAGGGCGGGAAGTGCCTGACCAGTCTTGTTGTCGAAAAGTCCGCGATTCAGCCAGCCTTTGGTAACACTATTTCCGAAGCCGTTCTCCTCAGGAAACCACCAGAAGAGGCCTGTCACATTGTGGTGCTTATTCAGTTCTTCTACGAGTTCTTGAGTATATTGGGTTTGTCCCTCCACGCTGATGGGATAGAACTCCGCATACTGATCGGGCTTGGCCCAATAGTCATTCTCATGCGAATAGTAGGCAGCTGCTTCCACGATCATCACGGGCTTGTCAGGGAAGAGCCAAGCCAGTTTGTCGAGTGTCTTCCCTAAATTGGGAATCGACTTGTGCCACATCGGATAATAGCTCAGGCCGATGATATCGTAATCTACACCATACCGACGCAGGTGCTGGTAGTAAGACTTGGTGACATCCCAGTCGCCTGCTTTCTCCGTATGGATGATGATCTGAGCTTTCGGACAGATCTCGCGACAAGCGCGACAGCCAGCCTTCAGGAAGTCAGTGACGGTATCCCAGTTCTCATCACTTGTGGGATCGAGCTTTCCCGTGGGCCACAACAGACCGTTGGTGATCTCATTACCCACCTGTATCAGTTCTGGTGCCACTCCAGCCTTCTTCATGGCCTGCAGCGTGCGACGGGTGTAAGCATAGACACTGTCAGCGAGTGCCCGTTTATCGGCTTGCTCCCACGTCTTAGGCGTGAATTGCTTTCCTGGGTCAGCCCAGGTGTCGCTATAGTGGAAGTCGAGCATTAGCTGCATACCGGCTTTCTTTACCTGCCGGCTCAGTTTGATGACGTAGGCCAGATCCTGACAGACCCCTTCGTCCTTATGATCGCCTGGTGCGTTGTTGGGATCCACGAAGAGACGTAAGCGGATGGCATTCCAACCCTGTTGTTTGACGAAAGGTAGGAAACTGACCTTCCGACCGTTGAAGTCCTTATAGACCGTGTGTTGCGCCTCGTATGACGGCAACAGCGACACATCCCCGCCCAACAGTTTCTTCGATTGGGCGATGGCGGTGGTGCTTGTAAATAAACAAATACAAATTAATAATTTCTTCATAAATTGTGTTAGTTGTCTTATACGGCTCAAAGATACGAATTCTTCTTGAAAAATGCAAGAATTCCTAGAATTAAATCTAGCACTTTCTAGAATTAAATGTAAATAGTGCTAGAATTAAATCTAGCAAAAATTACAATTGAGAACAAATCAGGCGGGTCGTTTGTGGCCCGCCTGATTTGTTTGATAGAGGGGTTGTCGGCCTATTGTTTTGTAATGACAACCTTGTTCTTGCCTTCGTACTGGATAAAGAGCTGAACCTTATACTTGCCTGATTCTGCAAGCTCTAAGTTCTTGCCATCATTCTGTGTAAGATCGGTATATGCCTTGGAATTTCCGTTGCCACCCCAGCTGACAGACCAGTCGTGGTTCATACGGAACTTCATCTCACCAGCATTCAGATCTTCTGTTACTTCCCATGCACCAGTCTCCTTGTTGTAAGTCATATCAACATCGGTGTCCCAGTTACCCTTGACAGTACCGATGATACTGATATTCTCAACCTTGGTTACTTTATAAGTCATGGCTGCAACATCGAGGTCAATCTGATAGAATCCAGCACCTGGATCAGGACAGTTAGGACCACCATCCTCAGTTAGCTTGTTTTCACCAGCGTACTCAAGATCATTATCCCAATTGTCGGCATTAGGCTTGAACTTAAACTCACCGTCAAGCAGGTAGTATCCCTGATACTTACCAGTGCTTGGTGAGCCGTGGAGTGCGTTGGAAGTCTTCCATTCGCTGTCATTGCCAATCTGGTAGAAGTACTCGCCAAAGTTGACACCCTTGCCACTCCATGTCTGGTTCATCATGTCGAAGCTGATCAGATAGTACTTCACGTTATCCTCCTTAGGAATCACGAGGTTACCACCAGCATTGTGCAAAGCAAACTTACCTTCCTCATCGGATGCAGTAAGACATTCGTCCCAAGTACCGATACTGGATTTTGGAGCAACCTTGAAGTTGATGTCCTCAGTTACCTTTTCTGCAGGAATCAGAATCGTGAAGATAGAATTGTCGTATGGATCCTCACCGCCATTCGAGAGCTCATAGTCGGTGTTATTGATATCCCAACCGTTAAGCGTACCAATGACGTAGTAAGCTTCATCGATGAAAGGAACCTCTGGTGTGATGGTCAGTGTGCACGTACCAGCATCTACGTAGGCACCCTGTCCGTCGATCATCATGTCAGCATAGACATGAGCCTCAATCTCACGAGCCACAGGGCGCATGCCGTAGGCGTCTGTCACCATCTTCTGCAGATCACTTTTGGCAAACAAATCAACGTTATCGGTAGCCTTGATCTCATCACCTTCTTCACCTTTGATGGTGGGCACGAAGCGAACATGCTCGATGGTGGAACCCTCAGGCAGAGTGCCGTTGAGCGTAATGATTTTCACAAGATTCTCAGATGTGTTCAGGTCAACAGCAGTAGCGCTGGCCGAGAATCCTGGGATGGTGATGGCCTCCTCCTGATCGTATGTCTGCTGAGCCTTCCAGTCCTTGAAGTCATCGCTACAGGCTGCCATAAGCAGACCTGTAATTGCGATAGACATATATGATAATATCTTTTTCATATCTTTACTTTATTTGGGTTATTTACTTAATCTCACCGGTATCATTACCAAAGTTCAGATAGAGCTTCTGACCAGCATTACCAGCAACGCGTTCCTGATCGCCGCCAGCACCACGATATTTGATCTCGGTGCCGAACACCATGAACTCAGTCTTCCACCAGTCGAATCCTTCGATCTTCACGTATGCACGTACGCCATCGCCGTCGCCGCCAGGTACGCTCCTTGCGAATGCAGGTGATACGAACTGACCATCAAGCGTGGTCGGAATATCGAGCTTCGTTCCGTCCTCGAGTTCTTTCCAGTCACCATTTGGTGTCACGGGGCCCATCAGATAGACGTTCGGATCCTCGAATTGAGCGTCATAGACGATATCACGACCTGCTACTTCTGCCGTAATAATCATCAGATACCAACCTGGCTTAGAAGAAGCGATGTTGCCACCACTATCTACAATGTCACCTGCACGAGAACCGCTGATGGTTCGTAAACCTCCGAAGCCTACTTCGCCACCATCCCAAGCCTTCTCAGCATTGAACTTCAGACCAGACTCATCAATCCATACGATATGCCAAAACTTGTTTGTGGCATCGTAAGTAGGAGCCATTGTGAGAGAAGAATCCCAACTCCAGCCGTTGAAGTTTCCAACCACATAGAGGTTTGCCGGTGGATTAACAGGAGGCAGAGCGAACTGCAAAAGGACATTTTTCAGCGACACAATGTTTGAAGTGGTCTCTGTGCCTTCGATAGCACTACCTGCATACTTTGTAGCAGCAGCACGAACCTGGAAATAAACGGGGATAGTAAGGGGGAATTCCTCTGTATCATATCCCTCAGCCAGTGCCAAAGTGGTCAGTTCTGAAGCCAGAGAGGCTGCGTCAACCGCCAACTTAGAGGATGCTGCGCTTAAAATGTCAACACTGTTTTCCATGTTAGATTTCAACGAAGCGGAAACTGTGTAGTTCGTATAAGCGGGGAATCCGTAGTTGGGCAGACTGTTAAGAGTGAGATTTACCGTCTCAGAGTTTGCCAGGTCAAAGATGGCGTTCTCAGACATACCTGGTATGTTGAGCACCAGCGAACCGTCAGTTGGATTCTGCAGGGTCGGATTTGAGTCGCGGTCATCCGCACAAGCCGAAAGGATGCAAATGCTGCAGAGCAACAGTAATGCGGACTTTATTATTTTTTTCATAACGCTTTAAACTTTTTAAATTACTTGTATCCCTGATTCTGCTTCAGGTTACTATTTGTTGCAATCTCATTAGAGGGGATAGCGTAGATGTTGAGGTCTGCGCTGAAAGATGTACCATCTTGGGCACCGCCCTTCCATTGCCATTTGTAGCTGTTGTTACCACCATAGAGACCGAAGCGGATCAGATCCACACGACGGCGACCCTCATAGTAGAACTCACGTGCCCACTCGTCGATGATATTATCAAGCGTGTAGGTGTTCTTAGTGGTAGCATTGGCGCGCTGACGCAGACGGTTGATAAGCTCTGTGCCTGTAGCTGTTGTTGAGCCACCATTCTGACGAGCGTCAGCCTCGGCAACAGTCAGATAAGCCTCTGCCAGACGGAACAGGAAGAAGTCGGTATCGGGGAATGAGGCATTCTTAGTGGCACCATTGTCACTGCGGAAGTTGGTCCACTTTGCTACACCGAAGCCTTGTAGGAAGTCTGTGGGCTTCTCAATGTAGAGAGAACGGCCTTCTGAACAGAACAGCGCACGGTCATCGTTAGCAGCTTTTGCTAAATCGTATGACTGCCCCTCAGGCGTAGTAGCGTTCGGGAAGAATTTCAGCACCAGTTCCGGGCGTGCACGGTTACCACCCCAAGCCTGATCGGTATTGTTGGTTGCATTGGGATCAAGTGGGTTTGCATGCATCTTACCATCAAAGGTAGAGGCGATGCAGAACAGAGCTCCACCCCAGCTGGTCGTTGTTGAGCCATCCTGTAGAATGGGGAACACAGCCTCGTAGGCGGCACTGCTCTCACCATTGTCGGCCATGAACAGCATCTGGTAAGCACTCCACTGGTTAGCACCTGTGGTGTTCAGCTGATAGTTGGCGTTTATCACCTTGTTAGCATACTCAGCGGCCTTTGCCCACTGTGCCTGGCCGGTATAGACCTCAGCATTCAGATACAGACGGGCCAGCAGCATCCAGCAAGCACCCTTGGTGGCACAACCATAGTCCTTGTCACTTGACTTCATGGCTTTGGCTTCCATCAGATCGGGCTCTGCGAGGAGCAGTTCCTTCTCAATCCAGTTATAAGCCTCTTGGCGACTGATCTGTTGAGGCTTCTCAAGTGTCTCAGTGAAAGGAATGTTGCCAAAGGCATCCATCAACATATAATACTGCAGAGCGCGCAGGAAACGTACCTCAGCCTTCTTCTGGGCATCACCGCCTTCACCTGACTCGTTCAGGTAGCTGTTGCAATAGTTGATACCCGTGGTAAGACGATAATAATACATGTGCATCATAGGGTGAGAGGCATCGTACTGGTTGAAGTTGAAGCCTGCGATACCAGGGTCACCCCAACAGCAGATAGACTCATCTGTAGGCAGCTCGTTAGAGTTGAAGAGCTGGCGGATAAATCCTGCTGTACCACCATCATATCCGTCGATATCGGAATCACCGTTAGCACCACCGTTTCCTGGCAGAGCTAAGTTTGCATAGCACTTCAGATAGAGACCATCCAGATTCAATTCTGTGGAGACGTTGGGATCGATGGGATCCACATCCAAGTCCTTGGTGCAGGAGGTTACTCCTAAAGCCAGGGCAAGTGCTGCTGCGGGTATAATATTCTTAATGATATATTTCATAACTTTTTCTCCTTATTATATTTAGAAATTCAGGTTAAGACCAACGATAATCGAGATAGGACGTGGGTACATGTTCTGATCGACACCATTGCCGATTTCAGGATCCAGCCCCTTGTACTTCGTGATCGTGAACACATTAGCGCAAGATGCATATACACGTCCACCGATGCCCTTATAGCTGTTGCCCTTGAACAAACTGTCGAAAGAGTAACCCAGTGTGATATTGTCACACTTCAGGAAAGAAGCGTTCGTCACGTAGTAATCAGACTGGTTGGCGGTCAGTTCCCATGTCTGCCATTTGCGATCCATCGCATCTATCAGATGGTTGCCCATATAAGCCTGCTGTACCCATGCACCGGTTTCGCCTACGTTACTTGAACCGCGCAGTACGTCGTTGAAGACGTAGTTGCCAAGGCTGGCACGAAGTGAGAAACCGAGATCGAACCTCTTATATTCTACGCGAGAAGAAAGACCCATAGTTACAGGAGGTGTCGGGTTCTTATAGAGGTAACGGTCTTCAGGTGTGATCACACCATCACCATTACGGTCAACGACACAGTTCTCGATAGGCATACCATTGGCATCATATACCTGCTGATATACATAGAAGGAGTTGGCGGCATAGCCTACCTGATGAGCCTGAACGGTATTACCAGTACCACCACCGGCGCCAGGACCTGTTTCTACGGGCAGACCGTTGCTTGATACACCTTCCAGGTCGGTAATCTCGTTCTTGTTGTAAGTGAAGTTGTAATCCAACTGCCAGAACCAATCCTTTGTCTGAACAGCCTTCCAGCTGACGGATGCTTCGAAACCGGTATTCTTCAGTGAGCCGATGTTCTGCCACATCATGTTCTTGTAGCCCGACATGGCCGGAGCCTTGGCATAGTTCAGCAGATCGGTAGTCTTACGATAATAGAAGTCGAAGCTGGCGGTCAGGCGCTGATCCAGGAAGCCTAAGTCCAGACCGACGTTATAAGTTGTTGTGGTCTCCCACTTCAGATCCTCTGTGTAGTTGTCTGGACGATCAAGAACGCCATCAAGGCCTGCGATAGGATACAAACCGTTGGTGCCGATACTTCTTGAATAGGTGTGGATCCAGCCGTAATAATTGGCGATAGGATCACTACTACTAAGATCTTGCTGACCAGTCTTACCCCAGCCGAGGCGGAGCTTCAGGTCGCTCAGTTCCTTAACATCCTTCAGGAATGACTCTTGCTTGATCTTCCAAGCTAAAGCTACAGAGGGGAATAGCGCCCAGTGCTTCTTGAAACGTGAAGAACCATCATCACGCAAAGTAGCAGTCAGCATATAGCGATCCAGGAATGTGTAATTTAAACGGCCAAAGAATGAGATAAGATAACTTTCATACTTGTGCTCAACATTATCTTCAGCATACTCATAGTCAATCTTCGTACCACGCAAGTCAACATCGTTGTTGGTCATAGGCATATAGCGAGGCTTATCAGTCTTTTCACTCACCCAGAAGCGCTGCCATTCGTAACCGGCCATGATGTCGAAGTGATGATCCTTGTTGAAATCCTTGTAATACTGTGCATAGGCACTCAATGTGGTATTACGCTTTACCTTCTGCCAATAGCCCTGCTTGCCGTAGTACATACTACCAGGAGTAGCGGGAGAGTTGGAGAAGAGGTTTGTGTTCTGGCGACCCTTTGAAATATCAATACCCAAAGTAGCGTGCAAACGCAGGTCCTCGAAGCCGTGAATCTTATAGTCAAAATCTGCACTACCGATGAATGAGCGGCTGTGAGCTACGTCTGTTTGGTTGTTCAGCAGGGCGAGTGGGTTGCTGGTAGCATCCTTGAACTTGGTAAATGGCCAAGTGCTGTCGTTCAATGAAGAACCCGTGCCGAGCCACTGGTAATAACCACCGAAGTTCTGCAGCATCTGACCAGCATTGTCACCCAGCATATCCTTGCTATACTGAGAGGTGAATGAGTAGGGGTCCTGAGAAGGATCCATGCTGATAGCAGCACCCACAGCACCTGTGTTAGCATAAGATGAGCGAGAGTACATACCCTTGGCATTCAAGTCGATTTTCAGGTGATCGTCCAGCAGACTGGGGTTGAGGTTGAACGAGGCTGTTATACGCTTAAAGCCTGAATTCTTTAAAGTACCCTGCTGGTTTGTGTAACCTAGAGATACACGATAAGGCAGCTGCTTAAGAGCACCGGTCAGCGTCACGTTGTGATCGTGTGATACAGCGGTTCTATAAATCAGATCCTGCCAGTCGGTATTGGCAGTACCCAATGCGCGATATGCGTCATGGTCAGTGCCATACAGATTGGTGATGTAAGAACGGAACTGGTCGCCGTCCATGACATCAAGTGTCTTTTTATTCATGCTGATAGTCATGCTTCCTGCATAAGAGATCTGAGGAGCCATACCCATACGACCTTTCTTGGTGGTGATGATGATAACACCGTTAGAACCACGGCTACCATAGATGGCGGTTGCAGAGGCATCTTTCAGCACGTTGAAGGACTCGATATCCTGTGGATTAATAGTTGACAGGATGTTGGGAGCACCAGCTACACCACTGTTGTCGATGGGGATACCATCGATAACAATCAACGGGTCGTTAGAAGCTGACAGTGACGAACCGCCACGGATACGGATCTTAGATCCTGCACCAGGCTCACCACTGTTTGAAGTGATATTCACACCAGCGACTTTACCGGCCAACATGTCCTGAGCATTTACCACCAGACCCTTGTTCTTTGAATCTGGTTTCAAGGCTGTCACTGATCCAGTCAGGTCGCTCTTCCTTGCGACACCGTAACCGATGACTACCACTTCGTTCAGTACAGCGGCATCATCCACAAGTGTTACTTCTACAGTCGGTGCGGCCTTTACTGTGGCAGTCTGATAGCCAACGTAAGAGACAGTAATGGTTGCACCCTCATTTGCCTTCAGTACGAAGTTACCGTCGAAATCAGATACGGTAGCGGTCTGTGTGCCCTCTACGCGTACTGTTGCACCGATAATGTCTTCGCCTGCAGCATCTTTCACATGGCCTTTTACCTCAATCTGGGCAAAAGCACCTACCGATAGGAAGAGACCCAAGATAAGGCCAAGCATCCTACGCGGAACTTGAATGTTTACCTGCTTCATCATTACATTTAATTAGAGTTAAAATAGTTATTTTAAATATCGTTATCTAGCACTTTAGCTGTTATTCACGGTGCAAATTTAGGTTACTTTTGATTATGTTGTACTTTTTTTGCACGAAAATACACAAAACTGCAATGCAAACGTTTGCATTGACCTGTATCAATAATATTAACATACATTATTATAATATTTAAATACTTTTGTTTACCTTTGCAACAGCAATAGTTAAAAGCCACATGGAAGAGAAGGCACCCATGACAATGAAGGATATCGCCAAGGAGTTTGGAATCTCTGTGGCGACAGTGTCCCGTGCCTTGAAAGATTCGCCTCGTATCAGTGAGGAACGCCGCAAAGCAATCCAGCAATATGCCCGTGAGCACAATTTCTATCCGAATGCCATTGGTGAGGCTTTGCGCCACAGCCGTGTGATGCCTCAACGGATGATAGGTGTTATTGTGCCAGAGTTTACTCACTATTATTTTTCATCCATCCTGACAGGTATTGAGGAGGCTGCGGCTGCCCGTGGCTATCGTATCATGGTGGCTTTGAGTGGCGAACAATATGAGCGCGAAGTCCGTATCTGTGAAAATTTCCTGCGCTACAAGGTTTGTGGGGTCATTGTGTCGCAAGCCAAAGACACCAAGAACTATGATCATTATCAGCGACTGATTGATGCTGGCATCCCCTTGGTGTTCTATGATCGCATATGTACAGGTGTGAATGCCAGTCGTGTGGTGGTAGATGACTATTTGGGAGCGTATAATGCTGTCTCCTATCTTATTGAGACTGGTTGTAAACATATAGCTTTTTATGGCAGTCCCATGCAGATGGAGATTTCCAAAAACCGTTATAATGGCTACAAGGATGCCATTCTGAAACATGGTATGACGCTTGATGAGAATGTCGTTATTGTGTGTGACAATCGTGTTGACGCTGAACATATCACCCCTTCAATCATGGCAATCGATAACCCGCCAGATGGATTCTTTGCTGTGAATGATGACACCGCTATTGGTATCTTATATACTGTCAAGCATGCTGGTTATCGTGTACCTGAGGATATCTCCATCTGTGGTTTTACAAATGGTCAGCGAGCTATTGCCTGTGATCCTATGCTCACTACTGTTGAACAGCGTGGACATCGGGTAGGTGAGGAGTCGGCAACGATTCTGATGGATAAAGTGGATGGTATCTCGCCGTTAGAGAAAATCGAGAAGCGTATTGTCCGCACGCGCTTGGTGATTAGAGGAACAACTAGATAATTAATGATATGAAACAGAAACCTGATCTTTCCTTTTGGAAGTTATGGAACCTGAGCTTTGGTTTCTTTGGTGTGCAGATAGCTTATGCTCTGCAGAGTGCAAACATCTCGCGTATCTTCCGTACACTGGGTGCTGATCCCCACTCACTGAGTTTCTTCTGGATCTTGCCCCCATTGATGGGTATCCTCGTACAGCCGATTGTGGGTACATTGAGTGATAAGACATGGAACCGCTTCGGTCGTCGTATACCTTATTTATTTATAGGCGCTGCTGTGGCTGTGGCAGTGATGTGCCTGTTGCCCAATGCCGGCTCATTTGGAATGGCTGTGGGTGCAGCCCTGATTTTCGGACTGGTGGCTCTGATGTTGCTTGATACGAGTATCAATATGGCGATGCAACCCTTCAAGATGCTGGTTGGCGATATGGTCAATGAAAAGCAGAAGGCTAAAGCCTACTCTATTCAGTCGTTCCTCTGTAATGCAGGTTCTGTGGTAGGTTTCCTTTTCCCCTTTGTGTTCACCTGGATCGGGCTGAAGAACGTGGCACCTGAGGGTGTGGTTCCCGATTCGGTCATCTGGTCGTTCTACTGCGGTGCGGCTATCCTCATCCTTTGTGTACTCTACACTACGATGAAGGTCAAGGAGTGGGATCCTCAGGAGTACAAGGAATACAACCCCGTTTCAGAAGAAAAAGAAGGCTCAGCCAACTGGATCAGTCTGCTGAAAAATGCGCCTTCCACTTTCTGGAAGGTCGGTTTGGTGCAGTTCTTCTGCTGGGCTGGTATGCTTTATATGTGGACTTACGTGGTGGATGCTGTGTCGGAGACGGTCTGGGGTACTATCGACCCTGCCACCGACGCCTATCAGGAAGCTGCTAACTGGACGGGTGTGCTCTATGCCATCCAGGCTATGGGCTCTGTCGCCTGGGCTGCGATGCTGCCACGCTTCAGTAACACCAAACTCGCTTATAGCTTGAGTCTGGTCATAGGCGGTATCGGCTTTTGCCTGATACCTTACCTTCACGACCAGTACCTACAGATTATCCCCTTCCTGCTCGTTGGCTGCGCTTGGGCTGCGATGTTGGCCATGCCCTTTACGTTTGTTACAAATGCCTTGCAGGGCTACGGACACATGGGTGCCTATCTCGGTCTTTTCAACGGTACCATCTGCGTACCTCAGATTGTGGCAGCTATCTGCGGTGGCACCATCCTCTCGCTAGTTGGGCACCATCAATCTACAATGATGATTGTTGCAGGCGTCAGTTTCCTGATCGCTTCTCTTTGTGTTTTCGTCATTAAGGATAAAAAATAAGCTGTATGATACTGCGTCGTTCCGTTGGAATTGTTGTTTCACTGTTGTTCTCACTATCATGTTTCAGTGGTGGGAACCTCTTGACGGAACGTTATAACCTGGCCTATCTGGATCTGAGTAACGGACTGCCTCATAATAATGTCAGTGCGCTCTACACGGATTCCAATGGTTTTTTCTGGATTGGCACATACGGCGGAGGCTTGGTGCGTTATGATGGCTATGGGATGATGCATCCTGTGCTTGGACTTAGAAGTCTTTCATGCAAAAGCATCACTGAAGACCGGTTCAAACGACTTTGGATTGCTTTTGATGAGGGTACCTGTGTGATTGACCTCAAGACGATGTTGCCAATAGTGCCGAAGACTCCCAATGGCGACCTGACTGCCCTTCTCTCTCAACCTGGCGTGAAAGTCTATACGGATGCCTTGGGTAGGGTATGGGTCATTACAACAAAGGAAGTCTCCTTATTGTCTTTCAGCGAGGATGGCGTTGTTAGTAGTATTAGTTCTTATAACTATATAGGTAATACACCCGATATCTGTCTGGTTGATGTTGATGGCAATGGTAAACCCTGGATAGGTATTGACCACGGCATCTATCGGATGGTAGAGAAGAATGGTACGCTTGTCCGTGAGGAGATCTCTCCATCGCTGCGAGCTCTGTTTAACTTCTATATCACAGATATCCTCAAACGAGGTAATGTGGTGTGGCTGACCACCAATCATGGGGTATTCCGTTTTGACCCTTACCATAATCAGTTAGACCGTTATCGCTATGGTGAGGGCGAAGGTATGCCGTCACATGAGTTCTTGTCCAGTCTGGCGCTGATGCCAGATAATACATTGCTTGTTGGCTCTCTTTATGGCGTAAACATCTATGATGATGCCACTAATAGCTTCTCAGCTTGGAACAGCGCCAGTGCTATTCCCCTGAAAAACGATTTCATCCATTGTCTTCTGATTGATAAAGGCCTGATTTATATTGGCACAGAGTCAGGTGGCGTCGTGCGCCTCTCGCCTCGTCAGCTTTTATTGAAGAATCATGTCCATACCAGCGATCCTGGTTCACTCTCTCCCAATCCTGTCAATGCGATGTATGCAGAGCCGGATGGTACGCTATGGGTAGGAACCGTTGAGGGTGGCTTGAACCGAAAGGTTGTTGGAGATGATTCCTTTACTCACTATACAGTCTCTAACTCAGGGTTGTCACATAATAGTGTATCTGCCCTGACAGCTGATGGACAAGGACGATTGTGGATTGGTACATGGGGTGGGGGTATCTGTCTGCTCGACATGAAAGCTCCGCAGCAGATCAGTCGTCTGGAATTGACTGAAGAGCAGAAACGCCTGACAAACTTTGTGGGTGCTTTGGCATACGACTCCATCAATCATGGCATGTGGATTGGCAGTAATGACGGTATGTTCTTTTATCGGTTCGATACAGGGCGTCTGGAGGAACCATTCGATGGCTGTCAAGAAGTGCGTGGTTGCATTGGTTCTATTGTGACCCACGATGGTCATCTGTGGATGGGTTGTATCCAGGGCGTTCGTATTGTTGATCTCAAGTCTTGTAAGAACGGTAAATTCCAAAGTCGTGCCATTATACATCTGTTGAGTGATCCGAGTTCCAAGATAGTGGATAAGATATCATCCTTCTGTGAGGCCAGCGATGGTACACTCTGGTTGGGCAGTAATGGATATGGTCTCTATCGTCGTGTATTGGATGAGAAGGGGAATGAGCGCTTTGAGGTGTTGACTCAGGCGGATGGAATGGCATATAATGGTGTGAAGGGAATCACAGAGGACAGTAATGGTCGTTTATGGATAACAACTCAAAACGGTCTGTCGGTCTATGATCCCAAAATATCAACCTTTACAAACTATTCGCAATTCGATGGATTGGTTAATCCTCATTTCTATTGGAACTCAGCCATCAAGGACTCTTCGGGCAGGATTTATTTAGGAACTGAGGGTGGACTGATTGAAATAACGGGTGAGAATACTGATAGCCCTTATCAAGGGCATTTGGTTTTTACCAATCTGATGGTTGATAACCAGGATGTGTTCGCAGGTAGTGATTATTTGGATGCTGATATCTCTATAGCGGATGCCATTACTTTGAAAGAAAGTAACCGTTCCTTCTCGATCTCTTTTTCTGCGCTTGATTTCGGCCATGAGCGTCAGGGACTCTATAGCTATCGGATGAAAGGCTTTGATAAAGATTGGACTTTGCTGAAACCTGGTATGCACTCGGTTCGTTACAGTGCGCTACCCGCTGGACATTACACGTTTGAGGTCAAATATCAGTCGTTACAGACTGTTGGGGAGGATGAAATTATATCTATTGATGTGGAGGTCGTACCTTCTTTTTGGAATAGTTGGTGGTTCCGGTCGTTGTTAGGTTTCCTATTTGTGGGCATTGTTGTCTATGGATACAATCGCCGTGTTGCAGAACTGAAGCGCCGTGAGGCAGAGCAGTTGATGAATCCTATCCGTAAAGCGCTTGAGGAGTCTGATGATCCACATCAGCTTCAAGGACGGATTCAAAATATCCTCGACAATCAGCAGCGTTACAAGGATAGTGTGTCTAAGAGTGTAGAGGCTGACCAAGAGGAGGCTTTAAAGAGTACCAGACCTTTTATGGAAAGTGTGATGCAGGTGATGGAATCCCATTATATGGATTCAGAGTTTGGTGTACAGGAGTTCTGCGATGCTCTTGGCATGAGTCGAACAGTTGTCAGCAAGCGCTTGAATGCCGAAGTTGGTCTTCCTGCTGGTCAGTTCATACGGAATTATCGTCTTAACATGGCAAAAGAGTTGCTTTCTGCGAAGACAGATAATCGCAATATCACAGAAATTGCCTATGCTGTAGGCTTTAATGATCCGAAGTATTTTACGCGTTGTTTTACTAAAATGTTCGGAACAAGCCCAAGTTCATGGTCTTGATATAGCTCAAGAATAGGTCTTGATTTATCTCAAGAGGTGGATAAAATACGGCAAAGTGGATATTTTTATTTTTGTCCACCTATTAAATCGTTTTGTCCACCCGGTTATCTATATTATGTGCGTATCTTTGCAGCAAAGTTGTTCAAACTAGCTATTTTTAATTTAAAACTTAAAACAATTAACAATGAGAAAACAAGTAGTTTTTTCTGCGCTGCTAAGTTTAAGTGTCATCGGAGGTCTCGCTATCAGCCCGATTCCCGCTATGGCAGAAGTAGCACAGGCAAAGACCATCAAGGTTAGCGGTCAAATCGTTGACCAGAGTGGTGAACCTCTCATTGGTGCCACAGTGAAACTGAAGGGCGCCAACAGTGGTAGTGTGACTGATTTCGATGGTAACTTCCAGATGGATGTTCCATCAGATGCAACTTTGCTGATCAGTTATGTAGGTTATAAGGAACGCGCATATGCAGTACGCGGACGTGCGGACCTTGGTCAGATTCAGCTTGAGAGCGATGCTCTGATGCTTGATCAGGTGGTAGTTGTGGGTTATGGTACCCAGAAGAAGGCCGACTTGACAGGTTCTGTATCTGTTGTGGACGCTGAAGAGCTGAAGCGTACCTCAAACGCAAACATCTCTACAATGCTTGAAGGTAAGGTGGCTGGTGTGCAGATTACTTCTGACGGTCAGCCAGGTGCCGATCCTGCAGTACGTATTCGTGGTCTTGGTTCTTTTGGTGACACTTCTCCACTCTATGTAATCGATGGTGTTCCCATGACTTCAATTCGTGATTTCTCTCCGAACGACATTGAGACCATTCAGGTGCTGAAGGATGCTTCTGCCGGTGCCATTTACGGTTCTCGTGCTGCTAATGGTGTGATTATCATCACCACCAAGGGAGGTAAGAAGGATCAGCCTTTGAAGGTTGACTATAAGGGCTACTTTGGTGTTGACCTCATCAGCAAGGGTGAATATGATGTGATGAATGCTGATCAGTACAGCACATATATTGGCCAGGCAGCAGCCAACTCTGGCACACCTCTGCCCGCAGGATATAGCGCAGTTGGTGATGGCACATATAAATTCATGGACAACACCAATACGAAATGGATGGATGAGATGTTTAAGACTGGTATCCGTCAGAACCACAATATCAACCTCAGTGGTGGTGGTGCACATAATACTTATAATGTAGGTCTTGACTACTTCCAGCAGAAAGGTACTCTGAAAGGTGCAGGTCCTAACTATCAGCGATTCACCGCCCGTGTAAACAACACGATGGAGACCAAGTTCATCAACTTCCGTACCAGCATTGTTTATTCTCATTCTAGCCAGGACGGTATGGGTATCTCTAATAATCAGGAGTATATTCAGGGTGTATATGGCTTGGCAGGTTATAATGTACTTGGCGGTACACTTACTATGCAGCCGACAATCAAAGCCTACGATGAGTCAACTTGGGTACTGGACGATAAAGTAGGTGCAGCTAGTGGTTATAATTATGATGCATACGGCTATGGTGTTGCTGATGACAATATTCATGGTGATATCAGTGCAGTTAACTCTTTGCTGATCAATAATCTGTTGACTCGTAATACTGTTGTTGATCGCGTGGTTGCTACAGGTTCTGCCGACGTTGACCTGTTTAAGATGGTTGGTTTCGAGCCAAAGAATCACAAACTGAACTATAAGCTCAACCTCTCTTATAGTACGACCCATGCTAACGACAAGACTTGGATTCCTTCATGGATTCAGGGTAGCCGTGTATATCTCGACAAGAGTAATGAGCGTTTAGATAAGAATCACCGTAAATATACCGATTTCCTCGTTGAGAATACCATTAATTACGATGGAACCATCGGTTTGCACCACATCAATCTGCTGGGTGGTATCACATACGAAGAGGAGAATACCAGTTTGCTGAATGCCTGGGGTGTAAATCTCTCAGAGCCATATTTCCTGCAGGTTCAGAATGCAGCAAGTCGTGATGCCAGCTCTATCGAGCGCAAACATGCCCTGACATCTATCATTGGTCGTTTGATCTATGACTACGATGGCAGATATCTGCTTTCTGCTATTATCCGTCGTGATGGTAGCTCTCGTCTGACAAAGGATATCCGCTGGGGTACTTTCCCATCAGTATCTATCGGTTGGCGTTTCGATAAGGAAAAGTTCTTCCCTATCGATCACAATATCGTTAACATGTTCAAGGTTCGTGCCAGCTATGGTGAGCTCGGTAACGAGAATATTGGTGAGTACCAGTATCAGGCAACTTATCGTCCTGGCTATATGACTTATAGCTTTGGTAATACGCCTGTTGTAGGTTCTTCTATTGAGACTTTCGTAAACCAGAACATTGCATGGGAGAAGAAGAAGACCATGAACGTAGGTATCGACTTGGCCTTGTTCAACAATCGCATTGAGTTCACGGCTGAATGGTATAAGAATAAATCTACCGATCTGCTCCATGGCGTTCCTGTTCCTGCCAATGCAGGTGTATCTAACACAACTGTTGTGATGAATGCCGCTTCAATGACGAATACTGGTGTGGAGTTCTCTTTGACTTACCGCAACTATGATCATCCTTTGAAGCACCAGATCAGTGCAAACTTCAGCACATTATCTAATGAGGTAACAGCCTTGTCAACAGGTCAGACCACCTACTTCCCAGAAAACGATGATCGTCATATCACGATCGTAGGACAGCCTGTTGGTCAGTTCTATGGTTACGTATATGAGGGTATTGCCCGTACACAGGCTGATTTGGACGGCCATGCTGCACAGCCTGGTGCTCAGGTTGGTGACTGCCTTTATAAAGATCTGAATGGTGATAATGTTATCAATGATCAGGACCGTCAGGTTCTTGGAAGTGGTCTGCCTAAAATTAACTTTGGTCTCAGTGCTCATTTGGAATATAAGAATTTCGACTTGAGTATTTCAACCTTCGGTGCGCTGAATTACCATGTTGAGGATGGTATCTACAACAATTTGAACTCTAGCTATGGTTGGGGTAACAAGGACGTTAATGTTCTTGGTGCTAATCGTTGGGACAACGGTACCTATATCTCTGATGTTCCTCGTACCTATATTAATGCAAATGGAGAGGCTTGGAATGATTACTTCAGCGACCGCAAGATCCAGAATGCAGCTTACTGGAAGATTGCCAATGTAGAGATTGGTTATAACATTCCAGACAAGTTGTTCAAGGGTGTTGTTTCAGGCGCACGTGTCTATGTGTCTGCACAGAACCTCTATACATTCACCAAGTATCATGGCTATAATGTTGACTTCCGTGGTGGTGCATTCTCTCCAGGTTTCAACTGGTGCTCTTATCCGACAGCACGCACCTTCATGGCTGGACTCCTCTTCTCATTCTAATGGGTAGATGAAATAAAGAATCAATGAATAAAGTAAAAAAGAAGAATATGAATTTATATAAAATTTCTTTGGCCATCATGTTGGGCGTTGCTACCTTGACTTCATGCAGTGATAAGCTGGAGTTGACAAACCCCAACGATCCTACAACAGGAACATTCGGCAAATCTACAAAAGATTTGGAAGATGCTGTAAAAGCATGTTATCACCATATGCGTATGGAAGGTACGTACGCACGTGTCGGCTATACGATGGATATCTGTCGTGGTGATGAAGTCTATAATCCTGCTCAAAGCTGGGGTCATCTTCCTGCTGACCATTTTAACTTTGGTACAACTACAGAAAATGATCAGATCGGTGGTTTATGGATCTGGCGTGACTGGTATTATACCATCAATATCTGTAACTTTGTCATCACTCGTTGCAATGAGGTTAATTCTGCCTCTGAGGATATGAACCGTATTAAGGGACAAGCTCTTTTTATTCGCGGACTCTCTTACTATAATCTTGCAAATTACTATCAGAATCCTGCGTTAATCCTGGATTATAACAGTTATTCTACTCTCGAAGGTCTTTATGCCGCCAATAAGGAGGAGGGTGATGCTGATCCGCTTTCACAGTATGATCGTGTGCTCGATCAGGTAGAGGCAGATCTTGTTGAAGCCATGTCTTTACTGCCTTCTCGTGATGCAGGTGGTGAGTGGGCAAAAGGCCGTGCAACCAATGGTGCTGCAGCAGGTTTCTATGCTCGTGCATTGATGCAACGTCACAAGTACAGTGAGGCTCTTACCGTACTGAAGGATATCATTTCAGGTAAGTATGGTAAGTATGAGCTGATGAAGAACTATGGTGACAACTTCCGTGAAACTTCTGCATATGAGAACAATGCTGAGAGCCTGTTCGAGGTACAGTTCCTGGATTATGGCTCTCAGGGTACCGATGATGAATGGACACCTGTTAACATCAGTAAGAACGCATCTCAGGGACATGCTGTTGAGTCTAATTTCGGTTGTGAGGACTTTGGTGGTTGGAAAGACCTTTCAGCACAGCCCTGGCTCTATCAGCTCTATACATCAGAAAAGACAAAGGGGGGAAAACTTGACCCACGTCTTTATTGGACTATTGGTACACACGAGGCTGACTGGGAAGGTTTTGAGTATGGCAATGTTGCCTATAAGAAGCCGATGACTAACGAGAATCCGATTGTTACGATTAAGGCTAATGGTGGTCTGCCTGTTGCTAAGTGGACCAATATGCGTCCCGGTCTTTATGAGACTGTCGTTGTAGGTCTGAAGTGTGGTATCAACCTGCGTCTGATGCGCTATGCTGATGTTCTGCTCCGTGCTGCTGAGTGTGAGAATGAGGTGAATGGACCTACCCAGCAGGCTATTGACTGGATTAACCAGGTACGTAGCCGTGCTGAATTGGCAGATCTTAAGCTTTCAGATTTCGATTCAAAGGATAAGCTGTTTGAGCAGATTGCTAACGTGGAGCGTCCAAAGGAGTTTGGCTGTGAGACAGGCCGTGGTTTTGACCTTATCCGTTGGGGCTTCTTCTATAGTGCAGATCGTCTGCAGCAGTTGAAGGAGCACGGCACCTATCGCCTTTATCCTTATGACGATGCAGCAAAGAGACTTAAGGAGCCTGTTAGCTACAGTGAAGTAAATACTGATCCTCAGGTGAAGAGTTCATTCGACACTTATCGTCCTGGACATGAGTATTTCCCAATCCATCAGAGTCTTCTTACAAACAACTTCAACCTTGTAGGTAATTCTGCAAATACAGATTTCGACAATTCTGCTTATTTCCAGAAGAAGGGTTGGACAGTTCACCCAGTAGTTAATCTGAGCAAGTAATATAAACTAAATAAAAGTATAAAGATTATGAAACATCTAAATAAAATAGCGTCCACTTTCTGTGCAGCAGCACTTGGCTTGCTGGCTCTGACGAGTTGTGAGGGTGGTGAGCTGTATAATGTGAATGCGCCAGATTGGGTTGCCGCAAAGGTGGATTCAATAGCTGAAGCCAATAAGCCAGAGGAACTGGTTGGTATGATGGATGATTATTATACAGTCGGTGCCACCGACTATAGCAATGGCTTCTGGTCAGCATTCTCTAAGTACTATGTTATTCCTGATGGCACAAAGTGGAATGCAGAGGTCAATGTTTATCCTAATCCGGATAATGTGTATTATAAGAACGTTGCTCTGATAGTGACTAACGACGTTGATCGTGGCGCTGAGAATTACGCAGAGTATGGTGCTTACCGTTATGATGCAACAGGTGATAGTGTCAAATGGAACTCTCAATGGGGTAAGTTGTGGTTCAAATACACGGTAAGCACGTTGAGTCTTAGTCCTGATGCTGACAGCAAGGATCCGAATGCTCAGAAACTGGCAGGTAAGATGACTCTGACTGTGGATCGCTCAAAGGATGGTGAGTTTAACATCCGAATGGATAATGGTTCTGTCGTGAAGACCTATAATCAGCCGTATGAGCTAGGCCCAGGTGAGAATATCCGTTGCTTCCTTGTTGTGGACGGCTCCTACCTTCAGTTCCTGACAACCAATATCGAGCCAATCGGTGGATGCACGTCTAAGGAAGACAAGCAGCCTGTATCTATGGTTCTCCATAATGTTCCTTCTGAGATCCAGCAGGGTATTGAACTTGAAGAGGCTATGAAGGGTGTAACAGCCACCGTGACTTACGAACAGGATGTTGTGGCAGAAGTAGAAGCTGCTAATCTGGTATTCAATTCAATTCCTGATATTGCTGATCCTGGTAAGAAGACACTTGTTGTGATGTATGCTAAGACCACTAACGGTGCTGCTGCTGTTAAGCCAATCATGGCAAGTGCAGAGTTCGAGGTTGTTCCTTCTGCCGACAAGATGACCTCACTGGTTCTGAAGACTGCTCCAAAACGTACAAACTACTACTATTATAATTCTGCAGCCGTTAGCGACTTGAAGGATCGTACTCTCGTCTTCGATCGTGAGGGCTTGGAGCTGACAGCTACCTATGAGGGTGGTTACACAACCTCTTACAATCTCGATAGTCTGGAATATAGTGCTATTAAGGCTCAGGCTGGTACACAGGCTGTTACACTGAAGGCGAAGAACGGCAAGACTATTACTGTTAACGTGACTGTTTCCGAGTCAGCTCTGAAGCTCCACAAGATGGCAGAGAAGGAGCTCGGCACAGAGGATTGCACCGCTGGTTGGTGGTCAGTATTCACAAAGGATGTGAAGGTGCCTGCTGGTGAGACTTATCAGATTGATTTCACCAACTATGGTAGCATGCTCAACAACTGGAACAACTTCGTGGTGATTCTGCGTAAGGCCAACCTTCAGGAGTATGCAGTGATGCGTGCTGACTACTATGGTTGGGGTGCTGGCTATGAAGGAAATCCTGATCTCCTCGTGGGAGGCTATCCCAAAGACTGGGAAGGCTGGAATTGGGATGAGTGGCGTGTTGCCATGAATGGTGCAAAGGTTAGTCTCTATATCACCAACCTTAACAACGGTACAGCCGATGTTCAGGCAGTGATTAAGGGTACTGACGACGCTACTTATAAGCTATATTATCTGAGCATTAAGACGGTTGCTCCAGATGATCTGAACTTCTCGTTTACATGTGACGGTAGTTATTTGGTTTTTTAAGTTAATAATGCTAGCTGGGGGCGGGCCACTTTGTACCCGCCCCCTATTTTTCAAATTTGAAGATGATGAAGAAGCTTGATACTAAACTTTGTGGCCTGTTGTTGGCAGTCTTGACACTGACAGCCTGCGGAGGTGGTGGTGATAGCGATGTGCCTGCACCCACACCAACGCCCACGCCAACACCTACTCCAACACCAACGCCCACGCCTGGTGACGACGATGAGATACAGACCTTGGGCGGCAGTGATCTGAAACATGTCACTGTGCATGACCCCAGCGTGGTCTGGGATCCTACTTCCCAAATGTATTATATCTTTGGCTCGCATCGCGACAATGCGAAGTCTTCGAATCTGTTGGCTTGGAATAAGGTGACTGTTCCTTTCGCTACGGCAACCATTGGTGATGCCGCACCTAATGTTGCATTTACCACACCTGCTGTAACTAAGGTGAAGAAAGGTGGGGCAGAGGTTGACTTCCCAGCGTTTGATGCTCAGGCATGGGCTAAGCGTGGTAACCCCTCTTATGATATTAAAGGAAACTTGTGGGCACCCGATGTAATCTACAATAAGAAGTTGGGCAAGTGGTGTATGTATATGAGTGTCAATGGCGATAACTGGTACTCCAGTATCGTGTTGATGACATCGGATAACATCACAGGTCCTTATCTCTACCAAGGTCCAGTCGTGATTAGCGGCTTCCACTCAGGTGATGTAAAAGCATATAAAGATACAGACTTAGAAATTGTTATTGGTGAACAAAGCAGTCTCCCCTCACGCTATGCCAGGAAGGGCACGCTGGTACCAGGCAATTGGGGTGAGAGTTGGCCTAACTGTATTGACCCTTGCGTATTCTATGACGAGAGCGGTAAGCTGTGGATGTCGTATGGCTCATGGAGTGGCGGTATCTTCATGCTGGAGCTTGATGAGGCTACTGGTTTGCGCGACTACGATGTGACCTATGCGGAGAGCGCAACCTCCGATCCCTACTTTGGAACGAAGATAGCCGGCGGTTACTATGTATCTGGCGAAGGTAGCTATATTGAGTATATCAGTGGCTATTATTACCTCTTTATGTCCTATGGCGGATTAGCAGCAGGTGGCAATCCCAGTGATTACAATAATGGTGGCTACCAGATGCGCGTGTTCCGTTCCAAGAATCCTGATGGACCATATGTGGATAGTAAGAACGCTAATGCTGTCTTCGAGAAGTTCTATACTGATTTCGGTCCCAATGAGGATGATGGCAATCGTGGTGTGAACATCTTTGGTGCCTATGGCGAGTGGGGCAAGCAGACGGTAGGAGCCAGTTCAGAGCGTTCGCAGGGACATAACTCTGTGATTGCCGCTGAAGACGGACGTGCCTATATGGTCTATCACACCCGTTTCCAGAACAAAGGTGAGAACCACGAAGTACGTGTCCATCAGTTGTTCCAGAACGAGGATGGTTGGCTGGTTGCTGCGCCATTTGAATACACTGGTGAGGTGGCTAAGACTGCTAAGATAGCCAAGAAACAGTATGTGGCTACCAGCGAAATCCCTGGCAAGTACAAGCTTCTGCTCCATAAGTACAAGCTGAATCATCTGACCAAGGAGTACAGTCAGCCTGTGGAGGTGACACTCGATGCCTCTGGTAACATTACAGGTGGCTTCTCTGGTAAGTGGTCGGTGAAAGATGGAACCTCATATTTCACCATTACTGACAACGGCCAGACCTATAAGGGCGTTATGGTGGAACAGACCTTGGAACCCTCTAACGATAGAACTCCCGCCTTTACACTCTTGAATAGTACCACTGGTGAAACCATGTGGGGCTATAAGTATGGCGACTAAAACTGATTAAATAATGAAACGTTTCCTATTCATAACGGTTGTGCTCACTTTGAGCACAACCCTTCTGGCTCAGTCTCATCACTCAAGGACTGCGTTCACTACAGATACACCCATGGTGCATGATCCCGTCATGGCCTATGAGGACAGTACCTATCATATCTTTGCCACTGGCATGGGTATCCAGCAGATGACCTCCAAGGATCGAAAGAACTGGACGGTGCTGCCCGACCCTGTGATGACTGTCATTCCCAAGTGGACCCGTGATTCCGTACCAGGTTTCCGTCACCACGTATGGGCACCTGATATCATTAAGTGGCATAACCGTTGGTGGTTGGCCTATAGCTGTTCCACCTTTGGCAAGAACGGCTCGGCTATTGGCCTGCTCTCCAGTCCTTCACTCTCTTTCCCCTTGTGGGAGGATGAAGGCTGTATCGTGACTTCACGCGAGGGACGCGACAACTGGAATGCCATTGATCCGAACTTCGTCATCGATGACAACAATCAGCCTTGGCTTGTGTGGGGCTCTTTCTGGGATGGTATCCAACTGGCACGTCTCGACACCACGATGCACATCGCTGCAGACGAGAAGCCACGTACTATCGCACGCCGCTACAACCTCAACGATCCTGATGCCAAGGCGGCACTTCCTGTCAACCCCAACCCGCCGAAGAATCCCACTTCTGACTATGCGGGTCCGAATGCCATCGAGGCACCTTTCATCCTGAAGCATGATGGTTGGTACTATCTTTTCGTGTCGTGGGATTATTGCTGTCAAGGCAGCAAGAGCACCTATCAGGTGGCTGTAGGCCGCAGTAAGACAGTAGAGGGGCCTTATCTCGACCCTCAAGGCATCGATATGCGCTACGGCGGTGGTAAGCTCTTCCTTAAAGGTGACAAGAAGGCTTATGAGGCTGCAGGTCACTGCGCTGCCTATACGATGGACGGGCAGGATATCTTTATCTGCCACGGCTACAGCATCGCCCACGGAGGTGCGTCGATCCTCATCCAATGTCCTATCCAATGGACTGCTGATGGCTGGCCACAAATAGATATTTAATCTGTTAACATGAGAAGATTCATACTACTACTAATATTGATGTGCATGATTCCGCTGGGTCTGAAAGCCCAGTGGAAATCATGGACTGCGGATAATGGAAACGGCACGTTTACCAATCCGCTTTTCTATGATGAGTTTTCTGATCCTGACATTCTTCGTGTGGGTGATGACTATTATTTGGCTGGTACCACTATGCATACCGTACCAGGCTTGGTCATCTTGCATTCGAAGGATCTTGTGAACTGGGAGAATATCAGCTATTGCTTCGATCGCTTTGATTTCCCTGATGATGCCTTCTCACTGAAGAATCACCAAGAAATCTACGGACAGGGTGTCTGGGCACCAGCCATCCGTTATGCCAACGGGCAGTTCTATGTCTTTACTAATATCAACGGCAAAGGGCTGCAGTGCTATACCAGCAAGGATATCCGAGGTCCTTGGAAGCATCATAACATGCAAGGACGTATCTACGACCTCTCCGTGCTCTTCGACGACGATGGGAAGATCTATGCTATCCATGGCTATGGTGAGGTGAAATGTACGGAACTGAAAGCCGACATGAGTGGACCTATCGAGGAGACGGAGCGTACTATTATTCCTGAAGGCAATGCGGTGGGTGAGGGACATCACATGTATAAGATCAATGGCATGTATTACCTCATCTCTACCGATTATATACCTAACGGTCGGACTCTCTGTTCTCGTTCCAAGAACATCTGGGGACCTTATGAGACGATCACTATCACTGCCGATGAGACCTTCGGCTATCATGCCGCCTCGCTGACGCAGGTACCAGAGGGCGTGAAATATCGCATCGGTGAGGATGGTACGAAGTTTGGAATCCCCGAGGTTGATCAGGATGCAACAGCCTGTACCAATATCCATCAGGGCGGTATTGTTGAGGATCAGAGTGGCCAGTGGTGGGCACTGCTGATGATGGACTTCCATTCCATCGGCCGTACGGTGACACTAGCCCCCATCACTTGGAAAGATGGGTGGCCTATGCTGGGACTGGAAGGTAACTTAGGCCGTGCCCCGCGCACCTGGATTAAGCCAGCTGTATCTAGTCTATCTAGTCAGACTAGTCCTACTAGTATCCCTAGGGCACCATACGAGCGCAGTGAAAGCTTTGATAATAAGGTGCTTGGCCGTATCTGGCAGTGGAATCATAACCCTGATGATAGCAAGTGGAGCCTGAAGAGTGGTCGCTTGCGCCTGCAAACGATGCCTGCTGAACAACTGATGTGGGCTCGTAACACCCTTACTCAGCGTGTCATAGGTCCTACATCTGTGGTAACCGTTGAGCTTTATACCAAAGGCATGAAGGACGGCGATGTGGCTGGTTTGGGCAATATCAATGTGCCTTGTTCGTGGATAGGAATCGTGAAGGAAGGAAAGCAGACCATTCTGCGCTGTTTCGAACAAACTACTAATGACACTATAGACACTTCTCTCACATCCCTTACCTCTAAGATCTGCCTCCGTATGGTGGGAGACTATGATCACGATCGGGCGCACTACGAGTACTCACTCGATGGAAAAGAGTTCAAGCAGTTAGGACGAGAGATGCCACTCAGTTATCAGCTCATCTCGTTCCAGGGGTCCCGCCATGCGCTCTTCGCCTTTAACCATAAGGGACAGAACGGCGGCTATGCTGAGTTCGACAACTTCACCGTTGAGGAGCCTCAGGCTGATCGCAGTGGGAATATCCCTTATGGCAAGACCATACGTATCATCAACCTGGCTACCCAGAAGCCGATGGTGGCGCTGGCGCATGGTCTGCTGTATGATACAGACGCCACTGATCAGAGTGCACAGACCCGTTTTAAGGTGATCGACAAAGGCCAGGGCAAGGTGATCCTCCAGTGTGAGGACGGGCGTTATATCTTCTCTGCGGGCTTTGGTCTCGCTGGTGATGTCCGTCTCACGACAGATGCCGCGAAGGCAGAAGTATTCATGTGGCAGGACTATCTGAACCGTGAGTTCATGCTCATGTCCATGCGTACGCATCGTTACATTGGCAAGAGTCCCACCACTGGCAGTCCTTATTCGATGGACTTCCCTGGTGCTGATCCTGCCCGACGCAATGGCGCTGTCTTCCGCTGGGAGTAATTCAGAGTTCAGGAAGATAGGGAATTCAAAAAACACAAAAGACGAAATATCTTTTGTGTTTTTTTGTTTTATGACCTTTTTTTCCTATCTTTGCAGGCAGAAACTACAGTTTGAGATGAATAATATGATTTTGTTGAGTTTTGATACAGAGGAGTTTGATGTGCCCCGTGAGCATGGCGTTGATTTCACGTTAGAACAAGGCATGGCGGTTTCCAAGGTAGGAACCAACCACATCCTTGATGTGCTGAAGCAGAATGGCGTGCGGGCAACGTTTTTCTGCACGGGCAACTTTGCCGAGCATGCACCGGAGGTGATGCAGCGTATCATGGACGAGGGTCACGAGGTGGCATGTCATGGTGTCGATCACTGGCAACCGCAGGAGACCGACTTTGCCCGCTCAAAGGAGATATTGGAGCGTGTCACGGGCCGTACCATCTATGGCTACCGTCAGCCCCGTATGTTCCCTGTGGTGGAGTCGGAGATCAAACGTGTGGGCTATCGTTACAACTCGTCGTTGAACCCGGCGTTCATCCCTGGGCGTTATATGCATCTCACTGAGCCTCGTACCTGGTTTATGAAGGATGGTGTCATGCAGATACCGGCTTCCGTCACGCCTCTTATCCGCTTCCCGTTGTTTTGGCTAGCTTTGCATAACCTGCCTGAAGGTCTCTATCACTGGATGGTGCGTCGTGTGTTGAAGAAGGATGGCTATTTTGTCACCTACTTCCATCCTTGGGAGTTCTACGATCTGAAGGAGCACCCGGAGTTCAAGATGCCGTTTATCATCAAGAATCACAGTGGTCTGCAGATGTGTGAGCGCCTCGATCGCCTGGTTAAGATGCTCCTGTCGCAAGGTCACGACTTCATCACCTACAACGAATTTGTCGAAAAGCAAACGGTTATTGTTTAACGTTTATCGGTTATTGTAATGGTCAGATTAGCAACCGTATCACCATGTTATAATGAAGAGGAGGTACTTTACCACAGTGTAGAGCGCCTCACAGCCCTCTTTGAGCGTATGATCACAGAGGGATTGATCAGTAGCGATTCCATGATGGTGTTTGTCAACGATGGCAGCCGTGACCGTACCTGGGAGATCATCCGCGAACTGCATGAGAAGAACAGGTTTGTGCGAGGCATCAACATGTCGCGCAACGTGGGCCATCAGAATGCCATCATGGCAGGCATGATGACTGCTCGTGATTGGGCAGATGCCGTCATCACTATCGATGCAGACCTGCAGGACGATATCGAGTGTATCCCCAAGATGGTGAAGAACTTCGAGGCTGGTAACGATATTGTCTATGGCGTGAAGGTGTCGCGTGAGGCCGACCCCTATATGAAGAAGATGACTGCCCAGACCTTCTACAAGCTGCAGAATTCTATGGGTGTGGAGAGCGTCTATAATCATGCTGACTTCAGACTGTTGAGCCGTCGTGCCCTCGATATGCTTTCCAACTATAAGGAGCACAACCTCTACCTGCGTGGACTCATCCCGTTGATTGGCCTGAAGCATACCACGGTGGATGATGTGATCAGCGAGCGTTTTGCAGGTCAGTCGAAATATACACTTCATAAGATGTTGCGCTTGGCACTCAACGGCATCACAGCCTTCTCCGTGCGCCCGCTCTTCCTCATCTATAACATCGGTATTCTCTTTCTGGTGATTGCCCTCTTCATCGCTTGTTATGTGGGCTATTCCATCGTGTCTGGTCATGTGGTACCAGGCTGGTCGTCACTCATCCTTTCCATTTGGATTGTGGGTGGCTTTATCCTCATCTCTATTGGTATTGTGGGTACCTATATCGGACAGATCTATACGGAGGTGAAGCGTCGTCCGCTCTATCATATTCAGGAAATACTATCATAACGAACAATGAAAAAGATGATATTGGCTGCAGCTGCCATGATGGCTGTCATAGGTGGTCAGGCTCAGATTGTGCGCTCTGATGCGTTCCGTGCCAAGTATGAATTAAAGGAGGTGGTGGTAATGAGCCGTCACAATATCCGTTCACCGCTCACCTCTGGTGGCGCTGCCTATATGCGCGTCACGCCCTACGAGTGGTTTAAGTGGACCTCTCCTTCGAGTCAGCTGTCACTGCGTGGTGGTGTCAACGAGACGGCTATGGGCCAGTTCTTCCGCAAGTGGGTGGTAGACGAAGGTCTGCTGCCCGACAACTATCGTCCTGAGGGTGACGAGGTGCTGTTCTATGCTAACTCACGTCAGCGCACCTTTGCCACGGCGAAGTATTTCTCTGCTGGTTTCCTGCCCTTTGCCAATGTAGAGATCACTCACAAATTGGCAGAAGATAAGATGGATCCCGTATTCACGGCTCAGTTTACAAAGATGAACGATACCTACCGTCAGCAGGTGCTCAGCGAGATCATGGCTCTGAATGGTGGTCCGCAGGCATGGATGCAGAGCGTACAGCCCACGCTGACACTGATGGAGCAGGTGCTCGACATGGCGCATTCACCAGCCGCACTTCAGGGTGATACCACGCATTTTACTTATGACGATATCCAGTTTAAGATAGAGAAGGGAAGTGAGCCGAAGATGACTGGTGGCTACACGCTGGCCAACAGTGTGGCTGATGCTCTGGTGCTACAGTGCTATGAGTCGGAGAGCATGACGGCTTTCGGACATGAGCTATCCACAGAGCAGTGGCGTGACATTTGTAAGGTAAAGGCGGTCTATGATGGTCTGTTGTTCACCACCCATGCCGCTGCTGTCAACCTGGCCTACCCGTTGGTAAGTCGCATCCGTGAGGAATTGAATCGTAACGACCGCAAGTTCATGTTCCTCTGTGGCCATGACAGCAATCTGGCAAGTATCAGTTCAGCCCTCCGTTTCAATTTCCCAGAGACGGAGAATGCCTTTGAGAATCGTACGCCTATCGGCTCCAAACTCGTGTTCGAGAAGTGGAGCGACGGCAGCGACATCTATGTTGGCATCAATCTGGTCTATGCATCCGTCGATCAGCTGCAGAAGCGCACACTGCTCACACCAGAGGTGCCGCCGATGGTGCTCCCCGTCACTGTAGAGGGACTTTCTGCCAACGCCGATGGCCTCTATCGCCTGACTGACCTTGATGCCCGCTTTGGTGAGGCCATGGCCGAATACGAGGCCATAGAGGATGATCACACCGCCATCTCATCAGCTTCTCGTAACGTCCCTGTTGGCAATGGGCGTACTTACATGCTGAATGGTGTCATGGCTAACGACACCACCCGAGGTATCGTGATACAAAACGGGCAGAAGATAATCCGGAAATAAAAAATATCCCTGTCGCCGTTACGACAGGGATATTTTTATTTGGTGATACCAAGATGAATGGCAGCTGGAGGGAGACTGCTCTTCACGCTGACTTGTGCTTTGCCTTTCTGGAGGGTGCTACGCACCACGATCATGGCACGACCTTTCCAAGTGGTGAAACGCTGAGAAGTGGAGGGCTCGCGGTCCTTGAGGTCAGCTGAGGCGGCAGCCATCAGACGGGCCTGTCCGTTGACACCTACCTCACAGGGGATGGCGGCATCGGGACATACGCGGCCATCCTTGTCAACCACCTCGACGGTGATGAATGCCAGTTGCTGGCCATCGGCTTTTAATACCTTTCTGTCGGCAGTCAGACGAAGGGCAGCAGGGGTGCCAGCGGTGCTCAGGGTCACTGTCTGATCGCCAGCCACAGCCCGCAGGGTACCTGCCTCATAAGGTACACTGAATACGGCCTTGAACTCTGTGGAACGGTCAACGGTCTTCGTGCCGATGAGCTGGTCGTTGAGGTACAGACTCACCTCGGGTGACTTGGTATAGACCTCCACGTCGATGGGTTTGCCTTCCCAACCGTTCCAGTTCCAGCTCTCCCAGGTGGGCCATACGCTCCATGAGGTCTCGAAGATCTTACCACGATAGCCGTCGGGCTCCTTCACAGCCATATAGAGACTCGGTTTGTCGCTCCACAGCATTTCCCGGTAGTGACTGATAGGCTTGCGCCAGCCAGTGATATCCACATCGCCGCAATAGGCACCATGCCAGTCGGGCTGTCCACCATCAACATAATGTTCTCCCGGGCGCTCATCTTCATAATAGTAGCGGCCAATTCCCGATTCTCCTAAGTAGTCGAGTCCCGTCCACACGATATCACCCACGATATAGGGATAGTCGTTCACGTAAGCCCAGTTCTTGAAGGCATCGCGGGGAAAACTCTCCGTTTGCCACATTATGCGACGCGGGTCTCGCTGGTGATCCTCGGCATGTTTGAAGATCATGTAGTTATAGCCCACGACATCCAGCACCTCGGCATGGGGGTCGTAGATCTCCCAGTCGCTGTCCCAGGCACAGAGCGCTTCCGTGACAGGGCGTGTCTTGTCGCACTCCAGGATGGCAGCCTTCAGTTTACGGGCAGTGGTGATGACAGCTATCTCCTTGCGCTCGATGATCTCGTTGCCAATGCTCCAGCTGATGATGCTGGGGTGGTTTCGGTCGCGCAGTACCATGGCGTGTATATCCTCACGATAGCAAGAGTCGATAAGGGTGGAGTAGTCGTAGGGGTTCTTCTGTGTGCGCCAGCCGTCGAAAGCCTCGCCGATGACAAGCATACCTAAAGAGTCGCAGGCATCGAGGAAGGCGCGAGTGGTGGGGTTATGTGACGTGCGGATAAGGTTGAAGCCTGCCTCCTTCATCTGTCTGACCTTTCGGATCTCCGCATCGTCGAAGGCCATAGCACCTAATACGCCATCGTCGTGATGCACACAGGCACCACTGATCAGTACTTTCTGTCCGTTGAGCATAAAGCCCTTCTCGGCATCGAACGAGAACGAGCGGATACCGAATTTTGTAGAGTGTTTAGTGTTGAGGGTTGAAAGTTTTACGGTGGCAGTATAGAGATAGGGATCATCAGGCGACCAGAGGTGGGGATTCTGGATGGTGTAGCTGAAGTTAATAGTCTTGGCTTCACCAGCCTTCAGCAGTACCTCTTGTTGCTGTCCTTCTACATCGACAGTGGCTTTCTGGTCAGTACCGGCTTCGTTCTGTACGGTTACTGCCACCTGAACAGTTGCTTGGTTGGCTGTCACCTCAGGTGTGGTTACAAATATCCCATTCTCTGCGATATGCAGGGCGGGCATCGTCTGTAGCCACACATGGCGATAGATGCCTGAGCCTGAGTACCAGCGACAGTTGGGCTGTTGTGAGTTGTCAACCTTCACCACCACCTCGTTGAGACGCTTATCCTTAAATAAATAAGGTGTGATGTCTGTGGTGAATGGTGTGTAGCCGTAGGCATGCTGTCCTGCCTTCTGCCCATTGACAAAGACCTCTGCCTTCTGATAAACACCCTCGAAGTGGAGTTTTACCAGTTCGCCTTTGGGTGTGGCAAATGTCTTGTGATACTCACCTTTGCCACCTTGGAACCAGCCTCCGCCAGTACCTGTGGCTCCTGTTGCAGGGTCAGGTGCATCGTAGATGTCCCAATCGTGGGGGAGATCTACTGTTATGGTTTTCCCATTGTGGGAAAACTGCCAGTTGCTATCGAAGAGCGACTGTGTCTGTGCTTCAGCAGGCATCCCAAGCGTCAGGACTGCTGCGATTGTTGCCATGCGGCAGATGGTTATTTTCTTCATCATGTTATATTATTAGTTGAAGGTAAACATATCAAAGTCGGCATAGCCACCCGCTTTCTTGGTGGCATAGCAGAAGAGGGCGAACTTAGAGCCCATAAAGAAGCGGCGCCAGTCGAAGCTGAGCTTGTAGTCTGAGCCAATCTTGGTCCATTGTTCGCCATCGAGACTATAATAGAAGGTAGCGAGATCGGTGCCGCCATATTGGTTGCCGCCAACGGGACGGAAGTCGGCATTGATGCGCAGCCAGATCTTGTTCTGCTTCAGCTCGACTGTTTCTATCACCTTTTCCTCAACGTTAGTGACAGCCTTTTCACGCTCTGTCAGCTCTACCTTTTGTTCAGCCATTTCCAGCACAAGACGCTTACCTTTCTTTTTCGCAGTAAGCAGGCCGGAATCGCTGTTGAAAGCAGCAAAGCCTGCACAGTCGCCATCCTTCAGATGCGACAGGTCGATGCTGACACTTGCACTACTGGTGGGGCCCATCATACGCTGGGTGAGGGTGTTAGGCGCCAGATAGATATTGGGTACCACTCGTGAGGTCTTCAGACGCAGGAAGCCAGGGCGTTCCGTCAGACTCCAGGCGTTGTCGATGGGGTTGTGGTTCCACTGCCAGTGCAGTCCGAGTTTGGTGTCGTTAAAGTCATCGCTGTTCACGATAGAGGTCTTGGGCTCCCCAGTCTTCAGGGCGCGGATGGTATCTGGCACCTTACCGTTCTCGTCGCCCAGCATCGGCCAACCGTTGATCCAACGACAGGGCATCAGGGTGAGCACGCGACCTACACCACCACGATCCTGAAAGATGATACCATACCAGTCGCCGTCTTTGGTATCTACAATAGTACCTTGGGCTTCGTAGGAGAAACCGCCGAACTCGCTTTCAAGGATCACCTGCTTCTCCCAAGGGCCATGGATGTCGTCAGCACGATAGCACACCTCACGGCGATGTCTGCCTGGGGCATAGACGTGTGAGATCATCAGCAGATAGTATTTGCCGTTGTGCTTGATGACACGCGAACCTTCCAACAGGCCTTTCTCGTCTTCCTCGCGCTGAAAAATCTGCTGATGGGTACCTTCGATGACATCGGAGAGGTCGGACTTCAGTTCCATCATCTCTCCTGTGCCGTAGATCACATATACACGGTTATCATCATCGAAAAACAAAGAGCAGTCGTGGAAGTGGCGCATACGTGAGAGCACCTTCCAGGGTCCCTCAGCCTTGTCGGCAGTGAAGATATAGGTGTCGCCCATAGCACCAGCCTCATTAGGTGCCAGCAGGGCGTAGAACTTGCCGTTATGATACTTCAACGAGGTGGCCCACTGACCGCGTCCATAGACAGTACCCTCCTTCATATCGTACTTGGGTGAGTCTGTCAGCTTGTCAAAGATGTAACCAACGGTCTCCCAGTTCTTCAGGTCTTTCGACTTCATGATGGGAGCGCCAGGCATCAGGTGCATGGTAGTGGATACCAAATAGAAGGTGTCGCCCACACGAATCACGTCAGGGTCGGGCACGTCTGCCCATAGCATCGGGTTTCGCACTTTCTCCATCTGGAGTGTCTCGTAATCATTGGCTGAGGTTGTCGCTGGAGCCAACAAGGCACCGCACAACAGAATAGTTGATAGTTTCATAAAGATGATTTAGTATAGTAATAACAAGCCCGCCAGACCTGCATAGCAGATCATGTGGATGGGATTAATCTTCAGATAGCCAGTGCCAAAGGCTGTTGCGATGAGCAGGGCACAGCTGATAAAGAACTGCCAAGGGTTCTCCTTCGGGGTGGAGAAGTTCTCTTCGTTGCAGAGCAAAAGGGTGGCAGCAGCCAACAGACCGACGACGGCAGGACGCAGACCTACAAATATCGATTGTACCAAATGGGTCTTCATGTACTTCATGAACATCTTACTGATCAGGATCATCAGGATGAGTGAAGGCAATACGAGAGCAAAGGTAGCTGTGATGGAGCCCAATACTGCCATCGCATGACTGTAGCCTGCATTCTGGATGGCTGTAAAGCCGCAATAGGTGGCAGAGTTGATGCCGATAGGACCAGGTGTCATCTGTGAGATAGCTACGATATCAGTGAATTCTGCTGTTGAGAGCCAGTGATGGGATTCTACCGTCTCATGCTGAATGAGTGAGAGCATACCGTAGCCACCACCGAAGCCGAAAAGACCTATCTTGAAGAATGTGATAAACAGACTGAGAAATATCATATGGCTTAACTACTTAACTTCTGACTATTTAACTTCCCGTAGATATAGCCACCGATGGCGGCAATGATAATGACGTAGATAGGTGAGAATCCGTATTTCCAGATAGCAAGGGCTGCGGCGATGGGTATCCAAATGGTGAACTTGTTCAGTTTCGCCCTTTGGCCTAAGCGGAAGGTTGGTACGGCAATCAGTGCCACCACAGCAGGACGGATACCTCGGAAGATGGCAGCTACGATATGATTATCCTCAAACTGCTTGAAGAAGATGGCAATGGCAAGGATGATCAGGAATGAGGGTAGGGCAGTGCCTAAGGCTGTAGCAATGGCACCAAGCTCCTTCTTCAGCTTATACCCAATGAAGATGGCGATGTTGATGGCAAACACACCAGGACAACTCTGGGCGATGGCAATCAGGTCGAGCATCTCTTCCTTTTCCACCCAGCGGTGCTTGTTCACCACCTCTTCCTCAATCAAAGGAATCATGGCATATCCACCCCCGAGGGTGAATATGCCAATCTTGAAGAACGTCTTGAATGATTCCCAGTAGATGTTCATCGCTGCTCGATCCACTTACGTGCGTTCACAAATGCCTCAATCCAAGGTGTCACCTCATCGTTGCGGCGATCAGCAGGATACCAGGCATTCTGCCAAGGGAATACGGCACGCTCCAAGTGAGGCATCATACAGAGATGACGACCATCCTCTGAGCAGATACCTGCTACATTATAGTCAGAACCATTAGGATTAGCAGGATAGCCAGCGTAGTTGTACTTGGCGATGACATTGTAGGCACTCTCTGCCTCAGGCAGATGGAACTTACCCTCTCCGTGGGCTACCCACAGACCGAGCTTGTTGCCGCTCAGCGAGCCGAACATTACAGAGTTATTCTGAGGAATGCTCAGGCTGATGAACTCACTCTCGAACTTATGCGAGTCGTTGTGCAGCATTTTAGCACCCTTAGCACCTGTGAGACCGAGCTCAACCATCAGCTGGCAACCGTTACAGATACCCAATGAGAGGGTGTCCTTACGGGCATAGAACTTATCGAGTGCCTCCTTAGCCTTGGGGTTGAAGAGGAAGGCACCAGCCCAACCCTTAGCCGAACCCAGTACGTCGGAGTTAGAGAAACCACCGCAGAATACAATCATGTTGATATCCTCGAGTGTCTCGCGACCAGAGATCAGGTCGGTCATCATCACATCTTTCACATCGAAGCCAGCCAGATACAGACAGTAAGCCATCTCACGCTCACCATTAGTACCCTTCTCACGGATGATGGCAGCCTTGATGCCAGAGGGCTGACGGCGATCGGCAGAGATGCCATACTGAGCCAACTTTCCAGTGAAGTCTTTATTAAACTTCATCTCGATAGGCTGCTTCTTGTAGTTCTCGAAGCGCTCCTTAGCCTTGCCGTTGAAGCTCTGCTTGCGGTCGAGCAGGTAGCTGGTCTTATACCAAGTGTCACGCAGGGCGTCGATGTCGAAGGTCAGCTCCTCGTCGCCAGCCTTCACCACGATGCTGCGGCTGTCTTCTACAGGATAGCCGATCTTGGCAAAGCCTACACCCTGCTCCTCCATGAAGTCCTTGAACTCCTGCTTATGCTCATCGCTTACCTCGATCACAACACCTGGGTTCTCAGCGAAGAGAGACTTCACGATATCACCATCCTTACAGATGTCGTGCAGGTTGATGTGCATACCGCCCTTCTGGTTGGCGAAACACATCTCGAGCAGGGTGGTGATCAGACCACCAGCGGAGATATCGTGACCAGCCATAATCCAACCCTTCTCAATCATCTGCTGAACAGCCATAAAGGCATCAGCGAAGTACTCGGCGTTCTTCACGGTAGGCACATCGTCGCCTACCTTACCCAAGCTCTGAGCAAAGGCAGAACCACCCAGGCGCTGCTCGTCGAACGAGAAGTCGATATGATAGAGTGATGCGTTCTTATCGTTAACCAATACAGGCGATACCACCTTCTTAATGTCGCTTACCTCACCACCGGCAGAAACGATGACTGTTCCTGGAGAGATAATCTTCTCGCCATTAGGATACTGCTGACTCAAAGACAGCGAGTCCTTACCAGTTGGTACGTTGATGTGCAGGTCGCAGCAGAAATCGCTCAGTGCCTTCACACCAGCATACAGACGGGCATCCTCACCCTCCTGAGAGCGACAAGGCCACATCCAGTTGGCTGAGAGACTCAGTGAGTCCATACCTTCGGCGAGTGGAGCCCATACGATGTTGGTCAGAGCCTCGGCAACAGACAGTACAGAACCAGCAGCAGGATCAGCCAGACCGGCCTGTGGCGCATGACCTAAGGCGGTGGCGATACCTTTCACACCACGATAGTCGAGAGCTACGACACCACAGTCGCTCAAGGGCAACTGGATCTCACCCTGACACTGCTGACGGGCAATCTTACCTGTCACAGAACGGTCCACCTTATTAGTCAACCAATCCTTACAAGCCACAGCCTCCAACTGGAGTACGCGGTCCAGATACTCATTAACCTTATCCTGGCTGTAGGTAACGTCCTGATAGTGGCGCTCTACAGTATTATCCTTCATAATAGTCTTGGGTGAGTGACCGAACATCTGGGCTACATCCAGATCGAATGGTTTAACGCCATCGCCCTGCTTAAACGAGAAGTGGGCATCGCCAGTGGTCTCACCAACCACATACAGCGGAGCACGCTCACGCTCGGCAATCTTACGCACATGTTCGATATGCTTCTCGTCAATGAGCAAGCCCATACGCTCCTGACTCTCGTTAGCGATGATTTCCTTACTTGAAAGCGTCTTGTCACCAATAGGCAGCTTGGTCATATCGATCTCACCACCACACTCCTCAACGAGCTCAGAGAGACAGTTCAGGTGACCTGCAGAACCGTGGTCGTGGATAGAAACAACGGGGTTCACATCCTCTTCGCAGAGGGCACGCACCAAGTTGTAGGCACGCTTCTGCATCTCTGGGTTGGCACGCTGAACGGCATTCAACTCAATGCCGTTAGAGTAGCGACCTGTATCAACTGATGACACAGAACCACCACCCAGTCCAATGCGGTAGTTATCACCACCAACAACGACTACCTTGTTACCCTTCTGAGGCTCCTTCTTCAGACAGTCGCGCTTGGTGCCATAACCCACACCACCAGCCAGCATAATCACTTTGTCGTAAGCGTATTTTTCTTTGCCCTCCTGATGCTCGAAGGTCAGCACAGAACCACAGATCAGCGGCTGACCGAACTTATTACCGAAGTCAGAGGCACCGTTAGAGGCCTTGGTCAGAATCTGCTGTGGGGTCTGATACAACCACTGACGAACGGGCAGGATATCCTCCCAATCGCGGGCAGCACCCTCATCGTCGTGCAGACGGGGATAGGCTGTCATATACACAGCTGTACCAGCGATCGGCCAAGAACCGACACCACCACCCATACGGTCGCGGATCTCACCACCCGTACCAGTAGCGGCACCGTTGAAAGGCTCCACCGTTGTGGGGAAGTTGTGTGTCTCAGCCTTCAGCGAGATCACACTCTCGATATCCTTCACTTGGAAATAGTCAGAGGTGCTCTGATCCTTTGGGGCAAACTGCTCCACAATCGGACCCTGTGCGAAAGCTACATTATCTTTATAGGCAGAGAGAATCTTGTTCTGGTTCTCCTGGGTGGTCTTCTTGATCATGGCGAAGAGGGAACTTTCCATCTCCTTGCCATCGATGATAAATGTACCACCGAAGATCTTATGACGACAGTGCTCAGAGTTGATCTGTGCGAAACCGAAGATTTCAGAATCCGTCAGCGGACGACCGTTCTGTTTCTCCAGTCCGTGCAGGTACTCGATCTCCTCAGGACTGAGGGCAAGACCTTCCTGCTCGTTGTATTCTTCCAGATTATCCACATACTTGATGGGCTCCGGCTTGATGTTGATCGTAAAAATGTCCTGGTTCAGTCCATCATACATGCGCTGCAGCATCTCGTCGTGCTCGGCATCCTTGCTGCTGGCGGGGAAATATTCCTCAATACGACTGATGCCCTGAAGACCCATGTTCTGGGTGATCTCTACGGCGTTGGTTGACCAAGGGGTCACCATCTCACGGCGCGGACCAACAAAGTAGCCCTCCAACTGCTCGGCATCCAACAGCTTTGCCTCGCCGTAAAGCCAGTTTAATTCGTTGATTTCCTGTTCATTAAGTGCGTGATCGACCTCTGTGGCAATCACGGTCTTTTGTGGGGTCTGAAAGAAGCGTATCATACCTATTTAATTATTAAATTTCTAATTTTGCGTGCAAAGATAGTGCAAATTGAGTGAAATACCAAATTTATTTGGATATTTCCGAGATGCAGCCTATTTTCGGCGAAGCCAAAGGTACAAAAAATCAAGGGAAGAGCCAAATAAATTTGGGCTTTATTGACTTATTGTTTTTCAGTCATGTATTTCCAGTAGCGGCGAGGCATGTCGTTGAGCTGCTTACGGGGATTCATGCGCTCTTTGATGCAGATGGCCTTGAAGTAGGTGCGCCAGAGGTTCTGCAACAGCTGGTCGTCGCTGCTGAGCACCTCTTCATTCAGTTTACCGTTCTCCAGACTGAAGGGCACAGCCGACTCGTCTTCGAAGGTGATGCGGATCACGGTCTTGCCGTCATAGTTGAAGCCATAGTGCCGTTTGGCATCATAGATGAGCCAAGGCTGATCGTTGAACCTGTCCTGAAAATGATCGATGATGATGGGCAGCACATTGTGATCGGGCGAAACCACAGCGAGGTAAGTGCCGTCTTTCGCCTTCTGGAAGCGGATGAACTGCTTCATGCGCAGTTGTTCGTGAAGCACCCTTCGGGCGATGTTCGTCACTGCCAGCACGTCAGCGTCGGCAAAGTTTCTGGAGATGTCTCCCTGTCTGAATACCTTGCAGACATATCGGAACAACGGGGTGTTCAGCTCCTTCAACTCAGACAGCCAACTCACGGATATCAGTTTCATCGCCTCGCGCGTCAGCTTCTTCTCCAGTCCTGTCCACACCCGTCGTGCCTTCTCTTCGTCCGTGGTCACCTGATAGGTGCGTTCGCAGAAAAGGGGTAGGGCATCGCCTTCTGTCAGCAACTCCTCTGGCTGCTCTTTCAGACTGAATGCGTCGAACACTGCCGTCAGCAGCCCGTCCATCGTGCCGTCAAATAGATAGATCGTCATCTTTTATTTCTCTTTCAGTTTGCAAAGATACTTATTTTATAGCGATTCTGCAAATTCTCACCATATTTAGTGTTTAGTCCGTTGAGACGGACTGCGAGTTCGCTCGCCTCGGACTGATAGTTATCATTAATCGAACTGGGCGCGAGTTGTCGATGAGGCAAATGCGAGCTCTTGATGAAGCGCGAATATTTGATGATTTCGAAAAAGCCCCTCCCTCCCGTGCTGTATCCCCAGTATTTAAAGGGTTTTTAAGCAAAAAAGGGAGTAAATGCACACACCAAATGTTATCAAACATACTATTTTGTTAAAAATCTGTACATTTGTACCATTGCAGAGAAATAGCCATCAGGTAGCAGAATTTGCGGCATAACTATGCAGCAAATTTTTCTAAGTGTACAAGACCAATTTTCATAGTATAACCGTAAAATCACGTACTAAGTAAGAAGTTTTAAGAAAGATGAAAAATCTAAACAAGCAGCATATTTGCAGTGTTTGATGGAGAAAAGTGATTACACTTCGCAAACTATGGGAAGTCTTATGGCTTCGACCAGTATTACCTATTATTCTTCTTTGAAGTCGAGGGTGAGCTGTTGCTCTTCAGCGGCACGTTTCTGTTGGGCCTTGCTGATGAGAAGGGGGCGAAGGCGCTCTGGGTGGAGTTCGTTGATGCCGATGATGGGCTGGGAGAACAGCGAGGTGAGTTCGTTGCAAGTGATGAAATATTTCGCTTTTTTCATCACCACACCCATTTTCTTCAGGTCGTAGCTGGTGAGACGGCTGAAGCGGCGTGAGTTGACGATGAGCCAAGCTGACTTCGTGCCGAGTCCTGGCACTCGCAGCAGCTGTTCGTAGTCGGCTGTATTGATATCCACAGGGAAGGCTTCTGGATGGCGCAGTGCCCAGGCGAGTTTGGGATCAACCTCTAAGTCGAGGTTGGCATGCAGGTCATCGACGATCTCTTCTACTTTGAAGTGATAGAAGCGCAGCAACCAGTCGGCCTGATAGAGTCGGTTCTCACGTACCAAAGGTGGTTGTTTGAGAATCGGCAATCGCGGGTCGTAGGTGTTTACGCTGACATAGCCTGAATAATACACTCGTCGCATCGTGGGCTGGCCATAGAGCATAGATGACATCGAGAGGATATCCTTGTCGGTTTCTTTCGTGGCCCCTACAATCATCTGAGTGGATTGTCCTGCTGGTACGAAACGGGGGGCGTAACGGTATTTCTTCCTGTCTTCTTTATTCTCCAACACCCCTTGCTGAATCATCTTCATCGGCATGAATACGCTCCTGTGATCTTTCTCTGGTGCCAACAGTTTCAGCGACTCTTCCTTGGGTATCTCGATGTTCACACTCATGCGGTCGGCATAACGCCCTGCCTCGTTGAGCAGTTCCTGCGAACAGCCAGGAATGCTTTTCAGATGGATATAGCCGTTGAAGCGATGAACCAGTCGCAGATCGCGGGCAATGGCTGCCAGTCGCTCCATCGTGTAGTCGGGGTTGCGCACCACACCGCTACTCAGAAAGAGACCTTCGATGTAATTCCTGCGATAGAACTCCATAGTGATCTCCTCCAGCTCACTGACGGAGAGCGTTGCCCGTTTGATGTCGTTGGAGCGACGGTTGATGCAGTAAGCGCAGTCGTACATGCAGTAGTTGGTCAGCATCACCTTCAACAATGAGATACAGCGCCCGTCGTCGGCAAACGAGTGACAGATGCCTACGCCACCGACGGTAGAGCCTACCATTCCCTGTTTGCCTTTGCGCACAGTGCCGCTCGACGAGCATGACACATCATACTTCGCCGACTCCGCCAGAATGCGCAGCTTCTCCATCGTCTTTTCCGTTAGCATGGATGCAAAGTTACGAATTAATGAGTGAAATACAAAAAGAAAGTTGTATATTTGCACCCGAAACGTAAATTTATAAGGAAAATGAAGAAAATAGGGTGGATATTAGCCATGATTGTTACCGTCTTTGTGGTAGCGCTCATTGGTGGCAGTTTCTATATGCTTGACTTCTCGTTGGCTCCAGATCCGAACCGGATGGACACCGACTCGTGTTATCGACAGCAGTTTGAGAAATATCCAGAGAGTAAAGAGTGGGTTGACAGTCTGCGGAGTATCGGTGCCTTGCGTGACACGTTTATGACGATGCCGACAGGGGAGCGTCATCATGCTTTCTTTGTGGATAGAGGTAGTACTCGTACAGCCCTCGTGATTCACGGTTGGCGCGATTGTGCCATCAAGTTCTTTTGGCTGGCCCGTATCTATGAGCATGAGTTGGGATACAATGTGGTGATGCCTGACTTGCATGCTTGTGGCGAAAGCGAAGGCGATGCCATCCAGATGGGATGGAAGGACCGGCTCGATGTACTGCATTGGCTAAAGACTTTCCAGGCCGACACGATGGTGGTGCATGGCGTCTCCATGGGTGCTGCTACCACCATGATGTTGTCTGGAGAAACGATGCCTGAAGGTATCAGGGATCTGCGTTTTGTGGAGGATTGTGGTTACACCAGCGTATGGGATGAGTTTGCTGGTCAACTGAAAGAGCAGTTTGGTCTGCCTACCTTCCCGTTGATGTATTCCACGAGTCTGCTCTGCCAGTTACGTTATGGTTGGAACTTTAGTGAGGCTTCGGCCTTAGAGCAGGTAAAGAAATGTTCCTATCCGATGCTCTTTATTCATGGCGGTGCCGATACGTTTGTACCTACTGAGATGGTATATCCCCTTTACGAAGCCAAACCCGGCACCAAGGGGCTTTGGGTAGCCGATGGTGCCGAGCATGCTTTGTCATATCGAGAGCATAAGGCCGAATACATCTCAAGAGTACGGGCCTTCTGCCTGGATCAGTGATTGCGGAAGTTCCACTTGGAGTTGTCGCTATTGAAGTCGTACTCTGCGAGAGTAGGCGTAGAATCACCTGCACTGTAGAGGCAGAACTTCGTGTTGACACCTTCAATACCAGGGATGGTTTTCGGCATGATGCGGAAGGTGCCATCAGTGAGCTGTTCAATGCGCCAGAGCTGTTCGTCAGCACCTGTAAAAGATGAAACAGTGGTCACCTCCTTATCAGCGGTTGCAGCCAGTGCGCGATCTGTGCCTTCAATTGTTATCTTGAAGTAAGGATTGCTGAGGTAGCCACCTGCGGCATCAACGGGTGTGATGGTCCAACGCTGGTGAGGACGGAACATATAGTCGCCAATGCGGGCAGGAATATCTCCCTTAGGCCATGTACCAATCACTTCTGCTAACGTTTGGTTGGCGATGGGTTTGGCAGGTTGCTGCATCTGTTCACGGTTGAACCACCCCTGACGTTCCTGTGCTATGCGGACGAAATCGACAGCCAGTTCGAGGGCATAGCCGCGACGCTCACTCTCAATCTCGAAGGTGCCACCCTTGAACTGATCACCAGCATAGGGCCAGCCGTTCTTCCAAAGCAGTGGACGGACGGCAAGCACACTGCGCCCGCTCAGGTCGAAGTCTGCCTCCCAGTGGAATGATGTCACCTCAACACCCTCGTCGATGATGTAACGTCCGAAGTGGCCTGCACCTGCCTTGCGATCGCCAGCAGCCACCACCATCTTGCCACCTCCGTGGAACATATCACGGCCTACATTGTCGAGATATGGACCTTCTACGTTCTTTGAGCGGCCTACTACGATATTATAGGTAGAGTTCACACCATCGCAGCAGGTGCCGTGGGTGCCAAGCAGGTAATACCAGCCATCGCGATACATCAGGTCGGAGGCCTCACAGTCGATGGCGATATCCTTCTCCTTATTACCCTTTACACGGAAGCCCGTCTTGGGATCGAGTTCGATGAGGCGAATGGTGCCGAAATAGGTGCCGTAGCTCACCCACAGACGACCTGTGGTGGGGTCGAGCAGCAAACCTGGGTCGATTGCATCCTGATCCTCCATACCATCGGAATAACATACCTCTACAGCCTCACTCCATTTGAAGTCGGGCGACTTGGGGTCGAGTGTCTTATTCCACATGGTCAGGATACGACCTGCATGACCTCCGCCAAGTCCACCACCAGTGGCACCATAGATACAGAGATAACGGTCACCGATCTTCAGCACGTCGGGGGCAGCACCGCCGCCGGGACGGTCTGCACCACTATGCCAACTCCAACCGTCTTCAGAAATCAGACCACCGCCACCAGTGCCGAAGGTATAATACTTTCCATCACACTCGGCCAGGGTCGAGGGGTCATGGATATAGGGTTCGCCAATCTGAGCCATAACTGGCGTCACGGCAATGTAAAAATTCAACAATGATATAATGAGAAATATACGTTTCATATTGCGTCGAATTTAATTGTTACATTTTTGAATTATTTAATTGTTACATTGTAGTTAGTGACAGGGTTACCTTTCTCATCGAGGAAACGGACACAGAAGTCGCTCATGCCTGGACCATTGATGATGGCACCACGCAGGATGTTACGACCTTTCTTCAGCGTCAGACGGGGCGACATAGCATCATCTTTCACCATACGACGATCGCCTGAGAGCAACAGAGCCTCCTTGCCGTTGAGCCACCACATAGAGGCAGAGTTGGAGCCAACTGCCAGACGGACGTTCTCAATGTCCTCGTTGCAGTCGATGATAGTGACAGCCCAGAAAAGGACACCATAAACCTGCTGCCCCCACTTCTCAGCAAAACGGAAAAGTTTAACGTTGAAGTTCTCACTGTCGAGTGCATGCCATGTGAGTGTCTGAGTGACAGTCTTGACCTCAGGTAGTGCAGGTGCCTGTGCTCCTCGACCAAAACCTGCAGGAGCTTGTTCTTGTTTAAATGTGGCCTTTACCTTCTGACCATCTTTCGGCAGAATAGTCTGCTGACCTTTGAAGTATTCTCTATTAAAGTGCTCACGCAGGTAAGAGTCAGTGAAGACCGTATTGCCAGGATTGGGCTTGTCGATAGGCTCCAGGAGCATCCAGCGACGGATAAAGCCGTCTTCATCGGGCTGGGCTGGTTGTGTTGTGGCAGGCGAGAAGTACTTGAGGCGGTTCTTGAACTGTATCCAATCGACACAGACACCAGCATCGCCCTCACAGGTGATAACCAGATTGCTGACACCCTTTGGCGTGAAAGCCAATGGAGCAGTCATCGTGAGCCACTGGTTGCTATAGTCGCGACGGAACATGGCTGGCATACCTTCAGGTGTCTCAGGCTTCACTGTCATGTCGATCTTGGCGAGTATCTTACCATCGGCACTGTTCTCGCGGATATAGAAATTGGTATTCTCAGCGGCCTTGGCTGAGATGACCAAATAGGCATCGTTGAGGCAGCTAAAGTCAATATCATTATAGCGTAGCCAACTACCCTTGGCAGGAAGTGTCGCCTGGAAGCTGCGGAAGGTGTTAATGGTGTCGATCAACTGGGTGGTGACATCGGCACTGGCATCGCTGTAACGATCGATCTCAATCTTCTCAGTTGCCTGATTGATACCTACACCACGCATGGTTTTAAATACCTCTTGAATGGTACCATCGGCATTGAAGCTGATCTTCTCGATACGGACAGAACGGCGCTTGTCATCTCTTGGTGAGAATTCGTTCCAGTGGTAGAAAAGGTACCACTGACCTTTGTATTCCAGGATACTGTGATGGTTGGTCCAGCATTGGTTCTCGTGCTCAGCCATGATGATACCTTTGAAATCCCAAGGACCAAGCGGTGACTTCGACATTGCATAGGCTAAGGTCTCTGTGGGATTCTTGCCGTCGCTGGTGTCGCCAAGTACCCAAGGGAAGGTGAGGTAATACCAGTCGCCACGCTTGAAGGCGAAAGGTCCCTCCTTAAATCCTTCAGGCAGACCTTCCATGACCTGGCCACCTACCATCATTGGCGGCATTTCCGGCATACCCTCGCGCTGTGGAAATTTCATCTCCTGCAGTTCACCATCAAGCTCAAGCATGTTGCTTTTCAGCTTGGCACCCCGGATGCCCATGCCGCTCCAATAGATATAAGCCTGACCATCGTCGTCGACAAGTACACAAGGATCAATGCCTGAGACTCCTTTGATAGGTTCAGCTTCGCAAGTAAACGGCCCTTCGGGTTTATCAGCTGTTGCCACGCCGATATTGAAACCACGTCCGTCTTTGGGTGCATTGGGGAAATAGAAATAATACTTACCATTCTTAAAGACACAATCGGGTGCCCACATCGAGTAAGCCTTAGGATTACCCCAAGGCACAATCTCCTGAGAAATAATCATACCGTGGTCTGTCCAATCGGTGAGATTCTCAGATGAGAACACATGGTAGTCGGCCATGCAGAACCAGTCTTGTCGCTGGTCAGCAGGGGGTACGATGTCGTGTGAAGGGTAGACGTACACCTTATTATTAAATACACGTGCAGTTGGATCAGCAGCATACTGATCGCGGATGACAGGATTCTGAGCCTGTGCCAGCAATGGTACAGCTAGAAGACAGATAATGAGTTGTTTTTTTATCATGAAGCTTAGTGGTTTTGGTTTCCGTGTGCAAATATAGAAAAAAAAAGAGTAAATATGGTGGAGATTCGACGAAATTTCGTAATTTTGCAAAAATTATGAATTTAGGAAGGCTTAAATCAATCAGTTGGACTGCTGCGTTACCTGTTATGGTAGGCGTGGCGGTATATGGATTCTGGTACTTTGGTTACCCTCAAGTGCTCATGAGTCACGAACAGTCGCAGCTGTTTGTGTGGGATATGACATACCTGCAGGACAGACTTGAGATGCCTGGCGGCTGGGGTGACTATCTGTGGAGTGGGGTGGTACAGTTTTTCTGCACACCAATGCTGGGTGCCCTGACGATGGCGCTGCTTTGTGTGGTGTTGCAGTTGGTGTCGATGTGGCTGTTCCATCACTTGCTGAAAAAGAAATGGCGAGTGGTTTCTGCCTTGTTGTCGCTTGTTCTGCCTGTATTGTTGTGTGTGGTGGTTAATAAGCCTGTTGGTGGCACAATGGAGGAATTGGAATACGATTTTCTCTTACGGAAGGCAAAATGGGAGGAGATTATCGACAAAAACCAGCAAAGCAAGACGATGCGGCTATCTTGTCAGAACGCAGTGCGTATTGCCTTATGGAAAACAGGACGTTTGGCACTGCATGATATGCGGAGCTGTCTGATGAATCCTAAGGAGGTACTGTCGAGTCGGGCTTCTGCTTATATGATGAGTGACATCTATCTGCTGCTTGCCCAGGTGGGTATGTCGCAACGTGCTGCCTTTGAGGCGATGGAGTCGATAGATGATTATGACAAGAGTGGGCGCTCTCTGCAACGACTTGTGGAGACCAGTCTGATAACGGGGCGTACGGAAGTTGCCTTAAAATATATCAGCCTATTGGAACGTACGCTCTTTTATCGTAGTTGGGCCAAGAAGATGCGCTCGTTGGCAGAGCATCCAGAGTTGATGAAAGGTACAGTCTATGATCAGTTGAAAAAGATGTATGATGAGAGTGAGAACCTGTTATTCTATTAAATGTGATAAATGATGAGGAGATACTATTATAATTTGATCATAGCCCTCATGGGCACGTTGCTGCTGATGGCTTGTAGCCGACAACCAGAGCATGTGCAGCATGTGGATCAGCTGCCTGTTATCTATCCAGACTATGTGGATGTGACAATACCAGTTGGTATTGCTCCCTTGAATTTTGCAATGGCCGACGACTCCGTAACAACTGTTGATGTGATGGTTACTGGTGCACAGGGCGGTTCGCTGCATGTGAATGGTGACTATGCAGACTTTGACATAGAGGAGTGGCACGCGCTGTTGAAACAGAACCGTGGGGCAAAGCTTACCTTTACTGTATGTGCGGAGAAAGGCGGACAGTGGATACAGTATCGTGATTTCACAGTTACCATCAGCAATCAGCCTCTCGAGGAGTGGGGTGTCACCTACCGGCGTATTGCTCCCAGTTTCGAGATCTACAGCAAAATGGGACTCTATCAGCGTGACCTGAGTAATTTCGATGAGGAGCCCCTAATCTCTAATGCGCAGACATATGGTATGTGTGTGAATTGTCATACTGCCAACCAGACCAATCCTGACCAATATGTGTTCCATATCCGTGGTGAACATGGTGCAACAGCAATCCATCGTAATGGAAAGATAGAAATGATACAAGCCAAGAATGAACAACTGGGTGGATCGATGGTCTATCCTGGTTGGCATCCAGGTGGGCGCTATTGTGCCTTTTCTACCAATAAGACTTCACAGATGTTTCATACGGCCAGCATACAACGCATTGATGTCTATGATGCTTCATCGGATGTGTTTGTCTATGATACGCAGACTCATACGATTCTGCAGGATACGCTGATTATGAAAAAATACTGGGCGGAGAACAGTCCCAATTTCTCGCCTGATGGCAAGTGGCTTTATTTTACCACTGCCCGTCGCCAGATTTATCCCACTGACTATGACAAGGAGAAATACAGTCTATGCCGTGTGAGCTTTGATGCTGAGACGGGATGTATCGGTACGCAGGTGGATACGTTGGTGAATACGGCTAAGACAGGTAAAAGTATATCGTGGCCTCGTGCTTCCTATGACGGACGCTTCCTGATGTATGCAGAGGCTGATTACGGCTATTTCACGGTGTGGCATCCTGAGGCAGAACTCTGGTTGTACGACTTGAAGAATGGCACTACACGGCGGATGGACGAGGTAAATAGTGATCGTTCAGAGAGTCTGCATGCTTGGAGTAAGAACAGCCGTTGGTTCCTCTTTACAAGTCGTCGCGATGATGGTCTGTACACACGTCTTTATTTTGCTGGTATTGACACTACAGGTTGTGCTACAAAGCCCTTCATGTTGCCACAACGCAATCCAAAGGAATACTATCGCCGACTGATGTATTCATATAATACACCCGATTTCACAGAAAAACCTGTAGATCAAAATATTCGCCCCTCCAAAAAGATGATTGAAGAAGGCGAGCGTATTCAAAATAATGTCAGGAATTGATATTTCTGTGTTTGTCGAATTTGTGGAGGAAAAGGTTAAAGGCCTCTAGACCAGCCAACACAAGTATGGTAGCTGCTATAGCCAATACATACATGCCACCACCACAGGCAAGGCCAATAGCTGCTACTACCCAGACACCAGCAGCAGTGGTAAGACCACGTATCACATTTTCGCTTTTTTGGAAGATGATGGTACCAGCGCCGATGAAACCGATGCCTGATACTACTTGGGCAGCTACACGTGATACGTCGAGGCGATGACCTGGCATAGAAACAACATCCTCAAAACCGTATGCTGACACTATCATAAACAAAGCCGAACCTAAGGCTACCAAGAAGTGAGTGCGAAATCCTGCTTCTTTGGCACGATATTCGCGTTCCAGACCAATCACACCACCTAAAAAGGCTGCTACGAAAATGCGTAGTACAAATTCCCAAGTCATATCCATAACTAAAAGATCTTTCTATAACAACGATGACGGCGGTGCTGAATAGCTTCCAGATATTGCCACTGCGAAAGTACCCCTTCGTTTGTCTCCATCTGCGGTCCAGTCTCTGCCCACTCAAATCCATAGCGCTGGAACCAGCGGATCAGGTCATCGAAGATCAGCGCATTGGCACCTTTTGAGCGATATTCAGGCAATACGCCAATCAGCAAGAGATCCACAATTGGTGTCTTGTGCCACATTAAAACCTTCATGAGATGCCACCAGCCAAAAGGGAAGAAACGCCCGTCACGAGTCTGTTGCAAAGCACGTGAGAAAGAGGGGAACGTGATGCCGAAGCCTACCATCTGGTCACCATCCATAACAGCAGTTACCAGATTCAGGTCGGCAATCTTGATATAGTCATTGACAAGTTTGTCAATCTGGCGCTCTGACAGTTGGCTGAAACCATACAAATCCTTATAGGTTGCATTCAGCAAGTCAAATACCTTCTTGCCATAACCCTCTTCTATTAGCTCATGGCGTGTAAACTTATGTACCCGCAGACCATAACGTTTGCAAACCAATTCGGTAATCTTGGAAAATTTCTCAGGTACTATCTCAGGCACCTTAACTTTACATTCTACGTAATCATTATCCTTCTTAAACCCATTCATGCGCTCCATGTGCTGAGGATAATAAGGATAATTATAGTTCACATACATCGTTGACAACTGATCGAAGCCTTCAACGAGCATTCCCTCACGGTCTGTATCGATAAAGCCCAAAGGACCTGCGATCTCTGCCATGCCTCGTTCACGCCCCCAATCCTCAACAGCTTTCAATAGTGCAGTAGAAACCTCGATGTCGTCAATAAAGTCGAACCACCCGAAACGTACCTGATGGCAGTTCCAGCGCTCGTTGGCACGGCGGTTGATGATAGCAGCGACACGCCCTACGACCTTTTCCTCTCGAAAGGCAAGGAAATAGGCCGATTCACAGCATTCGAAAGATGGGTTCTTGTCGGAACGCAATGTTGCCATCTCATCAGAATAGAGATAAGGCACTGCGCATTCGCTTCCGCGATACAGGTCGTAGTAGAACTGTACGAATTGCTGTAGTTGCTTTTTATCTTTTACTGGGCGTATCTCAACCATGATCATTAGAAGTTTACCACGAACGAACCGCCGAGCACGAAGTTGTTCATGTTCTTCTTGATGCTCTGCGTTTCAGGATCCAAAGCTTTCGCATCTTGTTTGATGATTTCCTGATAAACCGATGGCATAGCATCCTTCACATAGCCATCGGGATCGTATGTCATCGTATAGGTCTTGCGGGCAAAGTCGTAGTCGAGGAACAGCTTCCAGGCGAAGTTGCTCTTGTAGGCATAGGTTAGCGAGATGCCTGTACCAAACTTCATGGTGTTGTTACCACCAACGGTGAAGTAGTCCCAAGAGGTGCTATATTCCTTATCAGATTGAACTGGGTTACCTTTGGAATCGATATCAATGCACTTGCCGGAAGAGATGGCGTCCAAGTTCACTTCCTGCATGATGCTGCGACCAATGAGCAGTTTGGAGCCTAGAGCGAAACGCTTGGAAATCGGCAAGTTGAAATACGCGCCGAGGTCTGCGGTGAACTCTGTCAGATGGTCGCTCTCGATGACGAAATCCACATCATCGAACATTTTTTCCACCATTGATGCGAACTCCTTATCTCCCTCGCTATCCACAGCTTCATAAGCATAGGCCAAATCCTGCCAGCCGTAATCGATAATTTTATCCCAACCCTTAATAGGAGAACTGTTGACACGCAAACGACCACCAATACCAATGTACTTGTTGAAGAAGTAAGCACCTTCTGCAGCTACAGAGGTTGAAGTACCGAACTTCAAGTTCATTATGTTCTTTTCACCATCTTCACTCACATAGCCTTGGATGGCATCCATATCGAAGTCCATATTCCTTGCTCCGAATCCCATACCCATTGAGACACTGAAGAAACTGGGGTTGTCGACGATATTATGCTCACCGCTGATGTCGCCACGCAGCAGTCCTTTATTTTTGAACATCAAATCACTGAAAGCATATGCCAATTCAGCAGACATGATGCCGATACCAGCACCTGAAAGCACGTCACTAATCCAGTGACGGTTGTTCAGCACGCGCATCACACCAGTAGCCGTAGCCGTACCGTAGCCGAGCACAGAGAACCAGGGCGAGCGGGTCAGACCATATTCCTTATGCAGGATGGTGGCACCAACGAAGGCCGTAGCCGTATGACCAGAGGGCCAAGAGTTGGCAGATGTTCCATCTGGGCGCATCTCCTTTGCAGTATATTTGATACCATTCACGAGACCCGCCATGATACCATACGACATGGCGGCACTAGCTAGCAAGCGAGGCCAGTCGCTGCGACCCTCTACACCTGCCACTTTCAGACCGACGGTGGCTACCGGGCCGAGGAACTGCAGATAATCATCAACACCAGATTTGAAGTTCGTAACCAATGAGTGCTTTGTCTGCTGTTTGAAGCCGTTTTTCTCGCTCTTGACAATCCAACCTGCTACAAACAAGGGAATTCCTACAAATGTCAGGTCATCCATGAACTTATATGGCTTTACATTGGGATTGGTCTTCTGCTTGAAGAAACTAAAGTCCATACCTTGTGATGAAGTCGTATTCATAGCGTAATCAGTGGAGACTCTTGATGATGTGAAAGGATTGGCAGGAAGTTCTACTAACTCGGGTTTCATTTCGGGTGTGTCTAACTTCAGAGGTTCCATGTCACGATAATCATTGGCATTTACCTGTAAGGTCATAAGGGCTACGATAGCCAACATAAAAAGTTTAAGTTTCATATAGCTAATAATTTTATTGTTTCAATTTGCTGCAAAGGTACAAATAAATCTGCTTTAATGATGTTGTCGTCTCTTAAATAATGTTAATCAAGAGCCTCAATGTACTCGTATAGCTTCTTGTAAAAAGGATGGCGTGTCATTGTAGAGGCATCGCCAAGAATAATCAATTTCATTCTGGCACGGGTAATGGCCACATTCATACGGCGCAAGTCACGCAGGAAACCAATCTGTCCATCGTCGTTGGCTCTTACTAATGAAATAAGTATGATGTCGCGTTCCTGACCTTGGAAACCATCCACGGTATTCACACTGATAAGGTGGCGGTATGGCTTGAAGAATTCTTTGTTCTTCACAAGCCTGCGCAAATATTGTACCTGAGCACGATAGGGAGAGATGACGCCGACATCCAATCGCTCGTCGAGAATACGTGTCTTACCAATCTTCTCGAAATACTGCTCCAAGACCAGAAGTGTCAATTCGGCTTCAGCCTTGTTGATGCGGCCGAAGCTCTCGCCTACAAAGGTCTCTTTAAAGGAGAAATTGCTATCTTCTGGAAGCTCAAATTGTGAGGTGTCGATCCAAGTCATGGGTATGTCGAGGTCGAGGATGCTCCTGAACTTGACTTCTGGTGCACTCTCCACCTGATTACCATAAAACCAATCGGAGGAGAAACGCATGATTTCCTCGTTCATCCGGTATTGCATCTTCAACAAAGTTACCACTTCAGGTTTATTTTCCACAATCCGCTCCATAAGTGTCTTTCCCAGTCCGGCCTTCATTGCGGCAAAGCTTTTAATGGTTGGCGGCAATTGACAGTGGTCACCAGCCAAAATAACACGTGACGCCCGGCGAATAGGAATCCAACAAGCTGCTTCAAGAGCTTGAGCTGCCTCGTCAATAAACACGCTTCCAAACTTTTGTCTTTCAAGTAAGCGGTTGGCAGAGCCAACAAGCGTACAGGCAATCACACGGGCTTCACTGAAAAGTTGGGCATTGATGCGCACTTCAAGTTCTGTGGCCCGTTCTTTAAGGCGTTCAAGTTTCTGGTGGTATTTGTCGTCTCGATGTTTTCGTTGGGCACGTAGCTGGCGAATCGCCTTTCGGATGGCCCATAGTAGGTCGTAATCAGGATGTGATTCGAAGCGGCGCTCGTAAGTGAAAGAGAGCATCTTGTCGTTTACGCGGGTTGGGTTGCCAATACGTAACACGTTGATGCCGCGATCTACCAGTTTCTCTGAAATCCAATCTACTGCCATATTACTCTGTGCACAAACCAGTACCTGGTTTTCCCGTCGCAGTGTCTCATAGATGGCCTCTACAAGGGTCGTTGTCTTACCCGTTCCTGGAGGACCGTGGACAATGGCTACGTCTTTTGCCCGTAACACCTTGTTCACAGCCTCTTCCTGAGTACTATTCAGGTAAGAGAAGCGGATGGGGGCGAAACTATAAGTCTCTGCCTGTTGATGCGAATAAAATAGGTCGCGAAGATAACCTAAACGCCCCTTAGCTTTCATTACGCGGTCGAGAGCATCAAACATCATTTTGTAACTGGTCTCATCGAAGAAAAGCTGTACACCAACATTCTCAGCGCTCTGCACATCAATGAACTGTCCGTTATCAGGAATGGCAATGACCATCCTGTCGCCATCGACATAGCTTACTGTAGCAGTGAAGGGGAAATAGTGGATGCTAGTAGTGATAGTCTGACTAGGTTGGCTAGAAAAGAAAGCCACAGGCTTACCGAACTCAAAGTTGTGCTCAATCTCTTCGTCACCTTGGCGGAACACTTCTACTACTAGTTGGTTCAGTGAATTAAAATAGCTTTTTCCTATCTTAAGAGGGTACCACGCATCACCACGTTTCACCTTCCGCTGCAGTCCCATTTCTTCAGTCTGCTTGCGGAAGGCTTCCTTTTCAGCCTGGTACTCCATCTGGAGTAATAGTCGTTGCTGTTGGAGTGCCAAAATGGGCGAAACTTGCTGATTTTCCATAATTGCCTGCAAAGTTAGGCATAATTTTAAACATAAGTAAATAAGAATAGATTTTTTATGCTTCTTTTGTTCTTTTGTCGAAAAAATAGATTAATTTTGCAGCCGAAATGAAACAAATACTGTTAATTAACGATGTTGTAGGTTATGGTAAAGTGGGAATGGGTGCTATGCTTCCCATCCTTTCTTACTTGGGTATACCTACTTACAGTCTGCCAACGGCTCTTGTGTCGAATACACTCGATTACGGAAAGTTTAACATTCAGGATACCTATGAATATATGAAAGGTACGTTACCTGTATGGAAAGAGCTGGGTTTCTCATTTGATGCGATTTGCACAGGTCTGATGTTCAGCGATGAACAGGCCAAACTTGTGGCAGACTATTGTGAAGAACAGGGGAAAAATGGCACAACAGTATTTGTCGATCCGATTCTTGGTGATGGTGGGCGACTTTATAACGGTGTGACCGAGCATCAGGTGGAATTGATGCGCAAGATGGTTTCGGTGGCTCATCTGACTTTCCCAAATTACACAGAGGCATGTTACCTGACAGGTACCCGTATCAAGATGGATGGTATCAGTTGGGAAGAGGCTGGCGATTTGCTCGATGATTTAAGAGAAATCGGCTGTAAGTCTGCACTGGTTACCAGTTGTAAGATCGACGGACATAATTCTGTGGCGGGCTATAATCATTTCGATGATAGTTACTTTCATTTAGATTATCATGAAATTCCAGGGCTCTTTCATGGTACTGGTGATATTTTCTCAGCTGTTCTTATCGGTCATCTGCTGAATGGGGAGTCACTAAAGAGTAGTACACGTCAGGCTATGGATACTGTTTTCCGTATGATTGACCATTATCGTGATACTGATGATAAAAATCGAGGCATCCCCGTAGAGAAATGCCTCGACTTGCTATCTTTAGAAAATGATTTTCGAGAGCGGTAAGTCCAGATAAAGGATAATCATTTCTACAATCTCATCCTCTGAGTGGTTATCGGCATTAATGACAAGGTCGTAATTGCGGGTGTCATAACGTGAAGAGTTTGTGTACTTCTTGACATAGTTCTCACGTGACTCGTCCACTTTCTTGATAATGGCCTCGGCTTTCTCTGCTGTAACATTCTGTTTTTGCATCACTCTTTCTATGCGTCGTTCCATGGATGCCTGAATCAAGATACTCAAATGGTTGGGGTGATCACGGAAGATATAGAAGCCACTACGGCCTGCGATCACACATGAACCGTCGGCAGCAATACCTTTCAGGATCTCCGTCTCTGCCTTGAAGATGTCGTCGGTAATCAGGAAGTCGGGCATGGAGGCATAGTCTGGGACGATACGGGGAGCCACGTAATTAGGCATCATCATGATGCTACGTTTGAATTCAGCCCACCAGTTGTGCTCCTGTCCTTTCAGTCGCTCGATCTCCTCTGTGGTGAGACCATACTTCTTCTTCAACTCCTGGATGAGTGCCTTGTCATAGAAAGGCACCTCAAGCCGTTTGGCCAGTTTCTCACCGACCGTTCTACCGCCGGAACCCAGTTCACGGTTGATCGTTATCACGAAAATCTCGTCCTGTTTCATTCTGTTTGATGGTTAGTACTCTGCAAAGGTAAGCATTAATTCTGAATCAACGTACATTTTGAGGTAGAAATTTGCAAATTTAAGGAAAAGTTTGTATCTTTGCCCAATCATGACATGTGTTCATCCTTTGAAAACAGACTTGCCGAAGCCCGCGTATTTCACGGATCCTTTCTGCTACGAGCCTCACCCGTTGTGCCTGTTGGCGGCGGAGGAGGTGAAGCAGGAGATAGCCCGCATCAATCCCTCAGAAGGGAAGATGTTCGGAGTGCTGGTGGTGGAGTCGGCAGAAGGCATAGCTTTCTTAGCGGCCTACTCTGGTCTGTTGGAGGGACGTAACGACTGGCCGTATTTCGTTCCGTCTGTTTTTGATGCCCAGCAGCCTGATGGCTATTTCAAGACAAAGGAACGCGAGATATCTAGGATTTCTAGAACGACTAGTGATTCTATGAAATCTAAGGAGATGTCACAGGAACTCCAGACATGGCTTTTTCATCAATATCAGCTGTTGAACGGGCGCGGTGAGGTGAAGGATCTAGTTGAAATATGGCAGGACTATCATTGCTCAGCCCGCATCCGAAGCAGATATCCGTTACCTCCAGGTGGTACGGGCGACTGTTGTGCACCGAAACTCCTGCAATACGCTTATCTTCAGCATCTGACTCCCGTCTGCATGGCAGAGTTTTGGTGGGGTGATTCGCCCAGGAGTCTGATCAGGCATCATGGGCATTTCTATCCTGCCTGTCGTGGAAAATGTAAGCCTGTATTGACATGGATGTTACAGGGACTCAATGTCGATCCGCATCCGGAAATAGGCAATGCGACCCGACAGAAACCTGAAATGATCTATGAAGATGAGTCTTTAGCTGTGCTCTTTAAACCTGCTGGTATGCTGAGTGTTCCTGGTAAGATCGGCGACTATTCCGTAGCCACCTGGGCACAGTTACAGTGGCCGGAGGCGCTATTGTGTCATCGGCTCGATATGCTGACATCGGGAATTATCGTGGTAGGTAAGACGATGGAGGCTTATCAGCATCTGCAGATACAGTTTTCCGACAGGACGGTCAAGAAGAAATACCTTGCCATCGTGGAGGGTACGCCTGCGAAGGAACATGGCATCATCGATGTGCCCCTGGCATCCGACCCGATGAACCGTCCTCTTCAGGTGGTTGACCATGAGAAGGGTAAGCGCGCTATCACAGAATTTCGTGTATTGCAGGCTGGTCAACATAGTCTGTTGGCGCTCTATCCCCATACGGGGCGCACCCATCAGCTACGTATGCATTGTGCCCATCCAGAAGGGTTGGGTTGTCCGATAGTGGGTGATGAACTCTATGGTGAGAAAGCCGAGCGTCTCTATCTGCAGGCGCAAGCCATCACCTTCGTCCATCCTGTAACAGAAAAGCGGATGCATTTTGAGCTGCCCTATCCATTTGAACATTTTTTATCTTATCAATATTAACTCTCAAAACAAAAAAAGTTATGGTTAAGCACATCATCCTCTGGACACTGAATCCAGAACTCTCTGAGGAAGAGAAGAAACAAGTAAAGGCTGGTATCAAGGCTGGTTTGGAATCACTCGTAGGCAAGGTGCCCGGACTCATCGATGTAAAGGTACATATAGATGGCCGTTTAGCTTCATCAAATGCCGACGTGATGCTCGACAGTACCCTTGAGAGCGAAGAAGCATTGAAGGGTTATGCTGTTCATCCTGAGCACGTAGCTGTAGCCAACGGCAAAGTCCGCCCCTATACCGTACAGCGCAGCTGTCTCGACTTCGAAATCTAAAAACAAGAAAGCCCCGCCAATCGGCGAGGCTTTCATCTTAATATTTCAAGAATTTACTTCTTGTTGATAGCCAGGTCGATAGCAACGGCTACAGATACAGTAGCACCTACCATCGGGTTGTTACCCATACCCAGGAAGCCCATCATCTCTACGTGAGCAGGTACTGAAGAAGAACCTGCGAACTGAGCGTCAGAGTGCATACGGCCCAGGGTGTCAGTCATACCATAAGAAGCAGGACCGGCAGCCATATTATCTGGGTGCAGGGTACGACCGGTACCACCACCAGAAGCTACTGAGAAGTAAGGCTTGCCAGCGAGCACGCGCTCCTTCTTATAGGTACCAGCTACGGGATGCTGGAAACGGGTTGGGTTGGTAGAGTTACCAGTGATAGAAACGTCAACGTTCTCCTTCCACAGGATAGCTACACCCTCGCGCACGTCGTCGGCACCATAGCACTTAACCTTCAGACGGTTAGGATTGTTACCATAAGGAACCTCCTTAACCACATTCAGATCGCCAGTGAAGTAGTCGAACTTGGTCTGTACGTATGTGAAACCGTTGATACGGCTGATGATCTGGGCAGCATCCTTACCAAGACCGTTCAGGATAACACGAAGTGGCTTCTTACGAACCTTATTGGCCATCTCGGCAATCTTGATGGCGCCCTCGGCAGCAGCGAAACTCTCGTGACCAGCCAGGAAAGCGAAGCACTCTGTCTCCTCGCGGAGCAGACGAGCGGCGAGGTTACCGTGACCGATACCTACCTTACGATCGTCGGCTACTGATCCGGGGATACAGAAGCTCTGCAGACCGATACCGATGGCCTCAGCAGCCTCGGCAGCTGTCTTCACACCTTTCTTGATGGCGATAGCAGCACCACAAACGTATGCCCACTTAGCATTCTCGAAGCAGATGAGCTGAGTGTCCTCACACATCTGGTATGGATCGATACCTGCTTTTTCACAAATCTCATTGGCCTCCTCAATACTGTTGATGCCATTCTCCTTCAGAGCAGCAAGAACCTGGTTGATACGGCGCTCCTGACTCTCAAACTGTACTTTTCTAATCATAGTCGTATCCTCCTTTATTCTTTACGTGGGTCAATAGCCTTAACTGCACCCTGCTCCTCGCTTGTGCGACCATAAGAGCCGGTGAACTTCTTCAGAGCCTCATTGGCATCCATGCCGTTCTTGATAGCCTCCATCATCTTGCCGAGGTGTACATACTCGTAACCACAAACCTCGTTGTTGGCATCGAGATACATCTTGGTGATGTAACCCTCGGTGAGTTCAAGATAACGTGTTCCCTTGGCAACAGTACCATAGAGTGTACCAGTCTGTGAACGAAGACCCTTACCCAGGTCCTCAAGACCAGCACCGATAGCCAGACCACCCTCAGAGAAGGCGCTCTGTGTGCGTCCGTAAACAATCTGCAGGAAAAGCTCGCGCATAGCGGTGTTGATAGCATCGCAAACGAGGTCGGTATTCAGAGCCTCAAGGATCGTCTTACCTGGCAGAATCTCAGAAGCCATAGCTGCTGAGTGAGTCATACCGGTACATCCGATGGTCTCTACCAGAGCCTCCTGAATCACACCGTCCTTCACGTTCAGGCTCAGCTTGCAGGCACCCTGCTGAGGTGCGCACCAGCCAATACCGTGAGTGTAACCAGAGATCTCTTTGATTTCCTTCACTGCTACCCATTTGCCCTCCTCTGGGATTGGTGCAGGTCCATGATAAGCGCCCTTGCAAACGCTACACATGTTCTCAACTTCTTTAGAATAAATCATTGATAATAAAATATAAATAAGATGTTAAACAATTGTATTTATTTAGCCATTTGAATTTTAATCACTATTAGTGGCCTACAAAATTACTCGTTTTTTATGAACATTCCAAGTGTTCTTCTCTCTATTTAGAAATTATTAACATCAAAAATCAGTTTAGAGTAGAATTTATTCTCCCTTTTTTGTATTTTTGCAACTCAAAATAGCAAATGATGACAAATCAAGAGATAGATAAGAGAGTGGAGCGTGCCGTAGATATTTTTATGGCAGGCTATGGCTGTTGCCAAAGTGTAGTGGCGGCGTTTGCTGATTTGTATGGCCTTGACGACACTTTGGCCAAGAAAGTGGCTGCCGGGTTCGGTGGCGGTGTAGGGCGGATGCGCATGATGTGCGGAGCCGTCTCAGGCATTGTGATGCTCACTGGACTGGATTGCGGTCAGACGGAGGGCAACGATCGTGAGGGAAAGTCGGCTTGTTATAAGGTGGTGCAAGAACTGCTGGCGCAGTTTAAGCAGGCCAACGGTAGTTTGATATGTGCAGAGATCTTAGGACTTCAGGGGCATGAGAAAGCTGTTTGCAGCTATGTGGCTTCAGAGCGCACAAATGAGTATTATAAAAGCCGTCCTTGTGCTGCAAAGGTTGAAAGTGCTGCTCGCATTTTCGCTGACTATCTCAAACGGAAACAGACTGATAACGATTGATACACATTAATGTTATTATTATATGATTATAGAGAATGTACACGCAAGGGAAATCCTAGATTCGCGTGGTAATCCGACAGTAGAGGTGGAAGTCACACTGAAGAGTGGCTTTGTAGGTCGAGCTTCCGTTCCATCAGGTGCTTCTACAGGTGAAAATGAAGCTATCGAACTGCGTGATGGCGACCGAACCCGTTATCTGGGGAAGGGCGTTCAGAAGGCTGTTGATAATGTCAATAAGGTAATAGCTCCTGCCATTATCGGCATGAGCACGCTTGAACAGCGTGAGATTGATATGAAGATGATTGAGCTTGATGGTACACCCACCAAGAAAGTCCTTGGTGCCAATGCTATCCTCGGGGTGTCTCTGGCTGTCGCCCACGCTGCCGCTGCCTACCTGCAAGTTCCGCTTTATCGTTACCTTGGCGGTACAAATACATATACGCTTCCCGTTCCTATGATGAATATCGTGAATGGTGGAGCGCACTCTGATGCGCCTATCGCCTTTCAGGAGTTCATGATTCGTCCCATAGGTGCCAAATCGGAAAAGGAGGGGATCCGCATAGGTGCAGAAGTGTTTCATAACCTTGCCAAACTGCTGAAGGCTCGTGGCCTCTCTACCGCTGTAGGTGATGAGGGTGGCTTTGCGCCCAATTTCAATGGTATCGAGGATGCGCTCGACACCATCATGGAGGCTATCAGGGCCGCTGGCTATGAACCAGGTAAGGATGTTACGATTGCAATGGATTGCGCAGCTTCAGAGTTTGCTGTGCAGGAGGATGGCAATTGGTATTATGACTACCGGAAATTGAATAATGGTAAGAAAAAGGATCCTAATGGAAAGAAACTTACTGCCGACGAGCAGATTGCATATTTGGAAGAGCTTATTACGAAATATCCTATCGACTCGATTGAGGATGGCCTTGATGAGAACGATTGGGCTAACTGGGTTAAGTTGACCATCAGGATTGGCCACCGCTGCCAGCTTGTGGGTGACGATCTTTTCGTTACCAATGTCAAGTTCTTGGAGAAGGGTATTCAGATGGGAGCAGCAAATGCAATACTGATTAAAGTGAACCAGATTGGTACGCTTTCAGAGACTCTTGATGCCATCGAGATGGCTCATCGCCATGGTTATACCACCGTTACCTCACACCGTTCGGGTGAGACAGAGGATACCACAATCGCCGACATAGCAGTAGCCACTAACAGCGGTCAGATTAAGACGGGTTCATTGTCACGTACAGATCGCATGGCCAAGTATAACCAGCTGATACGAATCGAAGAGCAGTTGGGCGCACAGGCTAAATATGGTTATAAAAAATTGAGATAAATGGTATATAATAGAAATCAAATGAAACATATCAGACTCTTACTTTTTTCTCTTCTGGGAATGATGCCGTTGAGCGCCAATGCCCAGATTCTTTCAAGAGGTGTTACGAAGGAACTTGCGCAACACCGTAAAGCAAACATCAGTAATGTCATCTACGACCTGACTTTTAATATCCCTGCCAATCAGAATGAACAGGTGACGGGTAGTGCGGTCATCTGTTTCGATGTGAAGAAGAGCGAGGACATTATTCTTGACTTCCAGGGAGGCTTTGATGGCAGTTGCGTGGCAGTTGTCCCCAAGAACAAGAAAAAGACCAAGTTCAAGAAGGTAGCCTTCCAGGCCAGCTATCAGAATGAGCATATCATCATCCCGAAGGATATGGTAAGTGAAGGCAGCAACCGCATAGAACTGAGCTTTGCTAGCCTTGACAAAGCCCTGAACCGTAATCAGGATTATCTCTACACTATCTTCGTGCCTGATTTGGCGCGTAGCGTGTTCCCCTGTTTTGATCAGCCCGACCTGCGTGCCATGTTCATGACAAAACTCAACACACCTGCAGGTTGGAAGACCATGATCAGCGATTGCAGCGGTCCATTGCCAACCTTCCTTTACTCCTTTGTGGCTGGTGTCTTCAATGAAAAGACCGGCAAGCGCGATGGTCACAATATGCGTGCACTCTATCGTGAAAATGACCCCGACAAGGTGGCTCAGATTGATAGTATTTTCAATGAGGCTGGTCATGCCATCAAGTGGATGGAGAGTTATACAGGTATTGCCTGTCCTTTCAAGGAGTACGGCCTTGCTATTCTCCCCAATTTCCAACTTGGTGGTCAGGAGCATCCTGGTGCCATCCAGTTCAACGATCGTCTGCTGTTCCTTGATAAGATTGCCACTCAAGAGGATGCCCTGCGCCGTATGGAGCTGATAGCTCATGCCACAGCCCACCTCTGGTTTGGTGACCTGGTTTCCTTGAAATGGTTTGATGACCTCTGGGCCAACGAGGTGTTTACCAGCTTTGTAGCCTCCAAAATCACCCATCGCCACTATGATAAGGTTAGTTTCGAGCTGAACTTTATCAAGACCCATCAGGCTGAGGCTATAGCTACTGATCGTACGGAGGGTACTCATCCCATCGCCGTGGAGCTCACCAATGCCAATCATGCCAGTCTGCTCTATGACAATATCATCTTTGACAAGACGGCAGTCGTGATGCGTATGCTGGAGAATATGATGGGTCCAGACGTGCTCCAGAGCGGCCTGAACAAATATCTCTCGAAGTATCAATTCAGTAATGCTTCATGGGATGATCTTGTGAATATTCTGGCCGATGAGGCTCCCCAGCTCAATATCCGGCAGTTTGGTAAGGTATGGGTCAAGGAGAAGGGTATGCCGGATATCCACACCAGCTATCAGGGTGGTCAGCTGGTTATCAAGCAGAGCGATCCATATAACCGTGGCGTCTTCTGGCCAGAGAAGTTCCAGGTACGAGTCATCAACGATCTGGGCAAGAGTGTCACCTACGATGTTGATATGCAGCAGCCGGTAATGTCTATCAAACTGTCTCGCAAGCCTGACTGTATCCTGCCTAATACCGATGGTCGTGGTTATGGTCGTTTTACGCTCGACGACGAGTATGTTAAATTGTTGCCTAAGCGTCTCATCACGACTCGTAACGATGTGAATCGTTATTGCCTGTTGCTGACCATCCATGACAACTATCTGAGGGGTAAGCTGCCTCCCTCGCACTTTGGGGAGCTCTTTCGCTTGATGTGTAAGGAAAAGAATTCGCTTATCATGGCTACTGCCCTTGAGCATATGTTCAAAATTGTGCGCGATGTGAACATCGAGCAGCGTGCAGCTTTGGAACTTTGCGTGATGGACCTCCTGGGAGAGAATAAGTCCAACGAGTGCCATCAGTACGTAATCCGTATGATGACCCGAGTAGCTTCTTCGCCCGAGGTGCTGCAGCAGTTAGAGACTATATGGAAGCGTCATAATGACCCGTTGCTCAACGAGAACGACTATAATGAAATTGCCTATCGCCTAGCCATCATGCACCCTAAAAGATGGCAGGAGATTCTTAGCACTCAGCGTGCCCGACTCACCAACGAAGATATGCGTAATGAGTTCGACTACGTTAGTCGTGCCTGCAATCCCGATCCTGTTGAGCGCACCAATGTTTTCAACTCTCTGCTGAAACCGGAGAACCGTGTTCAGGAGCCGTGGGCCATCTACACTTTATACCTGTTGAATTCTGATGTCTTCGAGCCGCAGAGCAACAGCTATATCGAGCCCAGTCTGAAGTCGCTGGAGTATATACAGCAGACTAGTAATGTGTTCTTCCCCGAATACTGGATGAAGGCACTGATGGCTGATCATAAGAGTAAGGAGGCCGCACTGATTGTTGAGAACTTCATGAAGGCCAATCCCAACTATCCTGAGAATCTAAGGAACAAGGCACTGGAGGCTTCATATATCCTGTTGAAGCAGCAACCTTATGTGACTCCTAAGCCTGTAGCCACAAAAGTTACTCCCAAAAAGCCAGTAGCAGCCAAGAAGAAAAAGTAGTAAAAACAAGAAAAGCGAGTCGTAAGGCTCGCTTTTCTTGTTTTTACTACCAACTCAATATTATCATAGTGCTGTGATGTTGATTAGGGATTCGACCAACGTGATAGTCGGGCTACATGCCTCGTTATCTTCGAACAAATTACTTGCCTTGAGCTCGCTTCTTGGCGGCTTTCTGGTAGGCCTTCATCTCGACGATGGTAGCGCGACCAGTCTTTACGCGGAATTCCTGGCGGGCACGGCGCATCTGCTCTAAGAAACGCTCACTTGTATGCAGACGGGCATAGGCAACCGAAGCGGCTATGCGGGCTGCATCGACATCGCTTTGCCAGTGGGCACCTACGATGACACGGCTTTCCCCATACATATAGCCACGTGCTAAAATCGTATCGGCACGTTCTGGATTGATCTCTGAAAGTAGCAGGGCAGAGCTCCAGCCAAGCACGGTGTGGCCTGAGGGATAAGAGCCATTCGTGCGAAGATGAGGCTCATCGGCAGGATAGAGTGTCGGTTCGTTGAAACGCACGAACGGACGTTTGCGCATATAAAACCTCTTTGGATTGGTGCTGATGCTGTCGCAGGTGGCTGTACCCTCGCGCAATACCTTATAAATTTCAGGTGTCTCCTCTTTTGAGATCTGCAGACCAAACGGTTCGCTGAACTCACGGATGATGCAGTCGAGACCATATACGGCATCGCGGCGGGCAATGTCGGCTCGTTCCTTACACAAACGCATTTTCTTGCCCCAAAAATATTGGGTAATGTCATAGGCGAACTGTACACTGGCCGTATCTGGCGGACCTGGATACCATTTTGTCATGTCAGGCATCTCGTTTCTTGTGAAATACGCGTCAACGGGGGACTTGTCACTCTGTGCCGAAGCACATACTGCCACCATCATGGCAGCCATCATCATTAACTTCTTCATATCGCATATATTTATTATTGTGTACAAAATTACGCATTATTAGCGATAATCACTATCTAAAGAGTCTTATAATTCCAAAAAGGGACTGAGAATTAACAAACATTTATAAAAACGTTCACTTTTATCTGTTCCTATATTGGTGCAATTCAGTTTTTTTGTTTATCTTTGCACTATGATGGAACAGGGGTGGCAACGGATGGGTTTGGGTATCGTGATAGGTCTGGTGACCTTGGCGTGTCAAGGACAGGTTTTTTCGCTGGTGCAGAAAAGCGACAGTCTGTACCTGTTGACGCTGACCACAGACTCGACATGTAACCAATGGTCGTTGCCTTATCCCGTGTATCGAATGGAGACGGGTGATGTGGATGGTAATGGGACTATTGAGGCGCTGGTGGGGGTGATTAAGTCAACCCGTTTTTATCCTGAAAAGGGTAGGCGACTCTTTATTTTCAAGAACTACAAAGGGCTGATAAGGCCTATGTGGTTGGGCTCAAAATTGGGTGGTAAGCTGCAAGATTTCCATTTCATAAATGGTAGGGTACGCAGCCTGGAGACCAATATTAAGGAACAATATACGGTAGCGGAATACCGTTGGGATGATTTCGGTATGGCATTTGTACGATACCTGATTAGGGATGCCGATAAGGCAGAAGCAATGGAAAAGTTTAAACCTAAATGATAAGTGTGATGAAGATGAAGAAGTTTTTGGTAACCATGTTGTGCTTGATGGCTATGACGGCTACGTCACAAAAGGTGCAACGCGTGATGATGCCTGGTAAAGGTGGCATTGACGTGGAGCAGTTGAACAAACGTGTGAACCTGAATCAAGACATCTCGCAGCTTAGTCTGACGGAACTACGCGTTCTTCGCAACAGTTTCTACGCCCGAGAGGGTTTCCCCTTTCGTGACGCCTTCCTGCGTGGCGTGTTCCAGTGTACCTCATGGTACGACTCTTTGATGTGGGCGCGCTGGGGCAAGGTGGAAGATCTGATGACGGGCTATGAGCGTGATGACTACTATAAAGCCGATGGCAAGTTGCCCTTCAAGATCAGCAAATCGGAATACGCGTTAATCAACAAGTTGCAGACACGCGAGAAGGAACTGAAACAACAGAACTTCAAATCGCCTATAAGCGGTCATCGTGTGAATATGGATAATGTGGTGAACGCCATGCAGATGGAAGTGTTCGACCCTCTTCTAAAGGATAAGTTAGGTCGCAACGGCTTTGCTATTGTGCCCGCCCGGCACAACCAGTTGTTTCAGGTTTATGAGACTAATGACTACTCGAACTTTCCAAACTTTGTGACCACTGATCTTTATCTGCAATTGTATCACCTTTATTTTGACTGTCTGCTACGTGACATTGAACAGCAGAAACTACACGATGTGGTGCTACAGCTGTGCGAAAGAGGGCGTCAGCTGACCACAGGCACGACAGCAGAACAGCAGTGGCTGAATACCTACTTCGATGTGGGCTATGCCCTGATCAAAGGTGAGAAGGGTGTTTTGGGTACAGTGGCCGATGAGGTAGAGAAAGTGAATGCCTCGGAAGCCGATACATCAAAATATCTCGGTTATATTGATATTCCTTTCTCCTATCCATTGTTCCGTCCGCGTGGTCACTATACTCGTAATGACACGTTGAAGAACTACTTCAAAGCGATGATGTGGCTTCAGACAGTACCCTTCGGTACAGACAAAGCCTCACAATTGCAGTGTGCTGTGGTGTTGGCAGAACTCACTGCCCAGGATGCCAAGATGAAAGCTCTCTACGAACAGTTGTCTGAACCTATGACGTGGTTGTTTGGCACACCCGATAATATCACTATCCTACAGGTATATGAGTTGATGAAAGGACAAAAGGCAACTGACTTATTGAAGAACAAGAAAGCAATGGCTCAGTTGCGTCATGCTATTGAAACCTTGGCACAACAGCAGACGCGCATCCGTCCGAAATACGAATATAGCAGTCCGTATAAGATTAACCTACTGCCACAGCGATACATGCCTGATGGTGAGGTGCTGTTGGAGATGGTTGACTATGATAGCTTCCCTACCAAACGTGCCTTACCGAAGGGGCTCGACGTAATGGCTTCGATGGGTGTCAAATCAGCAGAACGCATCCTATTAGAAGAGCAGAAAGAGTCCCAGCAATGGGAAGGTTTCTTGGCAGCACTGAGCAAGATGAAGGAGCGTATGAAGGAGATTGACTGGCAACAGACCATCAGCACGCGGTGGATGGATGCGCTGAAGACGGTAACCGATACTTGTAAGGGGTATCCCTACTTCATGCTTACCCCTGAGTGGCAGAAAAAAGACCTGAATGCTGCTCTGGCCTCATGGGCAGAACTAAAGCATGACGCCATCCTCTATGCTAAACAGCCCTTTGGTGCTGAGTGCGGCGGCGGTGGTCCCCCCGATCCAGTTGTGACAGGTTATGTGGAGCCGAATGTGAAGTTCTGGCGGAAGGCCATCCGTCTGCTTGAGGCAACTTCTGACGTGCTGGAACGCTATCACCTGACTACAGAGAAAGCAGCGCTAACCACCTCCCGATTAAAGGAAGAGGCCGAATTCCTTTTGCGTGTCAGTGAACGTGAGCTGGCAGGCAAGAAGCTTGATGAGGGCGATTATGATGAGTTGAAGCATATTGGTGCAACGTTTGAGAATATCTCACTCGATCTGGTACGCGATGCAGACATGTATCTGATGGGTTGGGATGATGTCCAGGGAACCGATCGTAAGGTGGCACTCATAGCTGATGTCTATACAGCCAATGCCGATAACAATCCCGAGAAGAGTGTGATGTACGTTGGTGTAGGTATGGCCGACGAGATTTATTGTGTCGTTGAAGTGGACGGCTACCTCTGGCTGATGCGAGGTGCAGTGCTCTCCTACCGTGAGACTGAACGCCCAATAAATATACAGAGACTAACTGACGAGGAGTGGCAGAACACATTGGAGACCAATCCGGAGGAAGGCCGTCCAGTCTGGATGAAGGATATCATCGTGCCCCTGAAGGAAGTACCCCATACGAATGAACGCTTTTTCTATAGCACTGGTTGTTAGTTCGTTTGTTGTAACACTGACTGGCGACATCCTGCTTGACCGCGGGGTGCGTCAGGTGGTGGAACAGAAGGGTATAGACCATTTGTTCTCTGCGGGCATAGATTCTCTATTCCAGCATTCCGATGCGGTGGTGGGTAATTTGGAGTGTCCCGCTACGAAGATTCATGCCCCTGTGTTCAAACAGTATATCTTCAGAGCAGAACCTGAATGGCTGAACGACCTGAAACGGCATGGACTGACGCATTTGAACCTGGCGAATAATCACAGCATCGACCAAGGGCGCAAGGGATTGATAGATACAAAACAGAATATCTTGCAAGCTGGGCTGATCCCTATCGGGGCTGGACAGAACCAAGAGGAAGCCGCCAAGCCCATATTGCTGACAGAGAAGCCACGCAAGGTGTGGTTGATTGCCTCGTTGCAACTGGCACTTGAGAATTTCCCCCGTCTGCCAGATCAACCTTGTGTGAATCAGCAGTCAATCGATATGCTCTGTCAGCGTATCGCCTTGATGAAACAGGAAGATCCGGGATGTTATATCATTGTAAGCCTTCACTGGGGATGGGAGAACCATGTAGAGGTGGTGCCACGCCAGCGCTATGACGCTCATCAACTGATAGATGCCGGGGCTGACTGTCTGGTATGCCACCATACGCATACCAGACAACCGAATGAGATTTATCAAGGGAAACCTATTTTCTATGGTTTGGGTAACTTTATCTTCGATTCACAAAAAGATCTTAACAGTCATGGAGCGATGGTCAGATTAATCATCTCGCCACAAGAGGCTACTGCAGAGGAGATTCCTATTGTGATCAGGCAGTGCTGCCCTGTTCTTGAGAAATAAGATCGGTGGGGCTGGCGCCAAACTCATCCCTGAAACATTTTGTGAAATAAGCGGGAGCAGAAAAACCTACCTCATAGGCTATTTCAGAAATACTTTTATTGGTCTGTTGTAACAAACGGCGTGCCTTGTGGAGACGGGCTGTACGCAACAACTCTACTGGTGATTGGCCGGTAAGGGCTTTCACCTTTCTATATAACTGCACGCGGGAGAGACTGAATTCTGCACCGATCGCCTCTACCCCTAACTCGCTGTCGGACATATTCTGTTCGATGAAATCGCGAAGTTTGATAATAAACGTGTTTTCTTTCTTTTGTGGCTCTTCAACCGGTATTTCTATCGTTTGTACCTCTTTCTCTTCGTCATTGTTGAAGATACCTTTCAACCTCAGACGGTTCTTGAGCAGGTTGTCAATGCGAGCCAGTAGCACGTCGGCAGAGAAAGGCTTAGTGATATAGGCATCGGCACCACTCTCGTATCCCTCCACTTGATGTTTGCTCAGAGCACGGGCTGTGAGCAGGATGACAGGAATATGTGAAGTGGCCATGCTGCTCTTGATGCGCTGGCAGAACTCCAGACCATTCATTACGGGCATCATCACGTCACTTACAATCAGATCGGGCACAATTTCATTGGCTAACGCTAGGCCTTGTTGACCATCTTCGGCCTCAGTCACCTGATAACGGTTTTGCAGAATGCGGCGTAACAAAGTGCGAATATCTGCATTGTCGTCAACAATGAGGATTGTGTTTGTTTGGTTGTCATCTCCCATCTGTGAAACTGGTGGTAAATCAGTGGCAGTAGGTGCCATAGTGTTCTCCTGTTGCCCGCTGGAGAGAATATCGAGACTACCTGTCGCTTGTACATCGAGCATCTTGTTGGTGAGTTCTATCAGTTGGTTGGTGTTACGGTGCAAGATACTATGGAGACTCTTGGTCTCAGAACAGGCTTCCTTGGCTTCCTTTGTTTCCATTAATTCATTAATAGAACCTTGAATGAGAGTCAGTGGTGTGCGCAGCTCGTGACTTACTTGGGTGTAGAAGTCGAGCTTTTCACGTTCCATCCTGTTGTGTTCTTCGTCCAAACGCGCCCGCTGCAGGAAGTGATAATAGATACCCACGATCATAAGGAGCAACAGGAAAATCAGAATACCAGCAAGAATGGTAATTACTTTATGTGTGCCGAGCTGTTGGATGTAAGCATCAGCTTTTTCCTTTAAACGCGTCATACGTTGTGCCTGGCGCATCACCTCGTCGCCCTCAAGCATCAGTACATTGGCATTCTCGCTGGTTACTATGGCAGAAGTGAGCATTGTTTCCTTTTCGTAAGGTTCACCGTTGAGAATAGCAAGAGCCAGCTGCAGGAGCTGGTCACCGCGTGTGGGGTAAATGTAGGAGGCGTCAAGCACGTCATCGCGAACCATTTGGATACCACCGTTCTTGCCAGGCAGACCATCGATGCCACAGAAGAGTGGGAGTTTTTCAACTTTAGCCTCCTGGAAGGCTTTGCGCGCACCAAGCGCCGAACGGTCATTGTGAGCAAATACCAAGTCGATATTTTCCAGGCTTCCTTTGTAGTTCTTCACTACCTCATAGCCTTTCTCCTCTGTCCAGTCGCTCTGGAGTGATGCTACGATTTCTATACCGGAATCCCTTAAGGCATCTATAAAACCTTTGTGGCGATCCTCGGCAGGAGAAGAGCCTTTCAGACCGAGAATCTCCATCACATGTCCTTTACCATGAAGGCGCATCTCAACGTATTCGCCCATGACATGACCAATCTCGTAGTTGTCGGCACTCATAAAAGCTGTATATTTGGGCGAATCAGTCTTACGCTCAAATACAATCACTGGAATCCCTTGGTCATAAGCACGATTGATGGCAGGGGTGACGGATGCCAGCTGATTAGGTGCTACGATAAGCAATTGAATACCACTCTCCACCAGACTATCAATCTGAAGGATCTGTCGTTTAGAGTCGTCACGAGCCGTTGCAAAACGCAATTCCACACCATCATGGAGGGTGCTTTCAAGCAGCATTTCAGAATTCTGCCAGTCGCGCCAGATATCTTCAGAGCATTGGGATACACCAATGACGTATTTGGTCTTGCGATTGGTACATGCACAACATATAATGGCTGTGATAATGGTTAGGTAAAGCAGCCGAAAATTCATGGGTTATTGGTTTTATGGTGCAAAGATAAGGATTTTTTTGATATATTGCTAGCTTTTTTCTATTTTTTTTATTATTTTTGCACCCAAACAAACTTAAAACAGTAGAATAATGGAAGTTTTTAATTTTGCAGAACAGAACAGTATTATCAATCAGTACATGTCAGAACTCCGCGATAAGAGTTATCAGAAAAACCGTCTTACATTCCGTCATAATGTAGAACGTATTGGTGAGTTGATGGCTTATGAGGTATCCAAGAAACTCGAATATAAACCCAAGACTGTGACTACGCCTCTTGGTTCATTGGAGATTCCCTTGCCAAAGGATGATATCGTTTTGGGAACTGTACTTCGTGCTGGATTGCCTTTCCATCAAGGCTTTCTGAATATCTTCGATCGTGCTGACAATGCCTATGTATCAGCCTTCCGTATGTACATCAACCGAGAGCATACCGAAGTAGGTATTCATGCCGACTATATTGCAGCTCCCAGCGTAAAGGGTAAGACGCTTATCATTGCCGACCCAATGTTGGCTACTGGTGGTTCTATGGCTGCTGCTATCGAGGCACTTCTTATGTCGGGAAAACCCAAGAAGATTCATGTGTGCTGTATTATCGCTGCTCCAGAGGGAATAGAAGTGGTGAAAGAAGCCCTACCTGATAATTCTACCATCTGGTGTGCCTCTATTGATCAGGGTATGAACGAACATAAATATATTGTTCCTGGATTTGGCGACTGTGGTGATTTGTGCTTTGGTGAGAAGTTGCAGAGTTTTCGCAGTATAACAGATAAGCGTTAACACCTATGCTTCAGGTACGCTGTAAGAACAACGGTATCACCAAGAGTTTCCCAGAGGGGAGTTCGTTGGTAGAGGTTTATCAGGCCTATGCCGACGAGTTGAAGATGCCCTATCCGGTAGTATCGGCGAAAGTAAACAATGTCTCGCAGGGACTGAAGTATCGCCTTTACCACAACCGCGATGTGGAATTTCTCGATGCCAGCGATGGCTCGGGTAGGCGTGTCTATGTACGCTCACTCTGTTTTGTATTGTATAAGGCTGTGAGTGATACATTTCCCAACTGTAAACTTTACATTGAGCATCCTCTTTCACGTGGCTATTATTGTAACTTTAAAAAACGATCAGGTAAACCTCTTATCGATGCCGATGTGAGGCTTATCTGTAATCGTATGCAGGAAATTATAGATGCTGACATGCCCTTCCGCCGTACTGAGTCTACTACAGAGGAGGCTATCCGCGTGTTCCGTGAACGAGGCTTAAGTGACAAGGTGAAGCTATTGGAGACCAGTGGACAAGCTTATACTGATTATTACACTTTGGGTGATACGGTGGATTACTACTATGGACCATTGGTGCCTTCGGCAGGTTACCTGAAGGTATGGGGACTGGAACGCTACCAAGACGGATTGCTGTTGCGAGTGCCTGACAAGCACAATCCCCTTGTGCTGGCGGAAAAGGTGAATCAGCCACGAACGTTTGAGGTGTTTGCAGAGAAAGTTCATTGGGATGTTATTATGCGACTCTCGAATGCGGGTGATGTGAACAAGGCTATTCTCCGTGGTTATGCCTCAGAGCTGATTCAGGTAAGTGAGGCTCTGCAGGAGAAAAAGATTGTGAAGATAGCTGAAGAGATAGATGCCCGTTTCCATAAGGGGGTTAAGCTGGTTCTGATTACTGGCCCGTCCAGCTCTGGCAAATCCACATTCTGTAAACGCTTGTCAATCCAACTGCTTGCCTGTGGTCTCAGACCATATTCATTCTCCACAGATGATTATTTCGTGAATCGTGTTGATACGCCAAAACTACCTAATGGTCAGTACGATTTTGATAACATTGAAACTGTGGATTACAAGCTGTTGGGTGACCATCTGGCTCGTCTGATGAATGGCGAAATGGTGGAAGTGCCTGAATATAACTTTGTGACAGGAAAACGTGAGTATAACGGTAAGCGGCTTCAGTTGAAGAACGACAGTGTGCTAATCATTGAAGGAATCCATGCCCTGAACCCTTTGCTGACGGCTGGTGTAGATGAAGCTTTGAAATACAAGATTTACATTTCAGCTTTGACAAGTATCTCTCTTGATGAGCACAATTGGATTCCCACGCAGGACAACCGCTTGTTGCGCCGCATCATCCGCGATTATAATAAGGGCGCTTTTTCAGCCCGTGAGACAATCAGTCAGTGGAAGAGTGTATGTGAAGCTGAGGAACAATGGATATTCCCCTTTCAGGAGTCGGCTGATGTGATGTTCAACTCAGCACTTAACATTGAGTTTGCTGTGTTGCGTACACATGCTGAACTTATTCTTTCCTCAGTTCCCAAAAACTGTTCGGAGTACGCCGAGGCTCATCGCTTGTTGAAGTTTATTCATTACTTCATCCCCATTAGTGACAAGGAGATTCCTCCAACGAGTATCATGCGTGAGTTTGTTGGCGGTAGCAGTTTCAAGTATTAAAAAAATCCTCACCACTCGGTGAGGATTTTTATTTAGATCAACTTAAGTGTTCCCATCAGATAGACAAGGCCGAAACCAAGTATCATAGAGATAACACCCATGAGGATACCCATTTTTGACATATCCTTCTGTTGTACATAACCTGTTGCGAATGCCAGTGCGTTCGGTGGGGTAGAGATAGGCAGGATCATGGCTGATGATGCAGCGATGGCTACACCGATGAGAACGGTAGGTGTACCACCGATAGGATCAAGCTTATCCCCCATTGCACCGCAGACGATAGCCAGAATCGGCATCAGCAGCGCTGCTGTAGCAGAGTTCGAGATGAAGTTAGACAACAGGTAACAGATGAAACCACCCATGAGCAGGATAAGCAGTGGAGAGAACTCTCCGAAAGGAATGCTCTCAACAGCATTCGCTGCCAAGCCAGAAGCGTTCAGACCATAGCCAAGAGCAAAACCACCAGCCACCATCCAGATGACACTCCAGTTGATCTGCTCCAGGTCGCGCTTATTGATGACACCTGTTAAAGCGAATACCATGAAAGGCACCATTGCCACCGTATAAGAGTTGATGCCAGTAACACGATCGAGCAGCCAGAGAGCTACTGTAATAAAGAACGTGATAATCACCACCCAAGAGTGGAATCCTTTCTTCATGCCACCGTCAATGTTTAATTCGATGCGCTTCTGAGTAAAGGGGAAAGCCTTCAACAGGATACGCCAGCTGATAAACAGCAACAACAGCACCAGAGGGAACATGAACATCATCCACTGACCGAAACCCAGACCGAGGTTCAATCCTTCTGGATCATTCAGATACTTCAGAGCGATGGTGTTAGGAGGCGTACCAATAGGCGTACCCATACCACCGAGGTTGGCAGCTACGGGAATAGACATGGCTAACGAGATACGACCTTTACCCTCAGGGGGCAGTTGGTGGAACACCGGTGTGAGGAACGTCAGCATCATAGCTGCTGTAGCAGTGTTGGATACAAACATTGAGAAGAGGCCCGTGATAAGCAGAAAACCCAAGAGTACCATCTCACTGCGTGTACCGAAGGGCTTCAGCAATACCTTAGCCAACTGAGCATCGAGGCCTGTCTTTGTAGCAGCAATAGCTAATACAAAACCACCAATGAACAGCATGATTACAGGATCTGCAAATGTAGCCATTACACCTTTGTAGGAAAGTAGTTTTCCCACTTCCTCTTCGTTCACCATTGGTAGAATTCCACTGTCTGTACAGAACAAGAGCATCAGCACAATGATAGCCACAGAAGTAGCCCATGATGAAACGATTTCGAGAATCCACATCAGCGTAGCAAAAGCGAAGATGGCAATGATGCGCTGCTGGATAACGGTCAGATTCTGGATGCCATACCACTCGGCAGGCATGTTCCAGAGCAGAAGAGTAACGATAGCCACAAGGGCGATTTTGATAGCACGTTTGGTGCTATCTTCCGGATGATATTTCCGCTGATGGCGCATTTTGTGATACGCATCAACGAGATGGAATCCTTCGTAAATGTGAAACATATTATTTTTAGATTTTGTTGAGCCTATAGCAAAACTGCGTGCAAAGTTACAAAGTTTTTCTGATATCTTGTTTGGTTACGAAGAATATTTGGTGTATAAAATACGTATAAAATCCAAAATATCTTCCCTGTGTCATCTGATAGTCAACGATTGTTATGTGGACTTTGCAAAGTTAAGTGTAAATGCTTTACGTGATATAATTAAAAATGAGGGTGTGTCTTTATTGGCACGCCCTCATCCATATGGAGTAACTATGAAGGTTTATTTCACTTCCCAGATATCGTTGGTCTCAAGGAGTTCAGAGAAATTGTGGTACTTCTTCTGAGCTGATACCTCAGCCAACTGAGCGTGAACGGCTTCATTGTAAGTTGGAGCCTCTACGTCGCGAATCACACCGAGAGCAATGGGGAATCCGTCGTTGTTACCCATCAGGGCAAGCTTCAGCTGCAGTGTATTATCCTCGCAGTGGGCGTCGTGTACCAATACGTCGTCGATGGTGTAACCGTCCTTGCCAATCTCAACAACCTTCAGACCGAAACCCTGCTGTACGAGTCCGAACTCATTGTTCTCACCAAACACGAGCTTCTCACCGTGCTTCACGTAGATGGCATTCTTCTTACGACCTTCATTGTTGTAAACCACATCGTGGCAGTGATCGTTGAAGATAACACAGTTCTGCAGGACCTCAGTCACGCTGGCGCCTTTGTGCTCATGGGCAGCCTTCAGAACCTCTACAGTACCCTTGGCATCGGTAGCCACGCAACGGGCGAAGAAGTGTCCGCGGGCACCAAAGCAGAGTTCTGCAGGGCGGAATGGATCTTCCACAGTTCCGTAGGGGCTTGACTTAGAAACAAAGCCGCGGGGTGAGGTGGGTGAATACTGACCCTTTGTCAGACCGTAGATACGGTTGTTGAGCAGGATCATGTTCAGGTCGATGTTACGGCGATTGGCGTGAATGAAGTGGTTACCACCAATAGCCAATCCGTCACCATCGCCTGATACCTGCCATACGGTGAGGTTGGGGTTAGCCACTTTGGCACCAGTAGCGATAGCAGCGGCACGTCCGTGAATAGTGTTCATACCATAGGTAGCCATATAGTGTGGCAGTCGGCTTGAACAGCCAATACCAGAGATGACTGCAACGTTCTCGGGAGCTACGCCAATTTCTGCCATAGCTTTATGGAGTGAAGCCAGGAAGAAGTGGTCACCACAACCGGGGCACCAACGAGGCTGGCCTTTCTTGAAATCTTGTGCTGTATATTCCATATCTACTTTACTTCTTTAAAATGTCCTCAAATGCGTTCACTAACTCCTCTACGACGAAAGGCTGACCCTTTACCTGATTGAACTGGAACGGTACGAAGTTATCAACTTTCATGCGCAGATAACCAGCGAGCTGACCCATATTCTGCTCAGCTACTACCACCTTCTTATATTTAGAAAGGACTGCGGAAGTGTTCTTGGGCAGCGGATTCAGGTACTTGAAGTGGGTCTGAGCCACCTTGTAGCCCTTAGCGCGGAGCTCATCCATGGCAGAGCGGAGGTGACCGTAGGTAGAACCGAAGCCCACAATCAGCAGATCGGCATTCTCATCGCCATCCACCTCAAGGTCGGGCACCTGAATATTAGCAATCTTCTGCTGACGCAGACGCGTCATCAGGTCGTGGTTCTCAGGATTCGTTGAGATAGCACCGGTATTAGAATCTTTCTCTAGTCCGCCGAGGATATGAGCAAAGCCCTCACGACCAGGAACTGCCCAATAGCGAGTACCATTCTCTGCACGCATATAAGGTGTCCACTTACCCTTCAGCTCCTCTGGAACATATGGTGGGTTGATGGGATCGAGCTTAGCCATCTCAGGCAGTTTGAATGCACCAGAACCGTTGGCTACGAAGGCATCGGTAAGCAGCACAACAGGTGTCATGTGCTCCAAGGCAATCTTACAAGCCTGGTAAGCAGCATCGAAACAGTCGGTAGGACTGGTGGCAGCCATGACAGGCATGGGGCTTTCACCATTACGTCCGAACAGTGCCTGCAGGAGATCGGTTTGTTCCGATTTGGTTGGAAGACCAGTTGCAGGACCACCACGCTGTACATCGAGTACCACTAAAGGCAACTCCATAATCACAGCCAGGTTCATAGCTTCAGACTTCAGACAGATACCAGGACCAGAGGTAGAGGTAATACCTAAGGCACCAGCGAACGAAGCACCGAGGGCAGAAGCACAGCCGCTGATCTCATCCTCGCACTGAACAGTGATGACACCGCAAGACTTGTGCTTAGACAGCTCGTGAAGCACGTCGGTAGCAGGTGTGATAGGATAGGAGCCCAGGTAAAGACGCAGACCTGCTTTCTCAGCAGCTGCGATGAAGCCATAAGCCGTAGCCTTGTTACCTGTAATATCCATATAGCGTCCAGGCACTTTCTCCTTCGATTCTACGCGATATACATTAATCGTCGAAGAGTGTGTGTTGTGTCCGTAGTCATAACCAGCCTGAATCACCTTGATGTTAGCCTCAGCAATGGCGGGCTTCTTGGCGAACTTCTCCTTCAGGAAGTTGCTTACGAGATTCAGGTCACGATCGAAGAGCCAGCAAACCAGTCCGAGGGCGAACATGTTACGGCACTTCAGCATGGCCTTGTTGTCCATACCTGTATCAGCCAGACAGTCCTTCACCATCGTGGTAAGAGGGCACTGGATGACGCGATCGGGATCGATATTCATCTCACCAAGGTAATCCTCAGTCTGGAACTGAGCTTTTTCCAGATCCTTGGGACCGAATGAGTCGGTATCGATGATGATTGTAGCACCCGGCTTGGCATAGCGATACTGAGTCTTAAGCGCAGCTGCGTTCATGGCTACCAACACGTCGCATTTGTCACCAGGGGTATAAACCTTACCTGCACCGATGTGAACCTGGAAACCAGATACACCAGTGAGCGAACCTTGCGGGGCACGGATATCTGCGGGATAATCGGGGAATGTTGAGATGCCGTTACCAACGGTGGCACTTACCGTAGAGAAGATGTTGCCGGCAAGCTGCATACCGTCACCGGAGTCACCTGAGAAGCGTACGACCACCTGGTCAAGCTCCTTCACTTCTAATTTTTCAGCCATATTCTTAATAATTAACTAATGTTCTTGCAGCGCATTCACAAAATGCGCTGCAAAATTATTCATTTTTAACCTAAACACCAAAAGAAATACTTAAAAAGTGCATATTTGCTTGTGAATTCTTGTAAATTCATGCAAATATGCACTTCTCTTGCAATTTTTATTCAGTATGCGATATTGATTAGTATTCGAATGACGAACCACCCAGGAACTCGCGAAGAAGCGAGGTTGGAGGAATCTGTGTCTCTGGAATCGGTTTGATGTATTTCAGGAACTTCAACAGACGATATGCCTCAGCGTGCTCAGGGCAGTTTTCGGGTACTTGCTCCAACAGAGGTTCTGCCTGACTCTTGATGACAGCCAGTTCGAACAGCATTGCAGTGTTGAACATAGCGTCTGCATTCTCTTGATACGGGAAGATCCACTTATTCTCACCAGCGCGTACAGATGGCCAGCGACGAATGGTCTCCAAGGCTGATACCTTACGATACTTATGATCGCGGATGATGCGGCGCAGCAGACGATTATCCGTCGTGGGAATATAATTGTGGTTATCGAGTAGGATGGTGGTCAGTGCAGATGCATAGATGCGGAATATCTGCTCTTGGGGAATCTGTGCTGTCAGTTCCGGGTTAAGGGCGTGGATGCCTTCAACCACCAGCACCTCATCGTCGTGCAGTTTCAGTCTCTTGCCACTCTTCACACTCTTACCCGTTGGGAAATCGTAGCGGGGCAACTCTACTTCCTCACCATTGAAGAGCGCATTCAACTGCTCGTTGAAGAGCGGGAGGTTCAGGGCGTGCAGATGCTCGAAGTCGTAATCGCCTTTCTCATCGATGGGTGTCTTCTCGCGATCCAGAAAATAGTCGTCGAGTGAGATGCCGATAGGCTTGATGCCATTCACAGCCAACTGTACACTCAGACGCTTGCAGGTTGTGGTCTTACCAGAAGACGACGGACCAGCGATCAATACCAGCCTCACCCCCTTGTTGTTTCCCAAACCAAGCGAAGAGGGTGGATTGACACGTTGAGCTATCTCGTCGGCAATCTTGCCGATCTTCTTTTCTTGAAGCGCCTCACTGATCTGAATCAGTTTTGACGAGTGACCATTGAGGATGGCTTCATTCAGGTCGCCCACAGTGCGAAGCTTAAGGATATCCTGCCACTGGTGGTGCTCCTTGAAGATGCCGAACATCTTGTCCTGATGGGTCATCTCTCCGAGTTCATCGGGATGTTCGCGCGAGGGAAGGCGCAGCAACAAACCATCGTAGTATTTCTCCAGTCCGAACAGATAGAGCTCAGAAGTGTTGGTGAGCAGTGCCCCATAATAGTAATCCAGGTAACCATCAATATCATAATAGGTGGTGTAGAGACTGCCGATAGATTTCAGCAACTTTACCTTTGAGCGGTTATGCAGTTTGTCGAACACTTCAATAGCCTCCTCAGTGGTGGTCTCATGGCGATGGATAGGCATAGCGGCATTGATGATTTCCTGCATCCGACGTCGAATGGCACCAGCATCTTCGATGGTTACAGGACGCCCGATATTCAGATTGACATAATAGCCATTGGATACAGGAATGTCGATAGCTACCTTGCAGGGCGTGAACAGATCGTGAGCAGCCTTGCAGAGCACGAAGAAAAGGCTGCGTGTGTATGCGCGTGAGCCACTGGGGGAAGTGATATCGAGAAACTCCACATCTTTCGGAGTGTATATCCGGTAGTGCATACCTTCTACCTTATTATTTACGTGCGCGCTAAGCGGACCATATTTCATTTCCAGACCTGCCTTCTCGTAAATATCTTTAAGATTTGAGCCAACGGGTATCTCAATGGTTTCCCCATTGTTCTTACAACGTACTTGAATCATCTTTTCCATATTATTCCTTCATTAGTTTTAGGTGATTTTTCTGCAAAGATAATAAATTTCTTCATTCTTCATTCTTAATTTTATTTTTTTTTGTATCTTTGTGCCCGAAATTCAATAATTAAAGCAAATCTTTATGTCGATTTGGATTATTTTTAAGCTTCTTGGCTCACTCGCCCTTTTGATGTTTGGTATGAAGTCGATGAGTGAAGCCTTGCAGAAGATGGCGGGTCCGCAGTTGCGACACGTCCTTGGTGCAATGACTACCAATCGCTTTACTGGAATGTTGACAGGTATGTTGGTGACAGCATCTGTCCAGTCTTCAACGGCAACGACGGTGATGACAGTCTCGTTTGTGAATGCTGGTCTCTTGACGTTGGCGCAGGCTATCTCTGTCATCATGGGTGCCAATATCGGTACGACGCTGACAGCGTGGATCATGTCAGCAGGTATGTCATTCGATATCACGAGTGCCGTCTATCCGGCTTTCTTCATGGGTATCATCCTGATCTATCTGAAGAAATACCGTTATATCGGCGACTTTCTGTTTGGTCTGTCATTCCTGCTTCTGGGTTTGGGAACACTTCGTATGACGGGTACAGAGATGCATCTGGGTGAGAATCAGGCCTTGCTTGATTTCTTTGCCTCTTTTGATCCAGACTCGTTTATTACCACCTTGATATTCCTTTTCCTGGGAGGTGTGATGACCTTCTGCGTACAGTCATCCGCAGCAGTGATGGCTATCACGATGATTCTCTGTTCGAGTGGCGCACTGCCTATCTATCAGGGTATCGCTTTGGTGATGGGTGAGAATATCGGAACTACCGTTACCTCAAACCTTGCTGCGATGTCGGCAAACACGCAGGCCCGCAGAGCTGCTTTGGCCCACATGTTCTTCAATGTGTTTGGTGTCATCTGGATCCTGTTTGTGTTCCGCCCGTTCATTGATATGGTATGCGGATGGGTAGGCTTCGACGTAACGATGGAGAAAGAGGCTGTTGAGACTAGTGTGTTCCTGGCTAATTCGGCAAAGCTGAGCTTCGTGCTTGCTGCCTTCCACACAACCTTCAATGTGGCTAATACGCTGATCCTGATCTGGTTTATCCCCCAGATAGAGCGCTTTGTATGCTGGGTTATCAAACCTAAGAAGGTGGATGAGGAAGAAGACTTCCGTTTGCATTTCATTACAGCTGGCTTCATGAAGACCCCAGAGCTCTCAGTGCTGGAGGCTCAGAAGGAGATACAGTCGTTCTCAGAACGTATGCAGCGTATGTTTGATATGGTGCGTGAACTGCTGACACTCTCAAGCAGTGCGTCAAATAAGAAAGACAATAAGGCTGGAGATTTCAACAAGCTCTACACACGAATCGAGAAGTATGAGGGTATCAGCGATAACATGGAACTGGAGATTGCCAACTATCTGAACTCAGTGAGTGATGCCCACCTCTCAGATGACACTAAGGCCAAGATCCGCGCCATGCTTCGTGAGATCTCCGAACTGGAGTCGATTGGTGATGCCTGCTATAATATGGCTCGTACTATCTCGCGTAAGTATAACGGCAAGGAGGACCACTTCATCGAGAAGCAGTATGACCATATCCATCAGATGATGGAACTCACGGATCAGTCGCTCTCACAGATGAATCGTCTGATGAAGGGACGCAAGGAGTCGTTTGACATCAACCGCTCATTTAATATTGAGCACGAAATCAACAATTACCGCAATCAGCTGAAGTCGCAGAACATCACTGATGTGAACAACCATGAATATACCTACGCCGTAGGTACCATCTACATGGACCTCATCAACGAGTGCGAGAAGCTGGGCGACTATGTGGTGAATGTCATCGAAGCCCGCATGGGATTGCGATAAAGTCACATTGGTGACAATCATAATTAATCTGGCAGGGATAATTAAAATTCCCTGCCATTTTCTTTTGATTTTCAAATCAAATACATACCTTTGCATAAATTTATTTGGATTTCTGTAGTTTTTTTCCTCCATCTTGTGACTTATTATCAAAAGATGATTTATCAAACAAGAAAAAATGAATGATTTAGAACGTGAGTTTGAGGAAATGGTGAGAGCTTATCGCAGTACGATTTATACCGTCTGCTATATGTTCTCCCAAGACCAGGATGAGGTTGCCGACTTATTTCAAGAGGTTCTTATCAACCTGTGGAAGAGTATGCCAACATTTGAAGGGCGAAGCAATGTGCGCTCTTGGATCTATCGCGTCAGTCTGAATGTGTGTATCTCACTCGATCACAAGAAACGGAGAAACAGGACTGTTCCTCTAACGATGGACATCAATCCCTACGAAGAGACGGAAAGTAATCAGAACTCTCGACAGATGGATATGCTTCGAAAACGTATTGCCAAACTTGGTCAATTCGATCGTGCCATTATTCTGCTATGGCTTGAGAACATCAGCTACGAAGAGATTGCTGCCATCATGGGCATTACAGTGAAGAACGTTTCAGTTCGTCTCTATCGTATCAAGGAGGAATTAAAAAGCATGTCAAACGAATAAAAACAACAGGAATTATGGAAAATCAGAATAACAACTTACAGGAATTGGAGGAACTTCGCAGTCAGGTCGCAGAGTTTAAGAACCGAATGGAACAGCAGGAGATTGTCAGTTGTCGTCTGTTGAAAGAGGCGATGAAGGGCCATGTGTCTTGGATCAAGCAGATGAGTATTTGGGGTAGTGTAGGCGAACTGGTAATATTACCTTGGTTGGTTTACGCTTTAAGAAGTATCGTCGGCGTTTCATGGCTACCTATTATTGTCATAGTATTTGTGATTGTTGGCGAGGCCGTTTTCAACTTTTGGAATGTCAGTTCCATCCGCGACAAGCATCTTGCAGTTGATGATGTGCTCAGTGTCCAGCAGCGATTGATAACCTTCAAGCGCAGGGAGAAGCTTTACACATTCGGCATACTTCCTTTCTTATTTCTCTGTGTAATATGGCTTCTATTTGACGTGTATTACGGTACCGATATCCCTTTTTTCCCCTCAAGTGACAGGAATCTTGTTTATTTCGTGGTGATTGTCATCGTATCTGGCGTATTATCCTATCTCTTTTACCGTGAGATGCGCTCACTGAACAAAGCTATCAAGGATATAGACGAATTTGCCGGAAAGAACAACTAACAATAGAAGATCCAATGTGATGTAAAGGAATTGTGCCAAAATTTAACACTTCGGGATGATGTAATCTAGGAAAGGAGTAGGAGGGAGAAAGGGCGAGAAGTAAGCAAACTGGGTGTTCCCAGTAAGGGAACATGCCGTTAGGTTATGGAAAACTTACTGCATAGTTATAAAAAAATTGTTCCCCTTAATGGGAAAAAGTGCTAGATTTAAAGGTAAAAAGTGCCAGAATTAATAGTAAAAAGTAACCAAACGAGGTGTAAGAAGTTGCTTTTCATGTCTATTTTTCGAAACTAAAAAAGAGGCGGTTTTATAAGTCTCAGAGTGTCAATAGTTTACAAAACGGGTCATAATTCGCGTATTTGAAGCCCAAGTTTGGATTGGTGAATTTCGCGCGATTCTCAGGTGTCGGTTTGTAAAGTTTGTTTGCTTGCTTCTGAGCAGTGCTCGATTTGCACTACCTTTGAGCTGCGCTCGAAGGTACTCACGCTCGAAAATACAAAAAAATTGCGATTTATTTTGTATTTTACTCACTTATTCGTACCTTTGCAGCCGATTTCAAGGGGTGCCTGCGGGTGCAGGCTGAGATGATACCCTCTAACCTGATCCAGATTATACTGGCGTAGGGATGGAATAAAGGATTTATCGATACATGTTACCCCCTTTACATTATTAATTAATTAAAGGTACAACTAAAGGTATGAAAAGATTTGTTTTAGGAATGACTGCGCTGTTGTGTGCAGTGAGTATGCAATCAAAGAATCCACTGATGTCGCCAGAGACTGATCCGAGCGAACTTGATACGCTCAAGTCAGTAGAGTTGCAGGATGTGCAGGTGGTGTCTGTACGTGCTTCGAAGAAGACGCCTGTGGCTTACACCAACATGTCGAAGGAAGAGCTGAAGGCAGTGAACTTCGGACAGGATATCCCTTATCTGCTCTCGCTGACACCCAGCATCACGATGACTTCAGATGCTGGTAACGGCATCGGCTATACGTCGCTTCGTGTGCGTGGTACTGACCCTAGTCGTATCAACATCACTGCCAACGGCATACCTATCAACGATGCGGAGAGTGCCCAGCTCTACTGGGTGAATATGGGTGACTTTGCCAGCAGTGTACAGTCGATGCAGATACAGCGTGGTGTGGGTACATCAACGAATGGTGCAGGAGCCTTTGGCGCCACGATCAATATGCAGACAGAGAATATCGGCATGACGCCTTACTTCGGGCTCGACCTCTCTGGTGGCTCTTATTACTCGCATAAGGAGACACTGCGCTTCGGAACGGGTCTCATCAAAGACCACTGGGGCATTCAGGGACGACTCTCGAACATCGGCTCGAAGGGTTATCTCGATCGCGCCTCAACAAAGTTGAACAGCTATTTCATTCAGGGTGGCTACTTCTCTGACAATACGGTTGTGAAGTTTATCACCTGGAATGGTATCGAGGAGACCTATCACGCCTGGAACTACACTTCGAAGTATGAGCAGAGCCTCTATGGACGCACCTATAACTCCTGTGGTGAGTATTACGACGAACAAGGTAATGTGCATTACTATGATAATCAGACAGACAACTACCACCAGCAGAACTATCAGCTCTTGTGGAACCAGCACCTCTCACACCATCTGAATCTGAATATGGCTGGTCACTATACCAAGGGTAAAGGCTATTACGAGGAATATAAGACTGGTCGCAAACTGATAGAATATCTCCCCTATGGTCCTTGGTTCGACCCAGAGGCAGAAGGTAATCCCAAGTTGAAGAGCGACCTAATCCGTCAGAAGAAGATGGATAACGACTTCTTTGCCGTTGTAGCCTCGCTGATCTATAATAATCACGATAACGTAGAGGCTGTCGTAGGGGGCGGATGGAACAAGTATGATGGTGATCACTTCGGCTTGGTGAAGTGGGTGAAGCATGTGCCAGAAGGTCTCGATCTGCAGCCTGACTACGAGTATTATCGTACCAATGCCAAGAAGACTGACTGGAATATCTATGGTAAGGTGAACTATGAATTCGTGAAGGGACTGAATGGTTACCTCGACCTGCAGTATCGTCATATCGGCTATAAGATGCAGGATCCAGGCGACTGGCAGGGAGCTAACCCTACTGGCGAATATGTCGTTGACGACACCTTCAACTTCTTCAATCCGAAGTTTGGCTTGAACTACGACATCACGCCTCACCATAAGGTCTATGCCTCGTATGCCATCGCCCATAAGGAGCCCACACGTAATGACTATGAGGATAATATCGGAACAGAGCTGAAGGCTGAGCGCCTGAATGATCTGGAGGTTGGTTATAAGTTCCTGAGTGCGACATTCTCTGCTGGTGCCAATCTCTATTGGATGAGCTATCGTGATCAGTTTGTGCTGACAGGTGAGTTGAATGCTATCGGTGAGGCTATTGCCAAGAATGTGGGTAAGAGCTATCGACTTGGTGTGGAGTTGGAGGCTGCTTGGAAACCTATCGACTGGTTCCGCTGGGATGCTAACGCCACCTTCTCGAAGAATCGTGCCAAGAACTGGGAAGTGACGCTGATGGATGGCTCTGTGGAGAGTCTGGGTGATACCCCGCTGTCGTTCTCGCCAGACTTCATCTTCAACAATATCCTCAACTTCAAGTATAAAGGTATGAATGCCAGCATTCAGAGCCAGTATGTAGGCGATCAGTATCTGACGAACACAGGCTTCAAGAGCTACCAGACACTCGATGATAACGGCAAGCAGACAGATGTGAGCATGATGCTAGATGGGCACTTCACCACCAACATAGACCTCAGCTATACCTTCAGTCTGAAGCAGTTTGGTGTGAAGGATATCACTGCTGGTATCACTCTCTACAACATCTTCTCTGCCAAATTCGACAATAACGGTTGGGCAGCACCTGCCTTCACGAAGGAGAATGGCAAGCTGATTGCCACGGGTTGGGACACCTCCGACCAGTTTGAGGCTGGATTTGCACCTTCAGCCCCATTCAATATGATGGCTCATCTCTCTATCAATTTCTAATATGCTGGAATTTCTAAACGGGCATTGGCTCGACATATTGACAACGGTACTCGGCCTGATCTACATCTGGCTCGAGTATCGTGCGTCTATAGCCCTCTGGGTTGTAGGCATCATCATGCCTGCTCTTGATATATGGCTCTATTGGAGTCACGGACTCTATGGCGATGCAGGTATGGCGGTCTATTATACCTTGGCAGCTGTCTATGGCTATGCTGTTTGGAAATTCGGACGAAAGAAAAGTCAGACGACATCGGTGATGCCTATCACCCATACCCCCCCGAGGCTTTATCTGCCTATTGTCGTGTTCTTCTTCGTGGCGTGGGGACTGACCTATTATGTACTGATTACCTGGACAAACTCTACAGTCCCTGTGCTCGACTCCTTCACAAATGCCTTGTCGTTTGTGGGCCTCTGGGCTCTGGCTAGGAAATATATCGAACAGTGGTTCTTCTGGATTGTAGTCGATGTGGTGTGTACGATCCTCTATGTGCAGAAAGGCATTCCCTTCAAGGCAGGCCTCTACGGACTTTATGTCGTGATTGCCGTGATGGGTTATTATAAGTGGAAAGGAATGATGCAAGATGAAAAAATATCCGCTCATAAATAAAATTGGCAGTTTCGATGCTGTGATTCTGGCTCATGGTGACTTCCCTCAGGCGGAAATTCCCTTAGAGCTGTTGAGGCGTGCACCTTTCGTCTGTGCCTGCGATGGAGCTGTTAACCACTATCCTCAGGCTGATGTCATCGTGGGTGATGGTGACTCTGTGCCAGAGGACTTGAGGAATCGACTGATACAAATCGATGAACAGGAGGATAATGATCTGACAAAAGCCACGCGCTATTGTCTGTCGAAAGGTATGAGGCGTATCATCTATCTGGGTGCCACAGGACAGCGTGAGGACCATACGTTGGGTAATATCTCGCTGATAGTACGTTATGCACTGGAGTTGGACGTAGAGCCTTTGCTGGCTACTGACTATGGTTGGTTTGTAGTGGCGGAAGAGGAGTCGGAATTCGCATCCTTCAAGGGCCAGCAGGTGAGCATTTTCAATATGGGTTGCACGACTCTTGCTTCAGAAGAGCTTCGCTGGCAGGCATATCCTTATCGTCAGTTGTGGCAGGGTACGCTGAATGAAGCTACAGGCAGTTCTTTCGTACTGAAAGGCAATGGACCTTATCTGGTGTATCGTACCTATCAGGCTAAGGAGACTGCCTTAAAATGAAAATAATCCTTAGATAATTTGGCTATCTGCATCATTTTGCGTATTTTTGCAGCGGATTAACGAAAGTATATATGCAGACTAACAGTCACTTATCACGTTTGATTCATGATCAGGCGCAGAACTATGGCGATCGCGAGGTCCTAATTTATAAGGATTTCGGAGGGTCGGAGTGGAAATCCTATTCCTGGAACCAGTTTTCTGATATGGTGAAGAGGGTGTCGAATGCACTCTTGAATCTTGGTGTGAAGGTACAGGAGAATATCGGCGTGTTTTCTCAGAACTCCGTTCAGTATCTCTTCTGCGACTTCGGCGCATGGGGCATCCGTGCCGTCACCATACCCTTCTATGCTACGAGCTCTGAACAGCAGATTCAGTTCATGATCAGCGATGCGAAAGTGAGATTTTTGTTCGTTGGCGAGCAGGATCAGTATGACAAAGCGCGCCGTGTGGTATCCATGTGCAATTCTTTAGAGCGTATCATCGTCTTCGACCGTAATGTCAGAATATCCACACATGACCCGAATGCGATGTACTTCGACGACTTCCTGAAGCTGGGTGATAACTTCCCACGACAGTCAGAGGTTGACCAGTTGCAGGCGCAGGCTTCAATGGACGATATTGCCAATATCCTTTATACCAGTGGTACAACAGGCGACTCAAAGGGCGTAATCCTGACCTGCGGACAGTATTATGCAGCTATGGTGGCTAATGGTAAGTGTGTGCCAGTGGATGAGAATGACAGGGTATTAAACTTCCTGCCGTTTACGCATATTTTTGAGAAGGGATGGAAGATTCTCTCTCTGACAAAGGGTGCACGCCTGATTGTAAACACCTATCCGCAGGAAGTGCAGCAGTCGATGCGAGAGACGCATCCTACCTGTATGTCATCTGTGCCCCGATTCTGGGAAAAGGTGTATATGGGTGTTCTGGAGAAGATCGAGAATGCCAGTGCCGTGCAGCGCAAGCTCTTCCAGCATGCCCTGAGTGTGGGTAAGAGGCATAATATCGACTATCTGTCGAAGGGCAAGCGTCCGCCATTGGCGCTCCATCTGGAATATGAGATGCTGAACCGCACTGTGTTCTCACTGGTACGTAAGGAACTGGGTCTGGAGAATGCACATTTCTTCCCAACAGCTGGTGCCACTGTGAATCCAAAGGTAGAGGAGTTTGTGCATGCTATCGGACTGAATATGATTGTGGGCTATGGCTTGACAGAGAGTCTGGCCACAGTGAGCTGTAACCATCTGGGTGAACCTTACACTGTAGGAGGTGTGGGCATTCCCATCGAGGGAATCGACATCAAGATCAGCGATGAGGGTGAGGTACTGTTGAAGGGCCCGACGATCACCAAGGGTTATTATAACCGTGAGGATCTCACCAAACAGGCATTCACTGAGGATGGCTATTTCCGTACAGGCGACTCTGGTTATCTGAAGGATGGTGAGCTCTTCCTGAAAGAGCGCATCAAGGATCTCTATAAGACCTCGAATGGTAAGTATATCGCTCCGCAGATGATTGAGTCGAAGCTGTTGGTGGATAAGTATATCGACCAGATCTGTATCATCGCAGACCAGCGTAAGTTCGTATCGGCATTGATTATTCCTGTTTATGCATTACTCGAAGAGTATGCCCGTGAGCATCAGATCCCATTTGAGACGCGCGAGCAGCTCTGTGCCGATCCGAAGATCAATGCGATGATGAAGGAGCGTATCGATACCCTGCAGCAGCAGTTGGCACATTACGAGCAGATCAAACGCTTCACATTGCTGCCCCATCACTTCTCTATAGAGCGTGGTGAGCTGACGAACACGTTGAAGATCAAGCGTCGCGTGCTGAACCAGAACTATGCTAAAGAGATAGATCTGATGTACGCAGAGTAAAAAAGAATTTTGAGATTAATAGTTCATTTGTAGATGATAACACAAGACCAACTGAAGGAAGTGCTGGAGCGCGCTGATGCGCTGCACCGCTATCTGGATATTGATAAGAAGAAAATAGAATACGAGGAGGAAGACCTCCGTACACAGGCACCTGACTTCTGGGAAGACCGTCAGCGTGCTGAAGAGCAGATGAAGAAAGTGAAAGGCATCAAGAAATGGCTCGACGGCTATAAGGAAGTAAGGACGATGGCTGACGAACTGCAGCTGGCTTTCGATTTCTATAAGGACGAGATGGTGACAGAGGAGGAAGTGGATGCCGACTATGCCAAAGCCATCAAGGCCATCGAGGATCTGGAGCTGAAGAATATGCTTCGACAGAAGGAAGACCCGATGGAGGCTGTCCTGAAGATAAACTCTGGTGCAGGTGGTACTGAGGCTCAGGACTGGGCTTCGATGCTGATGCGTATGTATATGCGCTGGGCTGAGGCTCATGGCTATAAGGTAACGATCTCGAACCTCCTTGACGGCGATGAGGCTGGTATCAAGAGCGTGACGATGCAGATCGAAGGTGGCGATTATGCCTATGGCTATCTGAAATCGGAGAACGGCGTACATCGTCTGGTACGTGTGTCGCCTTTCAATGCTCAGGGTAAGCGTATGACCTCCTTTGCTTCAGTCTTTGTGTCTCCTCTGGTGGATGATACCATTGAGGTGTATGTCGATCCGGCAAAACTCTCTTGGGATACGTTCCGTTCTTCAGGTGCTGGTGGACAGAATGTGAATAAGGTGGAGTCGGGTGTGCGCCTGCGCTATTGGTACACAGATCCTGATACGGGTGAGGAAGAAGAGATCCTCATTGAGAATACCGAGACTCGAGACCAGCCCAAGAACAAGGAGCGCGCCATGACCTTGCTGAAATCACAGCTCTACGATCGGGCTATGAAGAAGCGTCTGGAGGCTCAGGCGAAGATTGAGGCTGGAAAGAAGAAAATTGAGTGGGGTAGTCAGATACGTTCATACGTCTTTGATGATCGTCGTGTGAAAGATCATCGTACCAACTATCAGACCACCGATGTCGATGGCGTGATGGATGGTAAGATCGATGAGTTTATCAAGGCTTATCTGATGGAGTTCCCTGTGAATGACGAAGAAAATTAAGGATTAAACATTTAAATAATTGATAATTATGGCACAAATTGCAAGAGCATCAAAGTCAACCGTAAAGAAGGTGGCTTATGAGAAGAAACAGGAAGAAGGTGGCAAGAAGGTGTTGGAGTGGATCTTCGGCGTACTGATTGTACTGGCTGTCCTGTTTGTGATCTATTCTATCTGGATTGTTGCCTAACGTATGAGCGGACTGGAGATAGAACGTAAGTTCCTTGTCCGTCATGCCGACTACAAACGGCAGGCTTTCAGTAGCAGTCACATCCAACAAGGTTACATCTGCAGTGGTCACGGACGTACCGTTAGGGTGCGTATCCGCGACCACAGCGGTTTTCTCACGATTAAGGGCCCTTCGGATGAGAAAGGCTTGAGCCGTTATGAGTTTGAGAAAGAGATTACCCTCGATGAAGCTCAGGAACTGATGAAACTCTGTGAACCAGGTAGTATCGACAAGATACGTTATCTCGTGAAAAGTGGCTCACACACTTTCGAGGTTGATGAGTTTCATGGTGAGAATGAAGGACTGGTGATGGCAGAAGTAGAGCTCCAGTCAGAAGATGAGCCATTTGAAAAGCCTGACTTCATAGGGCAGGAGGTGACGGGTGATCGCCGTTATTACAATGCCTATCTGACAAAATGCCCCTTTACCTCTTGGCCAGAAAACAAATCCAGAGCAGACCAATAACTGCTGCAAGGGTAATGCCTGTACTGTTAGCAGCCAGGTCAAGCCATTCTCCACTTCTTGTTCCCCCTGTGCAATATTCCTGTAGCAGTTCGATGACGCCACTCATGACGATAGGCATCAGCCATGCCCAGAAAAACAGTTTCTCATAATCTGGCGTCTGGTGCTTTCTGATATATTCTATCCAAAGCACGATAAAGGTTCCTCCATACATAATGACATGTACCCATTTGTCAATGAACTCCACATTATCGAGTGGTGTTTCTGGAAAGAATGGTACGAAAGAAAGTATCCATATCAGTGAGATACAGAAGGTGGAAAATGGGTATTTTTTCAACAAATGAAACAAAAAATGCATATTTACTTTAAATTTTGCTGCAAAATTAAGAAATAATTTATACTTTTGCAACGAAATATGAGAAAAGTGCATATGTCTAAACTGGAAAGAGCAAGTTTCGGCAGTAAACTTGGTGTGATTTTGGCAACAGCGGGTTCTGCTGTTGGATTGGGTAATATCTGGCGGTTTCCCTTTATGACGGGTCAGAATGGTGGTGCTGTGTTTATCATCATCTACATCTTCTGTGTATTGTTGCTTGGTATTCCTTGTATGATCAGTGAGTTTATCATTGGCCGTAACGGACAATGTAATACGGCACGGGCATTCAGTAAGATATCTGGTGGCTCTGCTTGGACATTGATAGGTTATATGGGCGTGTTGACAGGTTTCCTTATTTCCAGTTACTATGCGGTAGTCTCAGGGTGGTGCCTCGAATACGTATGGGCTTCTCTTTTGGGTAAACTGCAAGGCGATCCGGCCTATGTCAGATCCTATTTTGAGGCCTTTTCTGTAGATCCTGTCAGACCAGTATTCTGGACATTCCTGATTCTTCTGGCTACTTATCTGATTGTTGAGAATGGCGTACGTGACGGTATTGAGAGGGCCTCGAAGCTGATGATGCCTATCTTGTTTATTCTCTTGCTGATCATTGTCGGGGCTTCCTGTATGTTGCCAAATGCGAATAAAGGTATTGAGTTCTTGCTTAATCCGGATATCTCAAAGGTGAATGGCGATGTGTTTCTTGCTGCTTTAGGACAGTCATTCTACTCACTCAGTATCGCCATGGGATGTATTTGTACGTATGCCAGTTATTTCTCTAAACATACCAATTTGCCTGGTTCTGCTATACAGATCGGTATCATCGACTTTATTGTGGCACTGCTTGCAGGTCTGGTTATCTTCCCTGCAGCTTTCTCTGTAGGCGTAAATCCTGACAGCGGCCCCTCATTGATATTCATTACTTTACCCAATGTGTTCCAGCAAGCCTTTAGTGCCATTCCTACTCTTGGCTATTTCATAGCAGTACTATTCTATATCCTATTGTCTATGGCTGCTTTGACATCACTGATGTCGCTTCATGAGGTGAGTACGGCATTTATTGAGGAAGAATTAGGTACAACCCGTAAGATTGCGGCGCTTATCGTAACCATCTGTTGCATATTCTTAGGTATCTTCTGTTCCCTTTCTATCGGTGCTGTGGAGCAATACCATTTCTTTGGCTTGTCACTGTTCAATCTGTTCGACTTTGTAACAGGACAGTTGCTGTTGCCTATCGTGGGATTCCTGACCTGCATCCTTATCGGTTGGTTTGTACCTCATAAGATTGTGCGTGATGAATTCACCAACAAAGGAACACTTGATAATGGTGGCCTGTTCCATATTTATCTGTTCCTGGTGAAATATGTGTGCCCCATTTGTATCTTGTTTATTTTCCTGCATCAGTTTGGTTTGCTATAAATGGAGGGAAGAGGTGTATTCGGTAGTAAGATAGCCATAGTCCTTGCTACAGCAGGTTCGGCTGTTGGCTTGGGCAATGTGTGGCGTTTCCCCTTTATGACGGGCCAGAATGGGGGAGCAGCTTTTATCTTGCTTTATTTCGGATGCGTGTTGCTGCTGGGTATTCCTGGTATGGTGAGTGAGTTCCTGATAGGTCGCTATGCACAGTCGAATGCTGCTCGTGCCTATAGCAATATGGGACATCGTGGCTGGCAGTTTGTCGGTTATTTGGGCATCCTCACATCCACTATCATTCTTGGTTTCTATGCTGTTGTGGCAGGCTGGTGTCTTCAGTATCTTTTTGCTTCGATAGCAGGAAAGTTGAATGGCGATGCTGATAGCATCATCAACTATTTCAGATCTTTCTCCAGTGATCCATTCTGGCCCTGTTTATGGGCAGTGGTATTTGTGCTGATAACGCATGTGGTGGTGTCACGTGGTGTAAAAAGGGGTATTGAACGGGCTTCGAAGCTGCTGATGCCATTACTCCTCTTATTGTTAGTGATAATTGTTATTGCCTCCTGTCTGTTGCCAGGAGCAGAGAAGGGTATTGCCTTCTTGTTTAAGCCCGACTTCTCGAAAGTGAGTGCTAATGTATTTCTCGAGGCTTTAGGTCAGGCATTCTTCTCGCTCAGCTTGGGTACAGCCTGCTTGTGTACTTACGCTTCATATTTTAAACGCGATACTCATCTGCTGGGTGCTGCCACGCAGATTGCCTTACTCGATTCTGGTATTGCCATCTTGGCTGGTCTGATGATTTTTCCCGCAGCTTTCTCTGTGGGTGTGCAGCCCGATAGTGGTCCCTCGCTGATATTCATAACCCTGCCGAATGTGTTCCAACAGGCGTTTATGGAGATGCCGGAAGTGGGTTATGTCATCTCCATCATGTTTTATGCACTATTGGTGTTTGCAGCTCTTACATCAACCATCTCTATGCACGAGATAGGAACAGTGTTCTTCCATGAGGAACTGAAGATCTCTCGACAGCGTGCCGCCTGGATTCTGACATCCGTGTGTGCTTTGTTGTCTGTGTTTTGTTCGTTCTCCGTGGGTGCCTATAGTGGCTTACAGCTTTTTGGCATGCCGTTGATGGAGTTCTGCGATTTCCTCACAGCCCAGTTGATGTTACCTGCAGGAGCCTTCCTGACGAGTATCATGCTGGGGTGGTTTGTGAGCAAAGCACTGGTGAAGAGCGAGTTTACCAATCAAGGTACTGTTAGCCTTGTTTTCTTCCGTGTGTGGCATTTTACCATCCGTTTCGTTGTTCCTCTCTGCATCCTGCTGATCTTCCTTCATCAGTTTGGTATCCTATGATGCGGGAGTTCTTTTATCTTCAGAAGTCCGATCGCAAGGTGGTGCTCGCCTTGCTGGCTGTGATTGTCATCGCCTTGGGGGTGATAATAGTGACTAGCCGGACAAGCCTTCCTAGTAGCCCTAGTATTTCTAGTATTCCTAGTAGCCCTAGGCAGCCTAGTACGCCTAGTAATCCTAGCCGAAGCGTGGAGCGCTTCCCTTTCGATCCTAATACAGCCGATAGCACGCAGCTAAGGCGGTTGGGCCTTCAAAGCTGGCAAATCAGGAATATCTACAAGTTCAGAGCTGCTGGGGGTATCTATCGCAAGCCTTTGGATTTTGCCCGCCTCTATGGTCTGACTGTCAAGGAGTATCGCGAGTTGGAGCCTTATATCCGTATCTCTCCCGATTATCTGCCAGCTGCAACGTTGGTGAAAGAGTCATCTGCGCCTGTGACTGCACCTCGTGATACCACGAAAGTGCACCATTATCCAGAGAAGATCAGCGAGACAGCTCATGTCATCCTTAATACTGCTGATACTACAGAACTGATGAAAGTGCCTGGTATTGGACCCTATTTTGCCAGGAAGATTGTGCAGTATGGACAGCGTCTGGGAGGCTATGTCAGTGTGAGTCAGCTCGATGAAATTGAGGACTTCCCTTTAGAGTCTAAACGCTTTTTTGTTGTTGAAGGGGTGGCACCCCAGAAGTTGAATGTCAACAGACTCTCGCTCAATGAGCTGAAACGTCATCCTTATATCAATTTCTTTATGGCACGAACGATTACTGACTATCGTCGTCTGCATGGTGCGTTACACTCGCTGAATGATCTTCGTCTCACGAAGGATTTTTCCCCAGAGGTCATCGCCCGCCTCGAACCTTATGTCGAGTTCTGATTAATGCTTGCAATTGCTACCATTAATGCTAGCAATTATTCCCATTAATGGGAACATTTTTTATTTTTTTGTAACCTCTGCTTGGAGTATTCAACTTTTTTTCTTATCTTTGCCCACAAAACCAAAAACAATAGATTATGTTTGGACTTGGAATGCAAGAGATACTGGTCATCGCACTGATTATATTGCTGCTCTTCGGCGGCAAGAAGATTCCTGAACTCATGAAGGGACTCGGCAAAGGCGTGAAGAGCTTCAAGGAAGGAATGAACGAGGTGACTGATCAGAAGGATGAAGTGAAAAGTGAAGAAGTGAAAGGTGAAAAGTGAGAGCGGACAGACCATGACGTTCTGGGATCATCTTGACGAACTGAGAGGGGTGATAGTCAGGATGCTGTTGGTCATCATGCTGGTAGCGACAGTGGCCTTCGTCATGAAGGATGAGCTGTTCGCTGTGGTCCTGGCGCCGCGAACCAGCGATTTCATCACCTATCGGCTGATAGGCGTGGAACCTTTTGAGATTCATCTGATGAACACAGGACTGACGGAGCAGTTTATGGTGCACCTGAAAACGGCTGTCTATGCGGGCGTGCTTGTGGCTTCACCTTATATTATATATCTGCTCTTCGGCTTTGTGGCACCAGCGCTCTATGACAATGAAAGGCATTTTGCCACGCTGCTTTGCGCGAGTGGCTACCTGATGTTCATGCTGGGAACGGCACTTAACTATCTGCTCATCTTCCCGCTGACACTCAAGTTCCTGGGAACTTATCAGGTGAGCGAGGATGTGGCGAACATGCTGACGTTGCAGTCGTATATGGATACGCTGTTGACGATGAATCTTGTGATGGGCATCGTGTTCGAACTACCTGTGGTGAGCTGGATCCTGGGGCGTATGGGACTGATTGATGCTAAGCTGATGCAGGCGATGAGGCGACATGCGGTGGTGGCTATCTTGATTGTGGCAGCAATCATTACACCTACAACAGATGCCTTTACGCTCTTTGTGGTGGCACTGCCGATATGGCTGCTCTACGAACTGAGCATCGTGATTGTGAGAATGACTAAACAAACAAATACTGAATAAGAATCTATGTTACGTAAAATCAGAACAATCCTGGCGGCAGTGGTCTTTGTGTTGATCACCCTGCTGTTCCTCGACTTCACGGGGACATTGCATTGTTGGCTGGGCTGGCTGGCAAAAATCCAGTTCCTGCCTGCGGTGATGGCACTTAATGTCATCGTGGTAGTAGCACTTGTTGTGCTGACGCTTGTTTTCGGACGCATCTATTGCTCCGTCATCTGTCCGCTGGGTATCTTCCAAGATCTTCTGGCGCGTCTGCGCAGAAAGAAGAACAAATACACTTATTCGAAAGAGGTGAAGTGGTTGCGCTACCCTGTGCTGGCGGTATTTATATTGGCTGGTGTTACTGGTATCGGCTCGCTCTTCCAGCTGTTGGCACCTTACAGTGCCTATGGCCGTATTGCCACGATGATCTTCCAACCGATATGGAAGGGATGCAACAATCTGCTGGCAATGGCTGCTGAGCATATGGACAGCTATGCTTTCTACAGTATTGACACCTGGATGCGCTCATTGCCTGTACTGGTGATTGCTGTGGTGACACTGGTAGTGCTCTTCATCCTGGCTTGGCAAGGTGGACGTACTTATTGCAACACCATCTGTCCTGTAGGTACGATCCTGTCGTTCTTTGCCCGTTTCTCATGGCTGAAGATCCACTTCGATGTGGATAAATGCAAGAATTGCTCACTCTGCTCGAAAAACTGTAAGGCCGCTTGTATCGACTTCAAGACACATACGGTAGATTATAGTCGCTGCGTGGCTTGTGGAAACTGTATCGACAGCTGTAAGTTTGGGGCACTGAGGTATTCTAGTCGAGCTGGTCAGACTAGCGGTCCTAGTCCTGTCGATAGCTCTAAGCGTTCCTTCCTGTTGGCATCAGCTATGTTGGCTACGGGTGCTATGGCTCAGAAGAAGGAGAAGCTGATGGATGGCGGATTGGCTGATATAGAGGATAAGGTGGCACCAGAGCGTCAGACGCCACTCACTCCTCCAGGTTCTCTCTCGTTCCAGAACCTCTCAACGCGTTGTACAGGCTGTCAGCTCTGTGTCTCAGAGTGTCCTAATCAGGTTCTGCGCCCCTCTGGTGACCTGATGCATCTGATGCAGCCTACGATGTCGTATGAGAACGGCTATTGTCGTCCGGAGTGTACACGCTGTTCAGAGGTTTGCCCCGCAGGTGCCATCAAGCTGATAGACAAACCTGAGAAGACCTCGATTCAGATTGGTCATGCTGTATGGATTAAGAAGAACTGCGTGGTTCTGACGGATGAAGTGGAGTGTGGCAACTGCGCACGCCATTGTCCTTCAGGTGCTATCGTAATGGTTCCATCTGATCCTAAAAATGAGGAGTCACCCAAGGTGCCTGCTGTCAATGAAGCAGCCTGTATCGGATGCGGTGCTTGTGAGTATGTCTGTCCGTCACGCCCGTTCTCGGCTATCTATGTCGAGGGCCATGAGGTACATCGAAAGATTTGATGTTTTAACCATTTACGATTTGACTATTTATGAAGAAGAATAATATATCACGCCGTTCGTTCCTGAAGCTCTTCGGAGCAGGAAGTGCTGCTACAGCCGCTGTGCTGACAGGGTGTAAAGGTGGTAACAAAGCTGCCTCTCAGGCCGCTGATGAATATAAAAATCAAGTAGAGCCTCCCGTAGGTCAGATGACTTATCGTGAGAATCCGAAGACTAAGGAGAAAGTGTCTGTTCTGGGTTATGGCATGATGCGTCTGCCGACAAAGGTTGATAACAGCGATGAGTATGATCAGGATATGATCAATAAGCAGGTTGACTATGCCATAGAGCATGGTATGAACTATTTCGATACCTCACCTGTATATTGTCAGGGAAAGTCAGAGCATTGCACGGGTATTGCCCTTAGCCGTCATAAGCGCAGTGAATATTTCGTAGCCACAAAGCTTTCAAACTTTAATAGAGACTACTGGTCACGGGAGAAGTCCATTGAGATGTACCATAACTCGTTGAAAGAGTTGCAGGTAGATTATATCGACTACTATCTTCTCCATTCAGTGGGAGGTAGTATGGAGGAATTCAAAGGCCGATACATTGATAATGGTATCATCGACTATCTGATGAAGGAGCGTGAGGCAGGACGTATCCGCAATCTGGGTTTCTCGTTTCACGGCCTGAAAAATGTATTTGATGAGGTACTTGCTACTCATGAGCAGTATCACTGGGATTTTGTTCAGATTGAGTTGAATTACCTCGATTGGAACTATGCCAATGAAATTAGCAATCGCAATGTTGACGCCAGCTATCTGTATGCTGAGCTTCAGAAGCGTGGCATCCCTGCTGTTATTATGGAGCCCTTATTGGGTGGCCGTTTAGCAAATCTGCCTCAATATCTGGCTGCAGAGATGAAGAGTCATGCCCCAGAGCGCAGTGTGGCATCGTGGGCCTTCCGTTATGCGGGAACGCCAGAAGGTGTGCTCACTGTACTAAGTGGAATGACTTATATGGAGCACCTTAAGGATAACTTGTTGTCATATTGTCCTTTGGTGCCGTTGACGGATGAAGAGATGCGTTATCTCGACGATGAAGTGGCCCAGAAAATTGTAGGGTTGGAGAACATTCCTTGTAACGATTGTAAGTATTGTATGCCTTGTCCTTATGGTATTGATATACCTGCAATCTTCGTCCACTATAATAAGTGTAAGAACGAAGGCTCGTTACCTATGGGAGTAGGTGATAAAGAGTATCGTCAGCATCGTCGCCAGTATCTGATCTCGTTGGATCGTATCGTACCTCGTTTCCGTCAGCCTGATCATTGTATCGGCTGTCATCAGTGCGAACCTCATTGTCCGCAGAGCATCAAGATTACTCGTGAACTCCATAAGATCAGTGACATGATTGAAGAGTTGAGGCGTAATCCGCTGGGAGAAGAGAATGGAGCATAAATAAAAGAAGGTGTGTCAAATAGCGGCACACCTTCTTTCTTGTTAATTAATTGTAGTTTCTTACTTGTTCAATCCACGATTGTTAACCGTAGTGTTCAGCAGTGTGAGGTAAGTACGGAACTGTTTGTCGTTCAGCACATAGCGCATCCACTTTACATCGTTGTCAAGTGCACGTGCAACTAATTTCTTGCGATCGTTAGCACCATACTGTGCAGCAAACATCAACTCAGATGCAAATGTGTGGTGAATGTCTGCAACAGCCTCTTTCTGATCGTCGGCCAGCTCAAGTGCCTCGGAGAGCTTAGTCATATTCACATTCAGCTCGTAAGCCTCCATATTGTTTGCACCCATTGCCATTTCACCTTCTGCAAATGCAGTTGTCATACTCAGCATTGCAACTAATGTCAAAATCATCTTTTTCATCTTTTTACCCTTTCTTTTCTTTACTCAGAGCGTTGTGTTTCTTCGCTCCTACTTTAATAATTTGTTATCCTTTTGTTTCTTTTGACGGTGCAAAGGTAAGGCGATTTTTTTTTTTACGCAAACGTTTTCGGGAAATTGTGTGCGAACACAGTCCTTTTATTGATGCAAGTCAAATAATTCTTTTTATGGAAAATATGATAATATGAAATTAATACATTATCTTTGCAGAGGAATCAAAATGGGCAAAACCGAAAGGCTATAAAAAGGAAAAAGTGGCGCCGAAGCAACCACTCATTCACGCTGTAAGGTTTTCAAAAGTCGGGATGAGGCGACTCGAACGCCCGACCCCTACGTCCCGAACGTAGTGCGCTACCAACTGCGCTACATCCCGATTTTGCGGATGCAAAGGTACGGTTATTTTTTGAAATACGTGCAAGAAAAGGAATAAAATTTTAGATATATGACAAAAATCAAGGCTTTATGTATTGTTTTCCTGTTCCTGTTGAGTTGTACTATAAAAGCAGGCGAACAGGTGATTGTAGTTAAGAAGAGTGATGCTGCGAGTTTGTTGGAAGCTATTGACCAGGCAAACAAACTGAATGCAGATCCACTTTCAGAACGTATCTATATCCTGATTCCTGATGGATTGTATGATCTGAAGACTGCAGTGCTGACCTCTATCACAGGTTATAATATATCGCTTATTGGCCAGAGCATGTATTTTACGGTGATTCGCAATGCACCATCTATTGAAATGGCGGGTATTGATAGAACCGCCACGATTCTGAATACAGGTTCAGGATTGTATATGCAAGATCTGACCTTGCAGAACGATCTCAATTTCTATCAGGCAGGGTTTACAGGGAGAGCCGTTGCCTTTCAGGATAAGGGAACACGTTCTATTCTTAATCACGTGAGACTGATGTCCTATCAAAACACCTATTATACGGATAATGCTGTCGGGCAATCGTATCTTTATTGCTCGGAGATTCATGGGGCGTTGGATTTCATCTGCGGTAGTGGTGATGCGCTTTTCGACCTTTGCAGTCTCGTCACAGAGCGACGCTCGGCTGATGGCTCAGGATATAACGTGATAGCTGCTCCCTCTACATCCCAAACTCCGTGGGGATATGTGTTCTTGAACTGTGATATATATAATCGTGAATCAGATTTTCTGTATGCCTCTGGTTGGCAGAATACTCCCCGTTGTGTCTGGGTGAATACATGCCTGAAGACACCAGAAAAGCTGAAGGAACCTCGTTTTGAAATAGAGGGTATGTACACGAACAAGAACTATTTCAAGGAGTATAATACCAAAGATTTAAATGGTGAGCATATCACGCCGAAGTCGAATGTTGTGACATTTACGCTTGAAGGAGAAGAAAATGCTGTAGAGACGATTCTTACAAAGCAGGAGGCTAAACAATACCAGTTAAATAACATATTCCCCGACTGGAAGCCGAGGAATATTGTCTATAAGCTTTCCGACAAGGCAGCAAAGCTTAGGAAACAATACTTTTAATGGAACTGTTTCCTGAATTGGATGTATTCATCACAACGCGATACGTATTTGTTAGTACGTGTCGCGTTCTGCTTTTCGAAATTGGCTAAAGTCGCAAAGGCCAGGTACTGAGATGCATTAGCACAAGTCTTGCGGTCATACTCGTAAGTCTCGTTGTTCCATTCCCTAATAAACCATCTTTGATTCTCCTCATAAAGCTCGCCATAGCTGAGTGCAAACAGAGCTTTCTCTTTTAAAGCGAAGTCTGTGGTCTGACTGGCCTTCTGTAACAGTTCCTTGGTCTTGGCCCGCAGATCAACCTCATTCACGCGGAGCGTATCACCAACACTCTTCCCGTCGCGCATCAACCACCAGCAGTCGCCGGTGAAGTTGGCTTGTGCATAGTAGGTGGCAAGGTTATAATAGCGTTGGCAGAGAGCTTTGCCTGAGAGGACGTTTATAGTGCCCTCCATCATCTGCATCTCTTTGGCGAACAGCAGCTTCGGATTCTCACGGACGGTCCAGTTATATTCTCTGGCTTTGGCCTCATCGCTATCCTTGATCCACTGCCGGGTGATCCAAGGCTCCACAGATATCTTACGTAACAGGACATACATACGGTAGCCTGCCTCATTATAGAAGGATGCTGGTACGTATGTCAGCCATTTGATGGCCTTGTCCCACTGGCACAGACGCAGGTATTTCGTACCGATAAGGTCTGTCATAGCCTGTTCGTCTTTCTTGATATTCGCCTTCAGGAATTTGTCGAGGTTCGTCTTGGCAGGGGTGTTGGTATAGGCAAAGTATTTCTCCAACTGACTGACACGCATGGTGTCAATGTAAGAGGAATAATTGTAGTTGTTGGTCACATCCATCATTGCAATCAGCTTGTCTATGTTGTTTTGATAGTGGTTCATGAGTGCTTGGTGCGACAAACGTGTCTCTGCCCGATGGAAGTAACCGTCAGGCTCTTGCTTCTGCATCTCCTTAAGCCATGCCAGTTCTTCAGCGAGGTAATTATCGAAGGCTTCGGTGTCAGGTGCTTGGTTGGCTGTGATAAAGAGCATCAGCACACGTGCGCAGTCTTTCATACGGTCAGTACCGGCGAATTTGCTGGCTTCCAGGATGTCGGTCGTAGCCTGCTTCTTTTGCCCATAGAGATATTCCAACCAGGCCTGTGCTGATTTCCACATGATAGGTGTTTCGGTTTTTCCCTCACGAGTGACAGTTTCACAAAACCGTATCATTTGTTTGGCTTCTTGCTCGTTGATTTTACGAACGAAGAGTTTGCCGTCGAACCATTCCTCACCGTTTGCATCAATCACTTCCTGACAGTTGTTTACAAAATCTTGCAACAGGAACGGTAACACCTTTGAGTTGGGATTCTTCTGATAGTGCTGGCAGATGGCTTGGAAGGAACGTTTGCGGTAGAACTGTGTCATCAGACTCTGGTAGTCACCCATCTCTGCAAACAGCTCACCGGCCTTTTCTTCCTGCCCGGTCTTATAGAGGGCACCAGCATAGATATTTTTCATCATATCTTTATAGACAGTCTCAATCAACTGACTGGCAGTCTGCTCCCAGTAGCTGATGTTCTCCTGATGGCGCCCCAGCATCATGTTACAGCGCATATAAAGTAAAGCGTGCTGTGAACGTAGTTTCGTCTTAGTGTTATTAAATGCATAGGTGCGTACAGCTTGCAGGTTACGCTGCTGGGTGTCTATATCTTCTTTGGTTGGATAGCTCCATTCGTTCTGTTTTGCCTGTTCCACATCAACGCATGACAGATACTTCTGAAGGTTCTTCACATAGCTCACCATCAGTGCATCGTTTTTTTTCTGGGCGGCTTTGATGATCTCATCGGCATTAAACCAGAAGTAATCCTCCGACGTACCCAGATAGGCTTGCCAATTGTTATCACAGGTTTCACTCGCAAGTTCTCTGAACTCTGTCTGTCTGTATAAACTAAACAGATAAGGGTTGGTTCTCTCTCCCCAGATACATGCCAATGTTGGCAGTGTCATGGCTGACAATAAACTAATGATGATAAATTTCCTCATAGGTCTCAGGTTTATATCTTTTAATGTTATCATGATCGAGGTGATAGATGATGATGGCGTTCTTCAGATTACTACGCTTTTTCTCAACGACTTCTTTTACACGTAAGATCTCGTCGGCATTGACAGCATGCTCTACTCGGATCTGATGGATGTTTCTTACCCATTGATAGACAGGGTAGGCTGCAGCCAAAGGCAGGGGATAGCCGTCGAGACGTTTCAAATAAGGCTGTACATCACGGATGTCAAGGATAGGGTTACGCTCCTCCCATTTTCTGGGGTCGCCAGTATTATAAATCATCAGCACCCCATAATCAACAGGTGGTGCTTCCATAGAGAGCTGATGCAGACGGATGGTTGCCGAAAGGGTCTTTCCCCAAATGTGTTTTACCTCTTCCAGAAACTGGTAGTAAGTCTTCCTGCTTTTCAGCGTGTAGTCGCAGTCAATCTGAATCTCACTGACAGGCCTGATATCGTTAGTCTCATTCATCTGTAGGATGCGTTTCACAATCTTCTCAGCCAGTCCTTGATGGCTCTGATGCATACAGTCCTCAGTGATATATATGGTCGGTATAAGTTCAATATTGTCAGGCAATGTACCTGAGAAGGAGATAGTGGCATTAGGCTTTGGCTCTGCATCTTTCTCATTCATTACCACATCGAAGTAACGGCAATATACCTTATTAATATGGTAGCGCTGTAGGAATGCCTGTTCAGTACTGTCGAGCTTGAGGTCAGTGCGCCAATAATACACACTGTTGCTCTGTTCAAGACTAACGTCCTGAGGACTCTGCTTACCGCAACCTGTTATCAGCAGGGATAGCAGAATAGTACATATGATGTATTCCTTGTTTCTCAACGCTTACAACAGCTCTGGCAATTGAAACAGTTTGTTGCTATTACTACCCTTGATAAGAATATATCGACCTTCTGGTTGCTGTTCGCGAATAGCAGCCTTTACCTCCTCCACATCATGGAACTTGCGGAAAGTACAAGGGATATCTGTAAAATTGTCACCAACCAACCACACTTCCTCAAAGCCTGAGGCCTCAAGGTCGGCCACCAACTGGCGGTGTTCTGCATCACTGTCTTCACCTAACTCACCCATCTGTCCGAGGATAGCCATCTTATGAGGCACTTCCATCCTCCGGAAGTTGTCGAGTGCCGCCTGCATAGAAGTGGGGTTAGCATTATAAGCATCCACCACAAGGTGGTTCTTCTCTGTTACTGTCATCTGTGAGCGGTTGTTACTGGGTGTGTATTCCTCTAAAGCTGCACAGATCTTCTTGCGATCTACTCCGAAGTTGATACCCACAGCAATAGCAGCTAACAGATTGTCGATGTTATATGAGCCGATAAGTTTTGTCTGTACTTTATGCCATTTTGTGGAGCGACCTTCTTCTTCGAGGGTCATCAGAGGCTCGCGCCAACGGAACTTCAGGAACGGGTCGCAGGCGATAATCTCACCACTGATACAGGTATATTGATTATCTGGGTTAGTGGAGTAGGGGGAGAGCCAGATCTCTTCTTCGTCACCAATCTGGTCAACAAGAATATCATTGTCGGCATTGATGAAGATGAGGCCATCCTCTCGGGTGCGCAGGAAATCGTAGAGCTCACATTTGGTCTTGATAACACCCTCAAAGGAGCCAAAACCCTGTAAGTGGGCTTTCCCCACATTGGTGATGAGACCACAAGTAGGCTCTGCAGTTTCTACCAAAGTCTTAATGTCACCAGGGTGACTGGCTCCCATCTCTATGACAGCAATCTCGTGCTCTTTTGTCAGACGGAACAAGGTCTTGGGCACACCGACATCGTTATTAAAGTTGCCTTGGGTATAGAGCACATTGAACTTCTGGGAGAGTACTGCTGCTACAAGTTCCTTTGTGGTGGTTTTACCGTTGGTTCCAGTAATGCCAATGACGGGGATGTCAAATTGGCGACGATGCTCACGCGCCAGATCCTTGAATGTCTGCAGACAGTCATCAACTTTGATGATGCGCTTTGCTAGATGATCTGGTCCTTCTAGCTCTTCAAGCTTTTCATCCACAATGGCGTAAGCACAGCCCTTCTCGAGAGCTGATACGGCAAACTTGTTTCCGTCGAACGACTCTCCTTTCAGAGCCAGAAAGATGCTTCCTTCTGGACAGTCACGGCTATCAGTCGTGATACAAGGGTGTTGCTGATAAAGCTGATATAGTTCCTTAATTTCCATAATCTTCGTGAATTTTGCTGCAAAGATAGTGAAAATTCTTAATTCATAATTCTTTATTCTTAATTATTTTGTATCTTTGTGGGCGATATGAACTATACAATCAATGTACAAGGACAGTTAATGGAACTGTCGCAGCCACAGGTAATGGGCATCTTGAATGTCACACCCGACTCTTTTTATACAGGAAGTCGGATGCAGACAGAACAAGAGATTCTGGGGCGTGCCCATCAGATTCTAGCTGAGGGTGCAGCAATGATTGATATTGGTGGTTGCTCTACACGCCCAGGTTCAGAACCGGTTTCTGAGACAGATGAGATGGAACGCCTGCGTCTGGCCTTAGGCGTGGTACGGCGTGAGTTTCCTCGTGCCGTCATATCTGTTGATACCTTCCGTCCTGACGTGGCTCGGATGGTGGTAGAGGAGTATGGTGCAGATATCATTAATGATGTCAGTGAAGGTGGTGTGGAGATGTATCGAATGGTTGCTCGTTTACGCGTACCTTATATATTAATGTCTGTTCAGCCAACACTTCATGATATGTTACTGGCTTTTGCCCGTGAGGTGCAGCAGTTGCGTGATCTTGGTGTGAAGGATATGATCCTGGATCCAGGTTTCGGGTTTGGCAAGACGGTGGTGCAGAACTATCAGGTGATGAACGGTTTGGAGCGGTTGCAGGTTATGGATTTGCCATTATTGGTGGGTGTATCTCGTAAGTCGATGATTTTTAAACTGCTTGGCCTGACACCCGAAGAATCGCTGAATGGCACGTCGGTACTGAATACGATTGCGCTGATGAAAGGTGCCAGCATCTTGCGTGTGCATGATGTGAAGGAAGCTGTAGAGTGCGTAAGAATAGTAGAATCCCTAAATGGTCAAATAGATAAATAGCCTATGTTCATAGAGTTCGGATTAGTTGATATCATCGATATCTTCCTGGTGGCGCTGATGTTGTTCTACATCTATCGTCTGATGCGTGAGTCGCGTTCGCTGAATGTGTTCATCGGCATCATGGTGTTTATCGTCATCTGGCTCTTTGTGTCCCAGATCATTCAGATGCGATTGCTTGGTTCTATTCTCGACAAGTTGGTCAGTGTGGGTGTGATTGCGCTGATCGTTCTTTTCCAAGAGGATATCCGTACGTTCCTCTTTAATTTGGGTGCGCATCGGCGCATGAGGAGAATCATGCGAATCTTCTCAAAAGACAAGGAGAAAGACCAGAAGGAAGTGAAGGAGACCATCATGCCTATTGTCATGTCGTGTATGAACATGAGTAAGGGCAAGGTTGGTGCCTTGATAGTGATAGAGCGTACAATGCCTTTAGATGATATTGTGCGTACGGGTGATATGATTGATGCCACCATTAATCAGCGGTTGATAGAGAATGTGTTTTTCAAGAATTCGCCATTGCACGATGGTGCAATGATCATCTCTAAACGGCGTATTAAAGCAGCAGGTTGCATCCTACCTGTTAGTCATGATTTGGATATTCCGAAGGAGTTAGGACTGCGTCATCGTGCCGCAATGGGCATGTCGCAGGAGAGTGATGCTGTGGCTGTTGTCGTATCCGAAGAGACAGGAGGCATCTCTGTAGCTGTAAGGGGCGAGTTCCGTCTTCGTCTCTCAGCTGAGGAGTTGGAGGGCATCTTGACAAAGGAGCTCGCCGACTAAACGTAAAGGTTTTCATTTAATTTTTTGAAAAATAATCTCTATTCCTGCATGGGTTTCGGATTAATTTAGTAATTTTGCAAACTCAATGTTACAAATAAGCAGTCTAGAACATTTTAAAAATATAAGCAAACTATGGATTTATTAAGTCAAATTGTAGCGCGTGCAAAGTCAAATAAGCAGCGCATCGTACTCCCCGAAGCAGAGGAGGAGCGTACACTCTGTGCAGCCGACAAGGCTCTGGCTGATGATATCGCAGATATCGTCCTGATTGGTAATCCTGATAAGGTAAGTGCCCTTGCAAAAGAAAAGGGACTGACCAATATCGGTAAGGCTACTCTCATCGATCCTGAAAACTATGAGAAGAGTGAGGAGCTGGCTGAGAAACTGGCTGAGATCCGCAAGTCAAAGGGTATGACCATTGAGGAGGCTCGTAAGCTGATAAAGAATCCGCTGTATCTGGGCTGTATGATTATCAAGACCGAGGGTGCTGATGGTCAGATATCTGGTGCACTCTCTACTACAGGTGACACCCTGCGTCCTGCTCTGCAGATCATCAAGTGTCAGCCTGGCATCACCTGCGTCAGCGGTGGACTGCTGCTCATCTCTAAGCAGAAGCAGTATGGTGAGGATGGTGTGCTTGTTGTAGCCGACGTAGCAGTAACACCTATGCCTGATGCAAATCAGCTTTCTCAGATCGCTGTCTGCACTGCTCAGATGGCTAAGGCTGTGGCTGGTTTCAAAGAGCCACGTGTAGCTATGCTCAGCTTCTCTACCAAGGGTTCTGCAAAGCATGAGGTTGTAGATAAGGTGGTTGAGGCTACTCGTTTGGCAAAGGAACTCGATCCTTCTCTGAAGATCGATGGTGAGTTGCAGGCTGATGCCGCTCTGGTTCCATCGGTAGGTGCTAAGAAGGCTCCCGGTTCAGAAATCGCAGGAAATGCTAACGTGCTCGTATTCCCCAACCTTGAGGTAGGAAATATCGGTTATAAGATGGTGCAGCGCCTTGGCGATGCTATCGCTATCGGTCCTGTTCTGCAGGGTATTGCACGTCCTGTCAACGACCTATCTCGTGGTTGTTCTGTCGATGATATCTATTACATGATTGCCATCACAGCTTGTCAGGCTATGGATGCGAAGAAGTAGTTAAGAAGTTAGAAGTAGTTAAGAAGTTAGAAGAAGACATGAAGATATTAGTATTGAATTGTGGCTCTTCGTCTATTAAGTACGCGTTGTACAACATGGACGACAAGAGTGTGATGACCAGTGGCGGTGCTGAGCGTGTAGGCTTGGATGGTGCCTTTGTCAAGGTTAAGCTGGCCAATGGCGAGAAAAAGCAGATTATGCACGATATCCCCGAGCATACCGAAGGTGTGAAGTTTATCTTTTCTCTGCTCACCGACCCTGAGATAGGTGTGATCAAAAGCCTCGACGAGATCGATGCTGTAGGTCACCGTATGGTGCATGGTGGCGAGAAGTTCAATAAGTCGGTTGTCCTTACCGATGAGGTGCTGAAGGTATTTGAGGAGTGCTCTGATCTGGCTCCTCTGCACAATCCTGCCAACCTGAAGGGCGTGAATGCTGTGAAGGAGTTGATGCCTGGTCTGCCACAGGTAGGTGTGTTTGATACCGCTTTCCATCAGACCATGCCCGACTATGCCTATATGTATGCCATTCCTTATGAGCTTTATAAGCAGTATGGTGTACGTCGCTATGGTTTCCATGGCACTTCTCATCGTTATGTTTCAGCTCGTGCCCTTGAGTTCCTCGGCATGAAGCCTGAGGGTACAAAGGTGATTACCTGCCATGTGGGTAATGGTGGCTCTATCGCAGCTGTAGTCGATGGAAAGTGCGTTGATACATCTATGGGCCTGACCCCGTTGGAGGGTCTTGTGATGGGTACTCGCTCCGGTGATATCGACGGTGGTGCCGTAACCTTCCTCGAGAAGAAACTGGGTCTCGATGCCGATGGCATGAGCAACCTGCTCAACAAGAAGAGTGGTGTAGCTGGTATCACTGGTGGCTCAAGCGATATGCGTGATGTTGAGAATGCTGCCAAGGCTGGTGAACCCCGTGCTGTTCTGGCTCAGGAGATGTATTTCTATCGCATTAAGAAGTATATTGGTGCTTATGCTGCTGCTATGGGTGGTGTTGATGTGATTGTGTTCACTGCAGGTGTTGGTGAGAACCAGATCGGTATGCGTTCAGAGGTCTGCAAGGGCTTGGAGTTCCTGGGTGTTAAGTTCGACGACCAGAAGAATAATGTGCGTGGTGAAGAGGCTATCATCTCTGCCGACGACTCAAAGGTAAAGGTGGTTGTCATTCCTACCGATGAGGAACTGATGATCGCTACAGATACGATGAATCTGTTGTAAACAGAATAATCATGTTAGATAAATAAAGGCTTCCCAACGGAAGCCTTTATTTATATGTCTTATAAAGTGTGCCTTGATGATGGCGCTGTTCCATCACATCCATAATCTCTTCTTCTGTGGAGAGGTTGAAGTCACCAGGGATGGTATTCTTCAGTGTGGCAGCTGCCAGCGAGTAGTTCAGTTGCTTCTGCCTGTCATCGGGAAACAGTTTGATGGCATGAAGCCATCCGCCCATGAAGGCATCGCCCACGCCAACGGGATCTATCACGTCGGGGATGTCCATGATGGGTGCCTGAAGCAGTTCACCATCTGTCCACAGCAAACCTGTGAGCGTGTGGTGCTTCGATGATATCTCATTGCGCATGCCCATCATCCAGCTCTTTACGCGGGGATAGGCGGCATGTAACTCGTCGAACCATGCCCGATATTCATCCATCTGCATCTGGAAGGTAGAGTCTAAAGCTGTGAACGGGGGTTGTGGATGCTGTGTGAGCCAGTCGAATTCAACGGCATCACCAAACATCATGTCGCAGCGTGAGAGCATGTGGCTCAACGTTTCGCGTGGAGCCGCTCCTTCATATTTCCACAAATTCTTGCGATAGTTGATATCGAAACACACGGTGACACCCAGTTGGTCAGCTATGTCGAGTGCCTCGAAGGTGGCCTCTGCGGCTTGTTGCGAGATGGCAGCTGTGATACCCGACACATGGAAGTAGTTGCAGTCCTGCAGTATCTCTCGCCAGGGAATCATGCCGGGCTTCAGGTCGAAATAGGCAGAGTTGGCGCGGTCGTAGATCACTTTTGGAGCTCTCATGCCGGCAGCGGGCTCAAAGTAATAGGTGCCGATACGCTGGCCGCCATAGAGAACATGAGAGGTGTCCACACCCAACTGTGCCAGGTTCATGGCTCCAGCGTGCCCTACTGGGGTGTCGGGCAGTCGGGTTATATAAGTCACCTCTTCGCCTTGGGTCGCCAATGATACTGCCACGTTGGCTTCGCTACCGCCATACTTGCTGGTAAACATGTCGCCTTGGGTCAGTCTTAGGTGATAAGGCTTAGAGAATCTTAATAGGAGTTCTCCGAATGTTACTATTTTTTGTCTATTCATATCGCTTTTGTGATTTTTCTTGTTAAGGACGGCTCTCGCCTTCAATGTATTGCGACATCAGCAGGTGGTTGCCGTCATACACGACATAGGTGAAATGGCTGATCCAGTCGCCGAGTATAATCATGCGGGCTTTTTTTGTAAGCTGAAGATCCAACTCGATATGGCGATGGCCGTAAATGAAGTAGTCTACATTAGGATGGTACTGGATGTATTCCTTTGTGAAGAGCACTAGATGTTCCTTGCTCTCGCCCATGTAGGGTGGCTCTTCGCCATTGGGGCGCTTCATGCGGGAATGCTTGGCCCAGTGCAGACCGAACCACATCGCCCAACGGGGATGCAAACCTGAGAATGCCCACTGGCAGACCTTGTTGTGGAAGATGCTCTTGATGAACTTGAACTTCTTGTTGGGGTCTCCCAGTCCGTCGCCATGCGCCAGATAAAACATCTTACCATAGATCTCTGTCGTCTCAGGTTTCTTATGCAGGATCACGCCACACTCTTTTTCTAGATACTCGTATGCCCAGATGTCGTGGTTGCCTGTGAAGTAATGCACCTCTACGCCCATGTCGGTCAACTCAGAGAGCTTACCCAGAAAACGGGTGTAGCCTTTGGGTACGACGAACTTGTATTCGTACCAGAAGTCAAACATGTCACCTAACAGGTAGATGGCTGCTGCCTTTTCCTTAATGGAATCCAGGAAACGCACCAATCGCCGTTCCTGCATGCGTCCGTGAGGAATGGCCAGCGACCCGAGATGGGCATCAGAGAGGAAATAGATATTCTTCATTAGTCAAATCCCAGTTCTACTCTTGCTTCTTCGCTCATCATCGACTGATCCCAGGCTGGCTCGAAAACGAGATTCACGTTGGCACCCTTTACGTCTTCGAGACTCTCCACCTTCGTGCGTACATCTTCTAATATATAGTCGGCTGCAGGGCAGTTGGGAGCAGTAAATGTCATATCAAGTTCAACCGACGAGTCATCTTGCACGTCGATCTTGTAAATCATTCCCAGATCATAGATGTTGACGGGGATCTCAGGGTCATAGACAGTTTTCAATATATCTACAATCCGTTCTTCTATCTGATTCTTTTCTTCTTGTGTCATTTTGTAGTTGTCGTTTGGGGGACAAAGTTAGTGAAAAATGCGCGAAGAACCAAATTTTATGGAAGATTTGTTAGCACTTTCCTGATTCGTGGTAGCTGTAGTAGTTGCCATCGGTGATGATGACATGGTCGAGGAAGTGGATACGCATCAGTTCACAGGCTCGCTTGATGCTCTTGGTCAGTTCGTCATCCTGTCTGCTGGGCTTCAGACTGCCAGAGGGGTGATTATGGCACACGGCGAGAATGGTGGTGTTGGAGAGTATAGCCTCACGGATGATGATACGTATGTCAACGGCAGTCTCAGTAATGCCGCCATGAGAGATGCGTATTTTTTTGATAAGGCGGTAGTGCTGATTAAGAAAAAGTGCCCAGAACTCCTCCACATCAAGATCCTGCATCACGGGATGCATGTGATTATAGATACGTGTCGCCGTACCAAGGTCGGGACGCTCCTCTGGCGTCTCCATCTGGCGCCGCTTACCTAGTTCACAGGCTGCAAGGATAGTAATGGCTTTTGCTTCGCCGATACCCTTGTGATCCATCAGTTGACGGATTGTCACTTTGCCTAATGTGTTAAGGCTGTTGTTGCAATTACTGAGCACTTCCTGCATCAACTCGACGGCGCTTATGCCTGGTGTGCCTGAGCCAATAAGGATAGCCAGTAATTCTGCATCGCTAAGTGCCTGAGGTCCCTTGTCGCGTAGTTTCTCACGCGGCTGATCACTTTCCGACCAATGTGCGATTGTAAGTTTTTTCATAGAGATTTAAGTTTGTTGTTGATTACTTGTAAAATGTTTGTTCAAAAGCCTGGAACTCATCTTGCTTGAGTACGCAGCGTTTCCACCACGATTCGATGAATCCCAACCCATAGCCCATCAGTTGGACGAAAGCAGCAGGGATAGAGAGCAGTCCGACATAAAGACTCTTGTTCTTGATACTTGAGTCAATGATGATCAGGAGAGAATAGAGTGCTAACGGCAGAAGTGCCAACTGGCAAAGCAGATGGCCTTCCGGCTTGACCTCTATTGAACCGAAGCTGCTCATCATCAGTCCGCAGACAAATAGTAGTAATAGAGCAATGGCACCCAGGGTGAAGATGGTAGGTAGCAAATGCACCAGTTTCAAGGTGCCAGGATGGCGCTTCTCAAGATTGATGCGGGCAATTCCGCTGTTATAGACCTGACGGAAGAACTTCTGAAAGTCTGTACGACGCTTGTGCCACACCCATGCTTCGGAAAAGAGACGTGGCTGGTAACCTGCCTCTACGATACGGTAGGAGAAGTCGATATCTTCGCCAAAGCGCATCTTGGTGAATCCTCCCAGCTGGTGATACACATCCTGACGAATGCCCATGTTGAACGAACGGGGATAGAACTTGTCGAGTTTGGCCTTGCCACCGCGGATGCCACCAGTGGTGAAGAAGGAGGTCATCGAGTAACTGATGGCCTTTTGCACAGGGGTGAAGTCAGGATGGGCAGCGTCAGGACCGCCAAAGGCAGCCAGACCGCTCTCACTCTTCACGCCACCCGCCACACTCTTCAGATAATTCTGAGGCAGTACCACATCCGAATCAAGGATGATGAGCCATTCGCCACGGGCGCGCTCAGCGCCATAGTTACGGCTCTGACCTGGTCCGCTGTTCTCCTTATAGTAATAATGCAAATCAAGGATGCCTGCGAACTTGTCGCAAACATCCTTGCAGGGTTTTTGAGAACCGTCCTCTACAATCACAACCTCAAAGTCTTTCACAGTCTGAGAGCAAAGACTCTGCAACAACTCATCGACCTCGTCGGGCCGGTTATAGACGGGTATGATGATTGAAAACTTCAATTCTTCAATCTTTCAATTCTTCAATTACTCTTTTACTCTCTGGAGGTAAGATCCGTCGCGGGTATCTACCTGAATCAGGTCGCCCTCATTGATGAAGAGAGGAACACGAACCTCAACACCGGTCTCCAGAGTGGCAGGCTTCAGTGTGTTGGTAGCGGTATCGCCCTTGATGCCTGGTTCAGAGTGAGTCACGCGGAGTACGGTCTTAACAGGCATTTCAGCATAGAGGATGGTGCCGTCGGTGGTGTCACTGACAACCTCCACGATATCGCTCTCCTTCATGTACTCATGACCGATAACGAGCTCGTTGTCGATGGGAATCTGCTCGAAAGTCTCCTGATTCATGAAGATACGACCAGACTGGTCTTCATAGAGGTACTGGTAAGGACGGCGCTCGATGACCACATCCTCCAGTTTCTCACCGATATTGAAACGGCGCTCCAGCACACGACCGTCAGAAACGTTCTTAACCTTGATAATCATGATAGTGTTACCCTTACCTGGCTTGCGGTGCTGGAAATCGATGCACACCCAGATGCCACCATCCATACGGATAGCGGTGCCTTTTTTAATGTCTTGTGAATTAATCATATTCCTAAAAATGTTACTTTTGTATCGTTTTCGGGTGCAAAGTTAGTGCAAAAACTTGAAAAAACGCAAAAAGTTGCACTAAATTTCTCATATTTCTTGCGTAATTCAAAAGAAATGAGTACTTTTGCACCCCAAATCGTTGGAATCATAACAAGAATAAAAAGTATAAAGCAATGAAAAGAACATTTCAACCCCACAATCGCCGTCGCGTGAACAAGCACGGTTTCCGTGAGAGAATGGCCACAAAGAATGGTCGTCGCGTTTTGGCTGCACGTCGTGCAAAGGGCCGTAAGAAGTTAACGGTTTCTGATGAGCATCACGGAAAGTAATCCGCTATTGTTCATAAGGTAAAATTGACAAAAATAGAAAGAAGTAGGGTTTTATCTCTGCTTCTTTCTGTTTTTTTATGTCCTTTCGCCTATTTTGGATAAATTTCTCACGCTCAAGAACGCAAATAAATTGGCTTTCTCTTCGCTAAATCGAAATTTTGCACTAACTTTGCAGCCAAAGTAGAAGAAAAATGGAAGCAAAGGAATTCTTCGGTAAGTTTGCAAGCGGTTTTCTTTGGGGCAACATCCTGGCTATGGTGCTGGTGATAGTTGCGCTCGCTTTTGGTGTGAAGTACGGGCTGGATGCCTATACACATCACGGTGAATATATTGAAGTGCCCAAGATTGAGGGTGTGGTCTATGAAAGGGCCCGTGCCTTAATGGAGGAGCGTGGGTTAAATCTCATGGTGACTGACTCGGGCTATAACAAGCGCTTGCCAGCTCACTGCATTCTTGTTCAAAATCCAGGTCCGGGCATGAAGGTGAAAGAGGGGCATACTATCTATGTCACTGTCAATTCCCCATCTTCACCGTCGTTTGCTATTCCTGATGTGATTGATAACAGCAGTTTCCGTGAGGCGGAAGCTAAGTTGACGGCCATCGGTTTCAAATTGCAGCCTCCTCAGCAGGTAGAGGGTGAGAAAGATTGGGTTTACGGTATCCTCTGTCGTGGGCGCCGTGTATCTACGGGAGAACGTATCTCAATCGATTCGCCACTGACCTTATTGATTGGTAACGGCCACTATGGGGCTGATGTTGACATCGACTATATTGAACCAGAGAATAAGATGCCGCAGCAAAATGAGGTCGACGAATTTCAAGAAGTAGTCGAATGATGGATTTCGTTGAAGATGATGAGCTCTATGAGCACTTCCGGATGGAGGTGGATAAAGGGCAGGTGCCTGTCAGAATCGACAAGTATCTGTCTGAACATCAGCCGCATTCCAGTCGTAACCGTATCCAGAAAGCTGCTGATGCGGGTTTCATCCATGTAAATGGTCGTCCTGTAAAGAGTAACTATAAGGTACGTGCGGGCGATGTTGTCACTCTCATGTTGGATCGTCCACATTATGACACCACCATTGAACCAGAAGATATTCCGCTTGAGGTTGTATATGAAGACGATGACCTGATGGTAATCAATAAACCCGCAGGTATGGTGGTACACCCGGGTTGTGGTAATTTCAACGGTACGTTAGTAAATGCCATCGCCTGGCATCTGAAAGATCTGGAGAGTTATGATCCGAATGATCCCGAGGTGGGACTCGTACATCGCATCGACAAGGATACCAGCGGTCTGCTGGTGGTGGCTAAGACCCCCGATGCTAAGACCTCATTGGGGAAACAGTTCTTCAACAAGACCACGCATCGCAGCTATAACGCATTGGTGTGGGGAAACTTTGTGGAGGATGATGGACGGATAGAAGGTAATATCGGGCGTGACCCGAAAGATCGGCTGCGTATGGAAGTGTTTCCGCCAGACTCAGAGATTGGTAAGCCGGCAGTGACGCATTACCATGTGATCGAACGTTATGGCTATACCACGTTGGTGGAGTGTGTGCTGGAGACAGGACGGACACACCAGATCAGAGCTCACATGAAGCATATCGGGCATCCGCTGTTCTGCGATGAACGTTATGGTGGGACGGAGATTCTGAGAGGTGAACGCACAGCTAGTTATAAGGCCTATATCCAGAACTGTTTCAAGCTCTGTCCGCGACAGGTGCTGCATGCCAAGACCTTAGGGTTTGTGCATCCTACAACAGGGGAGCAGATGGACTTCACCTCAGAATGGCCCGAGGATATGGCAGCACTGATTGATAAATGGAGAAAATATATAAAGGTAAAAGAGTAAAAAGGTAAAAAAGTAAAAGATAAAATGAGTAACATGAAACGAACGATAGCCATTGTCTGTGGTGGCGATTCATCAGAACACGATGTGTCACTGCGCTCTGCACAGGGACTTTATTCCTTCTTTGACAAGGAACGTTATGATATCTATATTGTTGATATCAAGGGACAGGACTGGCATGTGGAACTTCCTGACGGAACAACTGCCAAGATCGATCGCAATGACTTTTCATTCATGGAGAATGGAAAGGCCCGCTTGTTCGACTATGCCTATATCACTATTCACGGCACACCTGGTGAGAATGGACTGCTGCAGGGCTATTTCGACCTGATTGGTCTGCCTTATAGCACTAGTAGTGTATTGGTGGAGGCTATGACATTCGATAAGTTCGTGCTGAACCAGTATCTGCGTGGTTATGGTGTCAGCGTGGCTGACTCGTTGCTGATTCGTAAGGGTTATGAGGAACTGGTGTCCGACGATGAGATTGAGGAGCGTATTGGCATGCCTTGTTTTGTGAAGCCTGCTGCCGACGGTTCCTCCTTTGGTGTGTCAAAGGTGAAGAATAAGGATCAGCTTGCTCCTGCCATCCGTAAGGCTATGATGGAGAGTCCTGAGATTATGGTGGAGTCGCTGCTTGAGGGAACAGAGATTACCCAGGGTATCTATAAAACCCGCGAGAAGACCGTCCTCTTCCCCATTACCGAAGTGGTGACATCGAATGAGTTCTTCGACTACGATGCCAAGTATAATGGACAGGTGCAGGAGATTACTCCTGCCCGTCTTCCAGCGGATGTTGCTGAACGTGTGGGTAAGATTACCAGTCATATCTATGACATCCTTCACTGCAACGGTATCATCCGTATCGACTATATCGTCTCTAAGGAGGGTAAGATCTCGATGCTTGAGGTGAACACCACACCAGGTATGACCGCCACCAGTTTTATTCCTCAGCAGGTGCGTGCCGCTGGTCTGAATATGGCTGATGTGCTGGCTGATATTGTTGAGAACCAGTTTGTGTAGTTTAGAGTTGATAGCTTAAAGTTGATAGTTATGAGTACTTCAGTGGTGGAGTTCGATGAGATAAGACCGTATGAGGCGGAAGAGATGAAACAGGCATTTGGCGATCTGCTCAATGATCGCCAGTTTCAGATGATTCTCAAGGGGTTTGTACCCTGGCTACCCAAGAGCCTGCGCAACGGATTCCTGAAGTTGGCTTTTACGGGTATCAAGACACCACTCGACTTCCAGCTGCGGTTTATGAAACCTATCGTCAATTACATTATCCGTAAACACACTGATGGGTGTTCCTTTGATGATGCTCACCTCTTACCTCACATCTCTCAACTCAAAGATCGCTTCACGTTTGTCAGCAACCACCGGGATATCGTGCTCGATTCTGCTTTCCTGGATGTGATGCTCGTGGCTCATGGCTATCCCACAACCGTTGAGATAGGTATTGGTGACAATCTGCTCATCTATCCTTGGATCAAAAGATTGGTTCGTATGAACAAGGCATTTACGGTGCGTCGCGGACTCTCTCCAAAGGAGATGCTGCGCTCCAGTCAGCTGATGAGTCGGTACATCCATTATGCAGTCACCCAGAAGCAAGAGAACATCTGGATAGCTCAGCGTGAGGGTAGGGCGAAGGACTCTAACGACCGTACACAGGACTCTGTGCTGAAGATGTTGGCCATGGGAGCCCCCGATGAACTGAAGAATCCGGCAGATCGTCTGCGTGAGTTGAATATTGTGCCCCTCACCATCAGTTATGAGTTCGACCCCTGTGATTATCTGAAGGCTCAGGAGCTTCAGGAGAAGCGCGACATTCCTGGTTTTAAGAAAAGTCGTCAGGATGATCTCGATAATATGAAGACTGGTATCTTTGGCTATAAGGGTAGGGTGGTCTATCACTGTGCTGCACCTGTCAACACCTGGATTGATGAACTGGCAGAACTGCCGAAGACAGAGTTCTTCGCAGCCCTTGCTCAGCGTATGGATAAGGATATCCATAGTGGCTATCAGCTCTTCCCGTGCAACTATATTGCACTCGATGAGTTGGAAGGCTCCGCTACGCATGCTGCCCATTATACAACCGATGATAAAGCTCGCTTTGAGACTTATCTGGCAGGTCAGTTGGCTAAGATCTCCATTCCTAATAAGGATGAGGCTTTCCTTCGTGAGTGTATGCTCAAGATGTATGCCAATCCTGCACGTAACTATATAGCTGCCCAATGAAAAAGCTCTTGTTTCTTATCGTGGTTTGCCTGACCTATGGTTGTACCCAGGATGCTTATGACAAGGGTGAAGGCATTTACTCGCTGATGAGGGGTGATTTTGCAGAAGCCAATGTCAATAGCAATCGTGAGGTTATCTCCATTACTACCGACGAGGGGGAGACGCTCCCGTTGCAGACTTATCAAACGGCTAAATGGATTGCCCGACCCGACACCATTTATCGTTGTATGTTATATTATAATAAGGTGAAGGCAAGCGATGGCAAGTCGATGGCGGAGGTGGTCTCATTAGGTCGGGTTCACTGTCTTCAGGTCACCCCTTTGTCGAAGTTCGAAGACTACAAGGATGATCCCGTGAAGTTCGAGAGCATCTGGAAGAGTAAGTCTGGCAAATATCTGAACTTGCATCTTCAGTTGAAGACAGGTTATACAGAAGACACGACAGCCATCCAGAAACTGGCTTTTGTTTCGGATGGTGTGATACCTCATCCCGATGGAAGGCGCACTTTGTCGGTACGCCTCCATCATGATCAGGGCGGTGTTCCTGAGTACTATTCCACACAGGCCTACCTCAGCATTCCGACGGTTGATCTCCTGGTGGATTCCGTCTGTTTCTATCTGAACACCTACTCTGGCGCCGTCGTTAAGACCTTGCCTCTGAAGTAGGTTATCCAATAATTGTGATAAAGCTTTCTGCAGGCAGCTGAACATTCAGTTGTCCGTCAGTAGCCTTGAGCAGACATGCCTCGGCATGACTGTGACTGTTGGTGACATAGACTGTCACCTCCTTAGTGCCGACGGGTAATCCTGAGATGATGGCTTCACACGAAGCCCCATTGTTTACGAGATGCAGGGCCCACTCGCCTGTTGCCTTCTTGTTGAAAGCTGCTACATTGATGTTTTCTTTGTTGCAACTGGTGGGAACGGCAAAGGCATCTTCTGGTGTCATGGCAAGCTGTTTCAGATTGAAGAAACGCTGCGTGGGGCGCAGGGGACCTTCCGAGCGGTAGATGCCATCACCCCATAGGAGTGAGTAGTCAGAGGTGAGCTGCCACTGCAGGATACTCCAAGGCTGGCAGATGGCACAGAGTCGTGTGTAGAGATTGATCTCGTATAGGGCAAATGTTGACTCGTTGAAGATGGCGGGATACTGGTATGCAGCAGCATCAGTACTTCCTTCGCCGACGATGAGGGGCACATTGATCTGTCTGGAGGCATCAGCCCATTTCTTCAGTGTCGCATCATCACAGCCTCGCCAGGAGTGGAAGGAGATGGCGCCGATATACTTGTGTGCCGTCGGATCGTTGAGTGCAGGCAGGATAAAGTCGAAGGTGGTGGCATCGGAGTTGTCACCGAGCAGCAGACGGGTCTTCAGTCCCTGTTCTGCTAAATACTGTCCGAATGCCTTGATGAAGTCTCGATGCTCCTCAGGTGTAAACACCACGTCGATACCTAAATCCGACTCATTGAAAGAGAAATAGTCGGCCTCTACCCCATAGTCTTTCTTCAGGAACGTCAGATAACTGGTAAGCGATGCAAAAATCCTCTGTTCTTCTGAAGCATTCAGATGGAAGGCGCGAGCCGTACCATCAGAGCGGGTGGTCTGGTCACCTGCCCATACTGGTGGGAACCAGCAACTCACGATGACTGGCATACCAATCTGCTTCAGGCGTTGAGCCATCTCCGCACTATGTTTCACATGGGGAGCTTCTGCACCCTGTGTGTCCCATACAGCCCAAGGCATCTCCACACGACCGAAAGCCACACGCATGTTTCTCAGACAATAGTCGATCACCGTTGGATCCTTCGCAGGATTCTGGATGCGGAAGTTACCGCCGAATCCAGCAAACACCCTTCCCGGTTTCGTGAGGTCGAGGGTTATCGCCGCTGTCTCATGATGGCGTGTGCCGTCAACCGTCATCGTGGCGGCAAGCTCTGCCGTATCGCCTTTCTTGAGGGTTGGCAATAGGGTGATGTAAAGCACCTTGTCGTCCTCTTCGTCTCTCACCGTCGCTGTGACAGGCTGGTCAAAAGTCAGTGTCAGCTTGCGTTCTGGAGCCGTAATGGATATTTTCTGTTTCTGAATGGCTATTTTGGCTTTGGCATAGTGGTTTGAAGGGAAGGTTATGCAGAACCAGGCCCCCTCGTTCAGATCATCCTTAGCCTCCACCTTCCAGTTTAGGGCTACAGTCTGCTGATCTACATCGGTTACTGTTTGCGTAAATTCTGCCCCATGCATAGGCGTAATGGTCTTCTGGGTATGCCCCTCACGCTTGTATCTGATGTGCTGCTGCTTCTCTCTGCCACTCTTCTCCATCTCTCCACCTAAGGTGCCTACTCTCAAAGACGATTCAAAGTCAATCAGTTCCCCCTCCAGACGAACCCCCGTCATATTGCTCCATGCCATCACTTCTGTATGCACAGTGGCTGGGGCAAGACGCTCTGCCAGTTCAAAGGCCATACGACTGTTATGGTAGGGACAGTTCCAGTCGCTCACCTTAGGAGCATTCAGAGGCTGACCGTCTTCGCTGAGATCCTTAAACCAGCCCCCATGCTGGTAGTCAATGAAATGTGCCTTCACGTAGGTCCAGGTCTTGAGGGCTACTTCAAGGAAGGCAGGGTCGCCCGTCAGTTGCCAGGCGTTGACACAACCGATGATGGTCTCACACTGTGGCCACCACGACATTCTCCGACTCAAGCCCTCAGGCGACTTTTCGTAGAGCATGGCGCCTTCAGCATTGAGTCCTTCTTTCAGGGCAGTACGAACCATTTTAACGGCTTGTTCATCCACCTGCTTCTTCAGCACAGGGTCTCCAACGACAGCGGCAGCCTCACTCATCAGCCATGAAGTTTCGATGTCGTGTCCATAGGAGTCCACTTGTCCTATCGGGTTCCAGGCATCGTCGCAGTACAGGATCAGATGGTTGGTCTTGGGCGAGTAGAGTTTCGTCTGCAGAATGCGGAGCAGCTCTATAAGGTTGTTCCTTAGTCCCTCATCTGGCCATACCTGGTAGAGTGTTGTATAGGCTTCCAGCACATGGATATGGGTATTCATTGTCTTTGTGGCATTCGCCTGACCATCCACTCCTTTCAACGGAGCCTTCGAATAGTCGCGCTGAAAGGACTCGATATAGCCTAATCCGGCTTTGTCGTGCGCTTTCTCTTCTAAGGTGTTGTACAGTTTCAAGGCAGCGTCCAGACTCCTGCGGTCTCCTGTGGCTCTGAAATGTTCAGATAGTCCGTAGATACCAAAGGAGCAGGCATAAGTCTGCTTGGTGGCATCCTTGGGATGGCCTTCACTGTCGAGTTGCCAGAACACGCCGCCATAGATAGGATCGAAGAAGTGACGGATGTAATAGTCGGCAGCACGGTCAGCCATCTGTTTATAAGCTTCCAACCCATCCTGTCGGTAGGCTCTTGAGAAGGTCCATGCGATACGGGCATTCAGCACAGCTCCCTTGGGGGCGTTCTTGAAGGCCTTGCCATCGTTCAACACCACCCCATAGAATCCGCCTACAGGATCTATGGTATTCTTCATCCAGAACGGCAACAGGTTCTCCCTGAGGTTCTGTGTTGTCTCTGTGCGCAGGATCTCTGCGGTATCAGCACTGGCAGCAAATGCCATGACAAGCGATACAAATAGCGTCACAATCTTTTTCATTGTCTTGTTTGTTTGGTTGTAGTCGCTGCAAAGATACAAATAATTTGCTGATTTATTTGCTTTTCCACTCAAAAATTCTTATCTTTGCAGCGTTGAATAACTATTAAAATGCATGAATCATATGAAGAATCTTTGTAAAATGGCTATCCTGGGCGGCATGCTCGTCTTGATGGCAGTATCAGTGAAAGCTCAGAAGTGGGAGCATCTGGCAGACACCCCGCAGATGGGATGGAGTACTTGGAATAAGTTTCAGGGTAACATCTCTGAAGACATCATCAAGGGCATTGCTGATGCGATGGTGGAAAGTGGTCTGCGTGATGCTGGCTATACCTATATTAATATAGACGACTGCTGGCACGGTAAGCGTGACTGCAATGGTTTCATCCAGGTGGACTCCGTGAAGTTCCCTAACGGCATGAAGTCGGTAGCTGACTATGTGCACAGCAAAGGTCTCAAACTCGGCATTTACAGCGATGCTGGTACTGAGACATGTGGTGGTATGCCTGGTTCACTCGGACATGAATATCAGGATGCCATCCAGTATGCGCGCTGGGGTGTGGACTATCTGAAATACGACTGGTGTAACACACCGAACATCAACCCGATGGGTGCCTATCAGCTTATCAGCGATGCTCTGCGTTCAGCAGGTCGCCCCATCTTCCTCAGCATGTGTGAATGGGGTAACAGCCACCCTTGGAAGTGGGCAAAGGAGGTAGGTCACTCTTGGCGTACCACTCCTGATATCTGGTGCGACTTCGATTCATTGCGTGTATTCCCGGGTTATACCCAGTTTGGTGTGATGCAGTGCATCCAGTTCAACGATTCGTTGCGCCAATATGCAGGTAAGGGCTATTGGAACGACCCCGATATGCTGGAGGTAGGCAATGGCATGACGGAGAATGAGGATCGTGCCCACTTCACCATGTGGTGTATGATGGCCAGTCCGCTGATTCTTGGCAACGATCTGCGCTCCATGAGTGAGGCAACCCGCAATATCATCATGAATAAGGAGATGATAGCCATCGACCAGGATACTCTCGGCATTCAGGGCTTGCACTTCTGCGATCATGAAGGCTTGCAGTTCTGGTTCAAACCCTTGGCTGGTGGCGATTGGGCCTTCACCATCCTTAATCCGACGCGTAAGGACATCACCTGTGATTTGAACTGGCAGGACTTCAATCTCACCGACACACAGGTCAGCAACCTGAGCACCAACTTCAATACCAAGATATATAAGGTCTATAACCTCTGGACACATAAGCAGGAGGGCAAGACCAGCCTGAAGAACAAGGCAGAGCGTAAATTGACAGTCAAGGCCCGTGATGTCGTCTCCTACAGACTTATCCAGTAAGGTGCCGTTGCGCACCTTCTGGGAGACTGCTATCCCATCACCACATCGAGTACCATCATCAGTACAAAACCGAAGGCAAAGCCGATCGTGCTGAGGTTACTATGCTCACCCTCGGATGCTTCTGGTATGAGTTCTTCCACAACCACATAGAACATGGCTCCAGCGGCAAAAGCTAAGAAGTAGGGTAGTGCGGGAGTTATCAGTGAAGCCAGCAAGACAACTGCCAGTGCTCCGACAGGTTCTACGGCACCACTAAGGCTTCCGATGATGAAAGAACGCCATTTGCTGTTCCCTTCTGCTCGCATGGGCATAGAGATGATGGCTCCTTCGGGTATGTTCTGAATGGCAATACCAATCGACACAGCCAAAGCACTGGCTAACGACAAACCCCCGATACCTCCTTCTGCACCGGCAAACACCACGCCCACAGCCATACCTTCAGGTAGATTGTGGATGGTGACAGCCAGAGCTAGCATCGCTGTGCGGGAGAGACGGGAACGCGGACCTTCCGGTTTCTCCGTGCCGATATGCAGGTGAGGCGTCAGTTCGTCAAGCAGAAGCAGGAAACCGATACCAAAAAGGAATCCAACGGCAGCAGGTAATACCGCCCATTTCCCTTCATCGGCTTCCATCTCCATGGCAGGTATAAGTAGCGACCAGACGGAGGCTGCCACCATCACACCCGATGCAAAACCAAGCAGTGATTTCTGCACACGAGGCGACATCTCGTCCTTCATCAGAAAGACGAATGCCGCCCCGATCATTGTTCCCAACAATGGGATTAATAGTCCTATTATCAATGTCATCGTAATATTTAGCTAAATAGTATTTCTAATTCGGCACAAATATACGATCTTTTTTTCAATTTTCCAAATCTAAGATGATATAAAAATAATCTGATGAACCATATTAAATATGTATGCAGTGAGGAGCATATTTCCTAATATGTGATAGCTAAATCTTTTATAATTTTTCTCATTCGGAATTTTCGATTTCTCTATACATTCCTACATTTTCTTTGTAAGTCACTGATTTCGAGAAGGTTAAAGGATGTATAGAGCCTACATTTTAACAATCGTCTATACATTCTAAGGGGGTTAAAGGCATGTTTTCGCCTCATTCAGCCGTCATCTACGACATAAAGATGACATTGTTTCATAGGTGTATTAACATTGGAAACAACTTGTTTCCCTCAAAGAAACAAAGTGTTTCATGGCAGGAAACAAATTGTTTCCTTTTAGGAAACTATCGTGAAACAAGTTGATAAACAGCGAGTTAAGCCTTATTCTCCTTCGAAAGAGCCCTGATTTTCCACAGATAATGTATAGCTGCATGTTTTTGTGTAGTCTCTATACATTCATTAAACTATTAAGAACCAATACATTACAAAGAAAATGTAGGAATGTATAGTGTTTTTCAATTTTTCTCGCGAGAGAATTTTATTACTGCAGTAACTATGCAGTAAATTTTTCATAGGCATACAGCAATTTCCGCTAGGCCTGCCAGAAAAATCGGAAGGCAACATAAAGGTCACTTCTTCCCTCCTATATCCCTCCCTTATCCCTCCTTCTTCCCCACCATCACCCCACCAGGTCAATGGAGAGATTTAGGAGGGAAGAGGGAGGGCAGAAACCAAGTTGAATCCACTTGATGAAGCCTATATCATTGAAGACGCACCTTCCTAGAAAGTTAGATAAGAGGTTTTATAGATCTGGAGAGACAATAGATTGGTCAGTGAAGGTTGTTTACTCTAGCGATGATGGCAGCGAGACTCGGTCCTCCAAGGCTAAGTATCTCTGCCATCATCGCTATTTATTGTTTTCGATATACCATTTACCATCCTTTTCTTTCTTGAGGTTTACAGGCTCTTTTTGTGTCTTACCACTGTCGTAAGTCACATCAAGGACAACTCTCGCTCGTCCGGAATCTTCGTCAATCTCTTCTGAAACGAACTTGTAACTTACGGGTTTCGCCCTGCTACCTCTCCCATTTTCTTTTTCCTTTTTGACCTTTCCCTCTATCATAGAGATATAGGCATCCTTCTCCTGTTTCTTGTCTTCAGGGAAGTAAATATAATCAAAATATGAACGGTAATCCTCCTCAATGATGCATTCCATGGCCTTTTCTGCCACACCTCTTGGGGAATTGTTACTACAACTTGTCATAATGCCTGCTACGATGCAAGCTACAAATGCTAATAATACTTTTCTCATTATTCTCATTTTTCATTTGTGAAACATTATAATAGTCTTTATATACTTTGACGAATGAATGTCTGACGGGAAGATGCAATCCGCTTTGATGATAGGCAGATCCACATGATGCCGCTCGCTACCTACAATATCAATTCCTGCCTGATGGAAAACATAGGAAACTAATTCCGTGCAGTACATCCTTGATGAGTCGCTATCATCATAGTCATGATCGAACCGTACCCGCTTGTAATACTGCCGCTTTGCCACTTCTGCAGCCCTAAATGCTACCAGAGAATCATGAGGACGGCAGACTTCACCAATAAGGGTAAACTGAGAGGAAAAGAACTGCTCGGGTGTATCCATCTTTACACGATCCTCATCGCCCTCGAAATCGGGTTCTCCAGGCACTGCGTGAACAATCATCTTCTGCCCTGCTGAATCCACCACAATTCCAATATGCGAATACTGCCCTTGAACATCTGCCATGAGCACAGCCCTACTTGTTAGCCCTCCTCCTCGACGGAACACCACGTCGCCTGCTTTCAGTTCTGCATCTTTAGGAAGGATGCTCCTAAACGTCCCGTCCGTGATGCATCCTGTCAATAGGATACATGCAAACAACATAACCTTTTGATAAGCCATTCATTCTGTCTGTAAAGCTGAATTTTCGATATTAATCTACATAAACACTATAAACAATCTTCGCTATCTTTGCATTAGCCTTGATATGAGTAGCCCTGCTCGGGGTTTCAACATTGCCAATCAGGTCACCAGAATTTATGCAATAGGTCATCTTTTTACTTGAGGCAAAAGTAAAACCATCATAATAAGTTGCCCATTCCATTCGTTTCTATTAAACAGGTCACGAGCAGAACAGCTTACATAGAATCCATCAGAGGTCTTGATGAAAGACGAGCCAGGAAGCAAGGTAATAGCAGAGATCTTTTTATCTTTAATCTTGCTCAGAAACCCCCACATTAACGACATAGAATTCACTAGCGCCATCCATTTCATCCATATTAAACATATTAACAGCTGCGCCTCCTTTCTTCATCTTGATATCATAAGTCTTCTGATCGTCATAATTTTCTGTATATTTCCCCTTGCCATATATTGATTCCAATTTTTTAACTAGTGTTGCAAAACGGGCTTTGGCCTTCGGGAGTTTATATTCCTTAGCATCATACATCACAACATTCCATATCGTGTTGTTAGAAGAAACACCTATAACGACTCTAACCTGTACTCCATCTACAGTTCCTTTTACTTCCAGATCACCACTACCACTTTCATTACGCTTTGATTGGAATCCTTTAGCAATAAGTTTTTCCTTCATGATTGCAGGCTTCTCGGCCAGAGAAATACCTAAGAAAGCCAGGTGGTTATCAACGAAGGCAGGTCCTTCAAAAGGTATTGATACTGCAGCAGGTTTTACCTGAGTCTTCTTTTGGGCAGCGGTAGAGCCACTTTTTTTCGTTGTTGCTGTACGCTTAGCCTGAGTCTTCTTCTGCTGTGTCATTGTAGGCATAGCTACACCGAACATGATTACGGCGGCGAGAAATAAAATGGATCGTTTCATATCTAAGATTATTTAATGAGTTTTTAGTTCTGAGGACAAAGGTACTATATATTCCCGAATTATACAATAGCGGTTTCCCGTCATTTTCCACAAAACTTTTATCCATATCTTGTGATAAAAATAAATATTTTGTATATCTTTGCAGCATGATGCCAATCAAACATATCTTCACGCTATTATTTCTACTCTTTGCTATTCAGGCAACAGGGAAACGGGATAGTATGTTATGGGTTAATATCAAAGAAATGGGACAGACTTATCAAAAAGGTCTGCGTGACTCTGCTCTAGCAAAAGCTAAACGATTATTACTTGTAGCAGAAGAGCAGGATGACGATTTAGCACAAGCTCAACTACATAGTGTTATAGGGCTCTGCTATAATGATCAAGGTAATCGCCAGGCAGCGATAGAAGAACTGCAAAAATGTATCACGATTGGAGAGGCAAATGATTTTATAGGCAAAGCCGCCCAAAGCAGCCATAACCTGTACCTGACAGCCATGTTACCCGCTTATTCTATGGTGGCTATTTATTACAAAGATCAGCAGCAGATTAAAAAGGCAGCAAACTATTCTAAAAAGGGTATGGAATGGATACGGTTCAGTCATAATATTGATACTTGGGCCAGTTCTATTTCTGCCTTTTCTGAAGTGCTTATGGCTCATAAAGAATATGATGTTGTTTATGAACCGCTGAAGCAAGGAGTGCAGGCTGCACTTAAGCAGAAACAAGCAGACTTTGCACTCATGATGATTTCACACCTTATCTATATAGAATATAAAGTTATGCATCGTCAACCCAAGGATATTCCTTGGATCAAAGCAGGTGAACTGTTATTGTCAGATGTAAGGACAGAGACAGCCAAAACAACATTCCTTGCCGTCACGAAGCTTACGATACCACAATCAAGGTCCGAAGAACAACAAGATCATGGGAAAAAGATACTTGATTCTATTCGTCAGACTCATAGCCCTGTCCCCACAATTGCTAAAACAGACTCTATCCCAACCCGCATTGAGTATATCCATCTGCGCAATGAGCGTATTGGAATTGTTGGTGCTTTTTTGATTTTGGCGCTTTTTATCCTCGCCATTTACATCCTATGGCAGCGATACCAGCACAAGAGGACAGTCCGACAGACTGAGCATCAGATGGAAGAACGCTATATTGAGGGGCAAGAAGACGAGCGTAATCGTCTTGCTAAAGAGTTACACGACGGCATTAGCAACCAGCTGTTAGCTGTAGAGATGAAGCTGAATGAAGAAGGACTGACACCACAGACCATGCAACTGTTAAGCGAGAGCCGTGAACAGGTACGCAGGGTATCCCATGAGCTGATACCACCAGAGTTTGAGCACGCCACACTTTCCGAAGTCATCAGAAACTATGTGGATAGTGTCAATGGTCTCAACCATTGTGAAGTCAGTTATATGCAAACGCCACAAAATATTGACTGGTCAGAAATTCCCCCCGGAATAGGATTGGAGATATACCGTATCATTCAAGAAGCTGTTAGTAATGCACTCAAGCACGCTAATACCACCTCTGTGTCCATCGGCTTGCACATGGATACAGATAATTTACGAGTTCTTATTAGTAACAACGGCACACGAAAAGACAACAACGAAACGTCTGCAGGGATTGGCAAGCATACCATCAGCCAACGTGCATCCTCCATTAAAGGAAAGATTGACTTCATTCAACACCAGTATGGGAGTACCGTTCAATTAACAGTAAACCGCCAGGAGCTGCAAAATAATGTTTAAACAAATGTGTTAAAAACACAAAATGACGGATTCCCGCCATTGCGTATTCTGTAATTTCTATTATTTTTGCCCCCAAAAAGAAAAAAAAGGCTCACGAATGAGTAGAATTCGCAAAGAAAACTGTAAATTTGCACCGTTGTTCTTCGGAATGACAGACATTTTATTGGAAGCGTATTCAGCTTATTTCCAAGTTGACGAATCTCGACACTCACCAACGAAATCAGGAATAAGGCAAAACGCTCTCCCCAATTATTGGGTGTGTATCACATACATTCCACTTTTGGGGCGTGAGCCGTTCTCTTATCTGATTTCTGGCTGTCGAGAGCCTGTCAACTGGATGAGTATGAAGCGTGCCACGCCTTTTTTCGTGGCAGATATAAAGATTTTAATATGGATGATAAATATAAGTTTGAAGGCATCTCTGTAGCCATTATAGATGATCATAAGTTAGTTCTGGAAGGCTTTCGTAGTTTTCTGGTAAGGAATGGTGTCATAGATGTGGAGGCATTCAGCAAAGCACAACCTTTACTTGAAAGAAGTGTCTCACATCCATTCAGTGTATATATTGTAGACGTTGAACTTGCTGATATCGAAATTGGTATGTTGATAGACCAGATAAGAAATAATCAGCCCAATGCCAAGATCATTATCAACACGATGCACGAAGAAATGTGGGTTGTCAATAAGATGATTGAGAAGAATGTCGATGGTGTGATGTATAAGTCCGGAGAACTAACCCAGCTGCTAGAGGCTGTATCTACAGTAGTCAGTGGTCATAAGTTCTTCTGTAAGAAATTCCAAAGACTTCGGAACAGCTTACAGGTACATAATCAGATTCCCTCAGAACGTGAACTTGAAGTGCTGGCTTGTATTGCAAAAGGCTATTCCACTAAAGAAATTGCAGTCAAGTTATTCATATCAGAGAATACGGTGGAGAATCATAGAAAAAGTCTGTTTCGCAAATTGAAAGCCAGCAACATGGCAGATCTGATTGTGAAATCCATTGCGGCAGGCTACATCAACCCAGATGAGATTGTCAAATAAGTAACAAACGGCTGATACACAACAATGGAATCCTTACTGATGAATCTCGACAATCATTAAGACACAGGAATCTATAGTTTGTGTTGAAGCCGTTTCTTATCAAAGGATATAGCGGTTTACCGCTATTTTTGAGTATTTTGGGTGATATAAATGAGATAAACATTCAATTTTATTTTGTAATTAGAATAAATGCTCTATCTTTGTACCGTCATTAAAGTGACAGGCATACTATTTGGAAGCGTTTGGCTTTATTCCGAACTGATGAATCTCGACAACTCATCCGTACATAGGCTAACAGGTTCACGTTCTCCATTTGTGTGCTAACAACTATATACTAACCTCGGGGGTGGGCCTGCCCTGCAAATGACAGACAAGTAAAAATGAAAAAAATTAGTTTACCTAACATTCCCGAATTCTCCAGTGAGAATTACAAGATTGTTTCCTATGTTGTTGCAGCTCTGATAACTGCAAGTGGTGGTTTCCTCGTTTATGAGGTGCTGTTTAATTCAGATTTGACTTTTTCTGCAAACTGGAATATGTTCAAGTCACCACTTGGCAATTTTTGCTGGTTCATTGGCTTCTTTTGGGCGATAGCCTGGTGGGGAAAGTTCACCCATTGGTCAGCAACACCTATTACTAAAACTTATGATAAATATGGCGATTTGAAGAAAGTAGAGGAAGATTATGATGTTTCAAACCAATTGTTCGCCAAGGTATTAATGCCTTTCCTCGGACATTTCGTCATTGAACCCATCATCTATGGTGCCATTATCTATTATCCCATACAGTGTGTCATAGCTCTTGTGGGGTCCATTTTCCCTTATGTCCTGACACTTATAGTTCTTGCTATTGTAGCTGGATCATGGTTGTATATGAAAAATTTCAACTTTCGTTATCATTCAATAGTACTTGTGTTGTTGGGGGTTCTTTTTACTGGAGCATTCACTTGGGGAGGATATACACTTCACAACGCAACACCAGGAAGTAATATATCAATGTTAGCCAACGCCTCCCAACAGACAAACAGTAATGTAACCTCTGATAATGCTCAACAAGACATCTCAAATGCCGATGGGGAATATGACGAATCCACACCATCGACATCGGATTCTGAAGAAGACGATCAGTTTGAAGGAGTCGGTGAAGAAGGGCTCTATGGCTGTCTGCCTGAAGGGACAACTGAGTTTGTAGGGGACATGGAGGGCTACCCCATTGAGTTTATCATCACCAAGGGCGCAGATATGGGTAATATCACAGCTATATATAAGAATGTGAAGTATGGAACAATCATGAATCTGGCTGGTGAATCGCTGCCAGCTGATGGTGGTAATATTTCTTTCTTTGGTAAGGATGCAACTGGAGATTGGTCTTTTGAGTTAAGTGGTGATTGCGAAAATGTAACTGGTACGGCTCAGAGCGGAGACTCAAAGTTAGATCTGACATTGCATAAGAAGTGATACAGTCATCAGAACGCAAGAGTAAGAAAGGGCGTCAGCCCAAAGTCAACTCTTGAAAAATTTCAAAATGGCGGAAGAATTAAACGAATTCCCGCCATTTCAATATTGCAATCTAACATTTTTTAGGAAATTTGAAAAAAAATATGTGAGTTTTTGAAGATTTTCCGAAAAGATTGTTATCTTTGCAGTGTCATTAACAGTGACAGACATACTTTTTTGGAAGCGTTTGGCTTTATTCCGAACTGATGAATCTCGACAACTCATCCGAAACACAGGAGTAAGACAGGGCGTTCTTCCCATGCGTTATATATGCCTAGTATATATACAATTGGGGCGTGAGCCGTTATCTTATCGTGTCAAGGCAGTCGAGAGCCTATCAGTTGGTAAGCTAACAGGTTCACGCTTTTCCGTTGTGTGCCTAAAACCAAAATAACTTAAAGCAAATGGGAGGCCTGCCCTAATAGGAGATATTGTCTGGATATGATATTCTTTTCGCTCATAACAACGGCATTCTCTAGCATCTTTTACGGAATCATTGTCACAGCAGTGATAATGGCTATTATTTATTTTGTTCTGAAATCAATAAGCACAGGAATTGTGCAGACTCCAGTTTTCCATGTTACAGGTGTGGTGTTAGCGGTTCTTTTAATTATACAATTATCCCTGATGATTGGTGCTATTCAAGCCAAAGATGCAGTTGATTCAGCTGAGATATTCTTGAACCAGTTATTAGAAAATACCTATGGAACAGTAGGGGCGCGGGATAGTCAAAAGATATTGGATGCAGTTACAGAAGAGTACCCCATTATCGGCTCTTACATTGGTGTTGCTAATTTTTCAGGAAATGATGTGACAAATCTTGCAGAGTCTATGCATGAGACGATGATTAGTTACCTTAACTCCTATATCTGGAATCGGGTATGGTGGATATTGGGAATGATTGTGGTTGCGTGCCTTGTTGTTATGATGTTCGACAAAAGAAGCCCAACCACAGGAAAGCCTAAACATAAAGCATCATTGGCATCACGCAAGAATTATGACGATTTTTGAAGAAACTTTATAAATATATATTATGGCAAATCATCTATTTATCGGACTTGGCGGTACTGGTGGAAAGGTACTGCGCGAATTGAGAAAACGTGTGTATGAGGAATTCCGTTCCAACGACCCTGGGAATGGTATCTTCTTGGACTATGTTTATGTTGACTCTTCTCCAGCAGACTTGGAAGATCGTACTGGTTGGAAGGTGCTGGGTAAGAGTGTTCATCTAGGCACCGCACAAAAGGTAAATATCAATGGCATCAGTGCTAGTGTGCTGGGTAACATCAACATGTATCCAGGACTAAAGGGTTTCTTGAACCCCAGTGATTTGCAGTTGATGCAACAAGAAATGGGGGCCCTTATCTCTGCAGGTATTGGTGGTCAGCGTCGTCGCTTAGGTCGTACCCTCATGGCAAACAATATCTGTGACACTAACAACCCGAACAACTTCGAATCCATTGTTCGCGGTGCCGTAGGACGTTTGCAGCATGACAGTAACGATCAGGATGTAACATTCCATATTTGTGCTGGTCTTGCTGGTGGAACAGGCTCTGGTTCGATTATAGATGCCATCAGCCAAATTCGAACATGGTTCCCTTATCAGGAAGATACCCATGCTTTCAAGATTCGCCTGTTCATTTACACGCCAGAACGCACACTTGTCTCTGCCCGACATGATGCAGGCTTCTATCAGGCTAACGGCTATGCTGCCTTGCTGGAGCTGAATGCATTGAGTATTGGGAAGTATCATCCTACTGATGTAAAAGGCGATAAGGACATCTTCACCGGTGAGGTACGTCGCTTGCTGGATAACCAGGAGGCTTTCGAGTCGGCTTATATCTATACAAACGTTAACGAGCAAGGTAAGGTTCTTGACCTTGGTGAGGGACTGCCTGCTGCCGTGGCAGACTTCATTTTCCAGACATCAATAGCAAGTGCAATGGCTGGATCTGCAGGTCAGTTAAACCGACTTGTCGGATGTGAGAATGATGGAGCCAATCCAGAGAAGGACCAGGCAGGCAACAATGCACACAGCCGTAAATTCCTCTCGTTTGGTATCAGCCGTATTGAATTCCCTGAGACTGAGATTCGTGAGTTTATGACATACACCTATGCCTTGCAAGCTGCCCGTCAGCTGACCTTTAACATGTGGCAAGAAGGTATTGGCTATGGTGAGCGTACCCTAGATGAGGTAGGTATGGGCTTTGCTGACGAGATTAAGGACAAGAAGAACCGTGAAGGCTTGATGCTCAGCAACAACTATCTAACACTTGCAAAGCCCATTGTTGAAGGTCCTGCCACCAAACGTTGGCGTCTATTTGAAGAAACTTGGGAAAAACGTACTCAGGCAGATGCTGATGATGTACAGACCACTATTGATAAGAAAAGCTGGTTGGGTGAGTTTGGTAAGCGTTGTGACGAATTCTTTAACTCACAGTTTCGCCAGCATGGTGTCGTAGAGTTCTTTAAGATTCAGCGTCAGGAATTGCGCGGCTATGCCCGCACTATTCGCAGACATATTGAGAATAAACTTTTTGATGAGTGGGCCAGTGGCGCATCAGACACCAAGAGTATCCTCGAAATAGAGAAGTATACCCGTCTGCTGATTGCCGATTGTAACGATCGTATTGGTGCATTTGAGCACCAACGTGCCCGTATGGACGAGGAGCTATCGAATATCAGCGAACAAATCCAAGCCATCAATGTTGAATGGAACGAAATAGGTTGGCTGCGTGATGCTATTACGAATGCATCTGCCAAGGTCTTCAGCAAGTATAAGACAGCCAAGAGCGACTATTGCTCAACTGCCACTCGTGCAGAGGCTTATGCCTATGCCAAGGAGTTACTACAGAATGTCATTGTCGAGCTGAACAATATGTTAGAAGGTATTCTAGCCTTTAAGGATGAGATGAATGCTATTAACGAAGAGGTAATGCGTCAGGCTGACAGCAAATGCCAGACCAATGAGGAACAAAGTGATGCAGATATCAAGAAATATGATGCAGAAACTGTTCGCAGAATCAGTCGTCAGTTTGTCAGCGACCGCGAAAAAATGTCTTCGAATGCTGCTACCATTCGTTCGCGCATGGTGCAGAACTTAGGAGAAGATGGTGACCATACTTTCGCTAACCTCTTTGACAAGACCGACTACGAGACGGCGGTAGGCATTATCCTTGAGGTCTGTCAAGAGAATGCCGTTCGTGCTATGCAGGATGCAGCAGAAGCTGATCCGCTGAACAAAATGGTTGGCGTTAACATTATGGAGAAGCTAAAGCAAGAACTGAACACCGAAGACAAACTGGAGAAGTTTGTGAAACTGGTGACCAGTACCTCGAAGAGCTATGTGCAGTTTGATCCTAAGGAGACTGCTATGGTTATCCCCGGCAACACGGGCGCTATGATGCAGATGGTACAGCTGGCCCTGCCCCAAACGGACGAGAAAACTAACGACTTCAAGGAAAAACTCATACAGGCCTTCGAGCGTAATGTGCCAGGTTTTAGCAAGAAGGATGACGTGTCTACCAACTATAAGGACAACCAGATTGTGGTTATCTCAGCTAATTCAGGTTTCCCACTCCGTTTTCTGGCGAATGTCAAGGTTTGTAAGGAGAAGTATGATGCCCTTGTAACTCCGCAGAATGGTAAGTGTGCTCTGAATAGGATGGTTCTTCACACAGAAAGTTTCAAGGAAGATTTGCTGCCCGAAATCTTTGAGGAGGGCGCTGAGCCTAGAAAGCAGAAGATGGTTAAACCGTTGATGCTGGCTTATGCATTAGGTATCGTCAAGGAACAGCAGGATCCCACAACGGGTGCCAAGTTTGATGCCATCCGTATTCCTGATGAGACTTTTGGTGACCAGTGGAAACCTATGGGAAAAGGCTTTGCCGATTCATGGGAGGCAGTGGCACAGGACTTTAAGCTTGCCCAGCTACTGAAGAATCAGGTTGCCAAGGAGATGGCTGTTCAGGCTCGCAGTAACGACCAGAAGGCTGTCCTCCGCAAGGCTTTGGGTGAACTCGTTCAAACCAAGATTCTGCCCAGTCCGTTGTGTGAGAATAACCAGTTTAATCCTAACTATACAAAGTTCCGCAATCTGGCAGTAGAGATTATCCAGAGCGAACTTCAGGATTTATAATTATGGAACGTTGAACATTATAAGCATTATATTATGGCATTAGTAAAAGGTATATGCAAGAATTTTGGCGAGTGTGATCTTGCTGATAATAAAGAAATACAGGAAGTTGATAAAACAAACTTTGTGTGTGAGGAATGTGGCAAGCCCTTACATCCAGTAGACGGAGTTGGCGGTGGAGGCATTAAAGATCCCGTTGGCCTACCTAAAATGAAGCTCTATGCTCTTATCATTGCTGCAATATTAGGAGTCGGAGCTATTGGCTTTGGTATCTATTCATTTATGGGTGGAACCAAGATTGACAAGATTGTTCTTGACAAGGATAGCGTTTCGCTTTTGGTTGGCAAGAAGGATGTGATAAAGCCTACTGCCTTAGATAAAGACGGAAAGGAAATCAAGGATGCAAAGATAACCTATAAGTGGACCGTTAAGGATGAAGTGGTGGCTTCTGTAACTCAAGATGGTGAAGTGACTGCACTTAAAGATGGCAATACGTCCATCATTGTAGTGATCGAGGGAAGTGAGGAGCTTACTGCTACCTGCCAGGTAGTGGTTAAACCTAAGAAGATTCCTGGAAGTGATCCTATTTATATCAGTCAACTCTCTCTTAAGGACAAGAATGTAACTTTAAAGAAAGGTGACACTAAACAACTTGACTATGTAGCTGTGCCCGAGCAAAACAGCGAGACTATAGCCTGGGAATCTTCTGATCCATCAATCGTTACTGTAGAAAATGGCTTGGTGACAGCAATAAAGAAAGGAAACGCCCAAATTATTGCTAAGGCATCAAAGGTAACCTCTACTCCTATAACTGTGACAGTCCAAGAAGATGGCATTAATCCACCTCCACCTTCTAACGATGGTAATGGGTGGGGTAAAGAGAATCTTGGCTATGGAATCTACGAGGGTTATAGAAAAAATCATAAACCTCATGGACATGGTACCATCAGATACACACAGCCTCACAAGATTGTCAGTTGGCAGAATTATGAAGCCTCACCAGGCGATACTTTTGAAGGTGAATTCCGTGATGGGAAGATCTCTGGGCTTGGTTATTGGAAGCATAATGGTAACGTAACTGCAATCCAGTAAATGAGAGCAAAACTAATCATTATTGTATGGGTGATGGCGACATTTTCAAATGCCGCCACACCATTTCATACACCTCGATTAGCAAAAATAGCTCATTCCATACATATCCATCTCACTGATATTTTTAGCGCCAATACTTTTATTGATAGTGTTGCCTATGTAAACGGAAAAGACATTCATATTCATACAAATGGACTTGGCGACGTGGATCATATTGGATATAATCTGTTCTCTCAGGAACTAAGAAACCTTCAAGGCAACTCTCCTGTTTTTGATTTTCTGGAACGATATCTTTTAGAATTAGATCTTCAACTTGACGAGAGATCTTCTGCTGTTCGAATGGATGCGGATCAAGTTACTTTTGCGAAAGGGGACATTCAAATGCTGCGTCAACTGACACCAAAAACAGATATCAATTTGGATATAGACGTTATGCCACGCAAAATGTATCGAGTAACCTGTGAATTTGATAAGCAAGAAGTTCGGGTAATATTCCCTTCAACTAATGAACTCCTTATTGGTGCAAACATGATAGAACTGGAAGATATTTTTAAGCGTGATGTGCAACGTATGGTTTCCATAACTGCTGATGCCGTTATATACAACTGGGCAGATGCAAATGTTTCTTGTTCAGATGATATCTTGATTATAGATGGAGGAATGTACTTGAGTAAAATGATTCGTGGTGACATCTATTTAAAAGAGCAAAATGGTATAAGAAAATTGTTGTGTAACAGACAAAATGCAGCAAGAAGCATCAGCAATATAATGCTCACAGGCATATTTGATAGGGATATTCTGCTAAAAATGGAAATTGACAAGTACGGTAGTAAGAAAGACTCTGTGGAAATTACCCTGCAACAATTCATTTCATACTGCAAGGCGGAAGGATGTAAATTGTATTTTGGAATCAAAACAATATCTGAGGATATCTTGACAGGAACTTTTTTTGCTTATAATGAAAGGTATTCATATGACCATATGTTGACAATCACTTTTCCGTTTAATATCCTTGAAGGTTGTGACGAATCTGTGAAGGGGAAGGTATATACATACATCCCTTTACATACCGTTGCTGACCAGTACTTTAATATTTACCAAGAACCAATAACAAATTAGTTTATGAAAAAAACAATTATTTCAATCATTGGATTACTTCTTTTGGGAATATGTGCTAATGCACAGGATTTTGCTAAGACAAAAGAGCAAATCAATAGGATTAAAAAGAGTAGTCAATATATTTATGGGGAAGCTACGGCCGACTCGGAAGACGAGGCAAAGAGTATCGCTGAAGACATCTTATATCAGGAAATTAATTCTTGGGTTTCAACAAAAAAGAAACTTAAGAATAGTTCCAATATTATTGTCAATAATAGAAAAGAACTACAGACCGCGTATGCACTCCCTAGAGGGAATATGTTTAGGTATTTTGTATATGTTAAGAAATCCGATCTTATTCCTGCCGAGAATGTTGAGGTTTTAGGAAATATTAATGAGCAAAGTGCAGAATCCATGAGTTCTACTGTTGAAACGATTAGCACACCAGCGGCTGTTAACAACTATCCTGAAATAGTTAATGTGATTGCGTCATATACAGATTACTATAAAATGGCAGATAAAATAAAAGAATACAAGAAAGAAGGAAAAATTAGTCATTACGCAAGATATGCATCATTAGAGAAACCAGAGATTTATTATCTTGCCATTTATAATCCGCAAGGTAAAGTTGTGGCAATTTTGACTCCAGGAACAGAACGTATGAATGTGATTACTGGTCAACCAGACAAAACGACTAATTATAGTGGTTGTGGTGCTATTGGTTTTATTGTTAACGAATAATTGTTTGAAATATGAATAGAATTAAGAACATTGCACTTTTGACACTTATCTTTGTCTGTTTAGGCATTGAGAAAAGTAATGCAGTAGAGGTGAAACTCACTATCGACGAACATGTTACGCGGCCTACCAGTCTTGATGCTGCTGAAAGAAATTTAGCTCAGACTCTTACCGAAATAAATAGAGCCCAAAATGCGCACTCTATCCTCGAATTGGGCAATTTAAGAATGGATGAGTTCGCAAAAAAATCCCTTGCAGGAATCTGGGCTGTAACGCCTTTTGTTTGTGATGACTCTGAAGTTGTTGAGCGATGCTGGGTTTTCAAAGATGGTAGTATGATGGTAAGTCATATACCTTTGATTATGAAACCAGAGGGGGAAACATTCGGTCTTGGCTCATATCAGGAAGCTGTGGTCGAATTCAATAGGAATGGTGTCATTACAGATTTCAGATTTGCAATTAGCCCTCAAATTGGCGAGAGTATGGAACACTGTGGGGTTGAAGAAGTAGAAAAGGCTTCAATCATCAGACGATCTTTAGAAAAATTCAGAACTGCATATTGTCAAAAAGATATAAATACAATTGACGCAATGTTCAGTGAAGACGCTTTGATTATTACAGGTAAAGTTGTTAGCACTATGCCATCAAAGGACATACAGATCAAGTCATATAAAGTCGAATATTCGAAACAAAGTAAGGAGCAATATATAAGGAATCTAAAAAAAGCATTCGCTCGGAACAAATGGATTGAAGTGAAATTTAGCGACATTGGGGAAAATGGAGAGATTGGAGGATGTGCGGGTATTACTCGATCTAAAAAAGATCCAACAAAGTTTGGTGTTCGATTACGTCAGACATGGAAATCACAGAACTACAGCGATGAAGGTTACCTATTCCTTCTTTGGGAGTTCCCAGAGGATGGACACGATCCTATTATACATGTCCGTACGTGGCAACCAGAATGGGTCGGAGGAACGCGTCAAAAGCCTGATGATGACATCTCCACGCTTGGAGGATATGATTTATAAGATAAAACAATGAGAAAAAGTTTATTTTTTATTATAATGGTTATGATGGCATTCCCAGGAATGTCTCAGGATGTGGAAGTGTACAGTAGTATAAACAAATATATAGAAACAGGTCGCACAGCTATCATAAACAAAGATATTAATCTTATTAATGAGATGCTTCCTGATTTGATTCTTATAAAGAATATATCCAAAGATAGTTGCTTTTCTCATAAATTGACTACGGAAAGAGTAGGTAAGGAGGAGTTTCTTAGAAGAATAAAACGTATGTTCGCAAGAGATAAACAGATTAATGTAAAAGTCTGTGATATTGCAAAGGATGAGGGTTCTGGTAATCCTGTTAGGATAACTCGGTTACCCGAGAATCCAAAGTCGTATCTTACACATTTTCAAGTTGTGATTTCTTCTGAACATTACACAATAAGTGGCTATCTCTCCATGATAGTGGAACTACATGATAATACACCATTGATCCATTTATTAATGTGGCAAAATAGTTTAAACGATGGATTAAATTATAGGTTTGATGATACCAATATCACTTTGGATGAATTTGATTTATAAACAATAATGATAATATGAAGAAATATCTATTAATACTTCTTGCCATTATCGTATGTAATATAAGTATGGCACAATCCGATTATATTTCATATAGTGCAATTCCCGAAAATGACCGATTGGCAGATTTGAATGGAGATTGTGGAATTTTGATTCTGTCAGAGAGAAGCGATTTGGTGATTTGTGTAACAAACGCTACAAACGTGAATAAGTATCGCGTAACACCTATTGGAAAAGAGCAAAATGGCTATTATGGTTATGAAGTGTGTATTAACAAAGACGAAGCCAGAGCTGTCAAAGTTGAGGTAAGCAGAAGAGGTGATGTTTATAATACTAATTTTGTTGTTAGGGTAAAACCTGATTTTTTCAAGGCGTATTTAATTGAAGAAGTTCAACGTCCTATCCGAATGGAAGATCAAACACAAGCTACGAGTGCTGTTCTCAACGAAGAATTAGCGGAGGTCGAATTTACGACAACTATTCCAGACCTCAAGGTAGAATGCCCGCCTGCACTTAGAGCCAGAGTTTCTTCTTCAAAAAAAATAGGCGACAATAGCGTTACAATAACAAGTGTAATAATCCCAGTTAAGATACTTGAAACAGCAAGACAGAAGTTGGAAAAAGCAAAGAAGGCCCACGATGAGCTTGAAGCCCGCTTGAATACCACGACGAATGCACCAGACAAAGATTGGGAGACTTTGGACATATTGCAGGATGAAATGGAACAAGCGGAACAGGAAATGGCATCGCTGAACAACATATATATATCTGGACATGGAACAAACAAACTTTATGTTGATATCAGCAAAATGAAACCACGACAGAAACTTTGTTATGGTGTTTTATTATTGAAAATAGAAGTACCTGTCAATGAATTCTCTGCCAAAGTTGCAGAGGGAGGTCGTCTTTTCTCCCTTAGAGAGTATGAAGGTGCAAAACGATCTTTTATAAATGCTTCTCAATTAAAAGAAGCTCCTGCAGATTTATTACCCACTCTCAGAACAAACATTGCTCATTGTGACTCATGCATTAAGTACGAGCGTCTCACATTCGCTGCTCTGAAAAGAATCAACGAATTGAAAAAACAAGATGCTGTAGCACAAACGGACATCATGAACTATTATGGTGCTGCTGCAGATTTTATGAGAATTATTGAAAAGTACAATCCAAGTGAGTATTATTCAAAGAATATTAAAACACTGGAAACGTTTATAGAAAATATGCCAGTGGCAATGAAGTTCACCTTTGTTAGATGGATTGTAAATCGTGTGTCAGCTATGGAAGATGGACCTTTTGCAAATGTTGAATTATGGGCATATTATGGAGCTAATACTCCCCGATTAAACGATTATACCAGTGATAGAAAATTCAGGAAGCTTGTAAGTAATAGTCCAGAAGAATATAAACATATTGGAACTTCAGATGCCCAAGGCATTGTTGATATACAACTTAATAGAAAATCCTTACCGACAGGATTTTTCTTTAGACCAGCATCAGACAATTCGTCACCTATTGTCTATAAAGATGTAACAGACATCATGTCACAGTCAGTTGGAGAATATAACAAACGTCAATTCCGGCAAAAAATGTACATAAAATAATAATCAGATTCATTTTTAATAACATTCTAATCTCATTTTATTATGAAACATTCAATTTTAAAAATTTTCGTCGGCCTCGCATTATTATGCTATGGTGGAGACATGTGTGCCCAGGGATTCCTAAAGTCATTAACTAAGAAAAAGGAAACAAAAGCAGAAACAGAACAGGTCAGCAATGATTCTACTACCGTTAAAGACAAACTTAATGCCAAAGACATTCCTTCGTATACAGCTCAAAAGGTATATGTCTTAGATGAAAACAATCAACGAATAAAGAATGAAGACGGCACCGACAAATACATTGTAGAATTAATACGAACTAGTGACGGAATGAGAGTTAGTCCAGAAGTAGCTCAAGAGCAAGCTAAACAAATAAACCAAGCAATTCTTGCTATTGCAGCAAAGGCTGGAACATCGGCCGTTACTGGTTATCTTAGCGGCGGTGGGCAAGGAGCTCTCATAGGCTTAGCTGTAGGATTAGGATTAAGTACTAATGATATTATTCTTATTATTAAGCTCAAGAAAGACACTAACAAACAGAAAAAAGCTCTTGAAGCATATAAGAAATCATTCGATGAAGAAGGTAATCCTACCACAGCAGAAATTGATAGTAAAACTCTTAAAACACTTGGGATAAGTGAAGAAAATGCCGTAGAGAAAACGACGGCACAGATACAAGAAGAACTTAGCAAACCAGAATACTCAACTCCTGCTAAGAACGAATCCATTGATGCTCTCCTTGAGGCAGCTACTAAAGTCGATAATGTATAGTTATAGACTACTAACCATATTATTTATAGAGGCGGTGCTTTTGTATCGCCTCTTTTACTATAAGAAAGAATACTACATAAGGCATCTAATATGACAAATGCGGAATTAGATGAAATTGGGAAAGAGATTTTGGACACATGGGGTTTAAAAGATAAGCAAAAGTTAGTTGCCATTACCTCTAAACATGGCTTTGGGACTGATGATAATATAGGTGGAATACCTGTTCACCTTAAGATGCAACTTTTTGACGGACTGTGGGATGGATCAAAAGAGTTTATATGGCCATTGTCGGAGTTTAGAACTAAAGCATTTTCCATGCTATATAGATTATTTAATGAGGACAGGGATTGCTATATAAATGTGATGCTTTTGACAGTTGCACTCTGTTTCGAAGATGGAGAAGAAGAAATATATAAATGGTCATGTTCAAAGCCCAAACCTTGGGAAACGTGTAATGTGAAATGGTATTTCGGACCCACAAAATCTATACCTACCTTCCATGCAGACAACAGTATCGCAGGAGGATTATGGTATTTTGAGCATTCAAGGGATTATTATGGACAGGAAACTGAACGTGTAAACATGGTGACTGGAATGCGGATTGATCCATACATAAAATGGGGGCCAGAAATAGCGGGAAACGAAATAGTTGTTATAGACTTCACTGACTATACGCTGACATTCTCTTTCCGTGGTCAAACTTACACTGCCAGATATGATCGAATCTTAACAATTGATGAGCATATTGAAATTGAATTAAATTAGGTCTATGGGAATTGAATTAAGACTGACACCTTATGAAGGCAGAATGTCGCTTGGCAGTAGTTATTTCTGGGATGCACCACAATTGCCTACGCCAGACATCTATCCATGGTTAGTAAACGAGACAGGTAAGAGGTATCCCATGCAGTTTATCTGTCAAATCAATTGTCAGGCTCTACCACCAAACGAGTGGCTGCCCAAACAGGGAATGCTCTACTTCTTTGGAGAGATTGACTATTTTCTCGGTTACGACGTTAAGCAGCCCTATGGGTTGGGAGAATGGCCAGAAGGAGCTGTCAGAGTGTTTTATGTCGATGTGTTATCAGAACAACAGCTAAGACGCATAAATCCGTTTGAAGAGGACGACATGATACAACCCCATCTTGTTACTTTTTCCAAAGGGTCAGAGCGGGAAATGGGCTTCCGATTGTTGGGCAAACCATACGAGGAAGAAGTAGAGCATACATTTGGCAACGATTGGGTTCTGCTATTGCAATTGGATACAGACGCAAACAACTATTTCGACCTTCGTTTTTATGATATGGGATTGCTCTATCTCATGATTGAGGAGGAACGGTTAAAACGGCATGACTTCTCTCATGTAAGGGCTTATATGACGTCGTTATAACGGAAAAACAATATTTTTATGAATATTAAGATGATACTTAAACAGGCACAAGACATAAGAAATGATGAAGAGAAACTGAAAGTAATTGCAGATTATATCAGTGAGAATTTCAATGAATTGGAGACAAGGGAATTTATCCAACTACTTACACCACTCGTGGATATTACAAAACGGATGTATGAACAGAATCCAATTTGGGACACCCTCTCTGACTATATGATAGCATTAACAAAATTGGCAGAGTATTATATAAAAGATGAGCAGGGATGGCAAGCGACACCTCTGCTTGGTAAAGCCGAAGTATTACTTCATGAACAGCCTGATACAGATGAAAATGTCAAATGGAAATATGACAGTTATTATCAAATAGGTGAATGTTATTATTCAAATCAACGTCACCTGAAAGCAAAGCACGCCTATCTGCAAGCATTTCATTATGCAACATCCCCAGAAGACAAAGAAGATTGCAATTATTGTCTTCAACGGATAGAAAAACCAATGCTTAAATATGATCCTATAGAAGATAGTGATGCCTATCTTGCAATAATTGATGAAGTGGAACGTCGGCTCTATGAAGATCTAAAGGATGAGCCCCGTCATATGGGTTTTTGTTTTCGCTATTGGTCTGCTAAATACAATCTGCTTAAAGAATATGGCATAGAATGGCGTTCGCCAAGCATGATGAATCCTGGCGTGATATTTGACTGAAAATATGAATATCAATCCATTGCAGACCAATCTGAGAGAACACTTATTGTGTAAACCTGCTCTTACCTTTCCTTCACCCAATACACCATGCCGAACGACTTGCGGTCGCTCTTAAACTGGTATTCGGGGCGGTTTAGGTAGTTACCTATCTTAATATAGGAACCTTCATCCTCTGTATAAGCCCCTTTGAACACTTTCTTCAATCGGGCAGAGATGTCCTTGAGCGTCATCCATTGACCACCGTCGGGATTGGTCTCTGGAGTACCCTCAGGCCTTTCGAAAAGTGATAGCAACTGCTCACCCAACTGACTTAGTTTCTGATAGCGTAGGTTGTGCTTCATCAGGGTATGCTCCTCCTCACGGGTCAGATGATAACGTAGTCGTTGACGTGATACCTCATGCTCCAACTGGGCATAGAGTTGCGGATAGTCGATGGGTGTCTCGTAATCAATGTCGCCCTCCACGTTCACACAGATAAACCTTCGGCTACCACTGGGATCCGTCAACGGAGTACTCTCGTTCGTCGTGCCGATAAACGAGGCATAGCGGCGATGACTCGAATAAGCCTTGCCGTAGGGTGGGCGATACTTCAGGTCAGAGGTCGATACCAAGTACTTCAGCACAATCTGTTGGCGCTGGGTGATCTTGTCAAACTCATCGAGGTTAATCAGCGCAAACGAGGTCAGACCCAAGTTCAGGTCGTGCTCATTCTTGAAGTTGATGCGGTCGTTGTAGTACTCACGCTGGTCTCTGGGCAGCAGGAGGCGACAGAACGAGGTCTTTCCGCAACCCTGCCTTCCTATGAGAATAGGTACGAGGGCATTACCTGTCAACTGTCCCTTGCCTCGCCACATCGCCACCATCGAGCGCATTCAGATATGGAAGAGATAAGGCCCCTCCTCATAATCTGTCTATTCCCGCAAACGCTACTACGAGTACCACAACGGCAAGCGCCCGTTGACGCCCGATGTAGAACGTTACGTCCGCCAGACCATCAAAAACTACGGCTGGACTCAAGAACCCCAGTTTGGTGGCTACATAGAAGATTTCTTGTGGTAGATATTTTTCATTAGTGCTGGGAACAGGCTACAACAGGTAAAAATGTTAATTTTTTGAAGAAATCCCGATATTTGTTTGGAAGTTATCGGGATTTTTTCATATATTTGCACCCGCAAATCAAAACAATATGAAAAAGTAACATTTATCACATCATTCGGTTAATCATTATGCACCAGCCGTAAAAAGGCTGGCGGGATCGTTTGCTCTTTGACTTACTGGATCTCACTGGACATCGTCATTCGGCTTTGTCCAAAACACACTTGCGCCCTTTTATAGGGCATAACTAACACATAATTATTTATCCTTAATCTTTTTATATATGCAGAAAGATTTGAAAACACAGATTGATGATGATTTTGACAAGTATCTCCAGGACTTTATCAATGGAGCACTCGACAGCATCGAGGAGGATGATAATGACCTGGAAACCTCTGACAATCGAAACGAGCCTACGGAAGCCGAGCTGCCTTTCCCGAAAGAGATGGACGATCAAGTGGCTCGTATGAAAATCGCTGACCACCAGGGAAAACACAAATGCATGGAAGATATCACTTCTGTGAATATGGAACTGATGTCTGACTCCAATCATTATTGCGATGTTGCGATGAGGGTTATCCTCAAGGGTAAGCAAGGCGCCTCCCTCCATCGCTTTCGTTTCTCTTGTTTCTTCTATACCGCCGACTATTATCCGATCTGCGAAGGCGATGAAGTGGAGAAGATCAGAAAAGGCCACAATCCTCAACTGACACTCAATATCTCCTGCGATCGGATATGGATTCCCGGCAAGTATATGCTGATGATACGCGATGATTATGACCGTCTGTCAGTCATGCGTATAGATTTCATGCTCGACGAACAACTGGTTGTCACCCAGACATCACAGAAATGTTTCGGTCCCATGTCGTTCGAAGATACGCTCACCTCTTGTCTTCAAAATGACAATGCCAACTGGGATGGTGTGTCACATACCCCTGGTGCTGCTCAGATGAGGCGTCGTGCCATCCTTGACACCCAGATGCTTGTTATCAATGAATATCGGAAGGAGGATAATGAGGGAGAATTGAAGACCTGTATGAATCTGTTGGTGGCTATGGCCAACCCCACCATAGATTTCTTGGGCAGATTGTCGGTATTGACAGCTTCTGACTATCAGATCAAGTACGTCGATTGTGCTTCGCTCTATGACATCTCGTGCGTCAATCCTTATGAACCGCTGCTGGAGATGCTTAACGAGACCGATATGAGGATTCTTTGTCTTACCCGTATCCAGGAGCTTACTGCTGCCTCAGGCAAGGTTATTCTAAGGAAAATCATCGACAAGGTGCGCCTCTCAAGCGGAAATACACTTCTTTGGCTCTGCGGTACCCGTCGTGAGATTGAAGAAATCCTCAATCTTGCCCCCTCGTTGAAACAGCTCTATCAGGCAGACAGCTGGGTAGAACAGGAGTCCAGCACGCCTTACGAACTGGTACAGGCCTTTTATAGTCGATTGAAGAAAGAGCATTTTGAGCTCGATCTGTCGTTGAAAGACCGTCTTGCCCGTACCGTCATCGAGGGGTGTGAGAAAGGATCCCTTTCCAGTTGGTCCTCCTTAGAGGTAAACCAGTTCGTAGAGAAAGAGGTTCTTCCTCGCTATGTCAGTCGCATACTCTCATCAGAGCGTATCGATGTAGCACCTCAGCTGACAGAAGAGGACTTCCCCTTTGGTATGCTTGTCGATGACACCTCTACCTATGAGCAGAGCATCCGTGAACTCAATGCAATGGTGGGACTCGAAGAAGTGAAGCAGGGTATACGTATGATGGCCAATCAAAGCAGGCTCTTCCTCGAACGCAGACGACTGGGGCTGAAGACCAACGGAGAAATGGCATATCACTCTATCTTTACAGGCAATCCAGGAACGGGAAAGACCACGGTGGCCCGCAAGCTTGGCAAGATCTATCATGCTCTCGGGCTCCTCTCCAAAGGTGAGGTAATCGCAGTCGATCGTACGCGTCTCGTAGGTCAGTATATCGGCCAGACCGAGGAGAATATGAAGGTGATACTTGAGGAGGCAAAAGGCAACGTGCTTTTTATCGATGAGGCCTACACGCTGGTGACAGGTACAGATGATAAGAAAGACTTCGGTCGCCGTGTGCTTGACTCCCTGCTAACGGTGCTCACCCAGCCCAATCCTGACATGCTGATCGTCTTTGCTGGCTATGAGAAGGAGATGCAGACCATGCTCTCCACTAACATCGGACTGGCAGGGCGTTTCCCCTATCACTATCACTTCGACGACTATTCAGCAGAGCAGCTCATGGAGATTGCCTGCCACCTTTTTGAACGCGATGAGTATTTGCTGACTCCAGATGCAACTCTGGAGATGCAGAACACCATCACTCAGGTCATTGCTCAGAAACCATCCAACTTCAGTAATGCCCGCTGGATAGAGCAGTTTGTTCGCAATGGCATCATCCCTGCGATGGCAGATCGTATCTTCTCTACTGGTAGCAACGACTTCCAGCATATTGAAGCCTCCGACATCGTCAAGGCTTATGAGAAGTTTAATCCTAAAGTCATCGAGCTGAAGCCCACCCGCCACAGGGTAAAAGGCTTCAGCGCCTGATGGCAAACATGTTACAGTATCTTCTTGATATCCCGAAGGCTCGTTACCGTATAGGTGGGAGCCTTCGTTTTTTCGTATTCAGGGTAGCGGTTGAAGAACAGGGCATCAAGACCTGCCGACATGGCGCCCATAATGTCAGTCTGCAGGTTGTCGCCAATCATCAGGGTGGACTTTCGCTGGGCACCCGACCGTTGTAGGGCATAGTCAAAAAACTGGGGTGAGGGTTTGTTGGCGCTCGCATCTTCGCTGAGGATGACGGTATCGAAATAGTCTTTCAACCCACAGGCACTCAGTTTCTTATACTGCACCTCGTGGAAGCCGTTGCTGCACATGTGCATCCTATAGCCTTTGCGCTTCAGATAGTCCATCAGCTCATGCGCTCCATCCACTACTCCTGACTTTGATGAGAGGAGATCCAGGAAACGGTCGTTTATTTCCAGACAATAGGCTTCTGTCGCATCTAACCCTTTTCCCGTACTCAGCGGTCTTCGAAATCGCTCCACGATAAGGTAATCACGGGTAATCTCTCCTTTAGAATATTGGGTCCACAGGTCGATATTCGTCTGCCAATAAGCATCATAAAAGTTGTTGGGATCGGCAAAATACCTCGCCAGTCCGAAAGTCTCATACGTCTCCTTCAAGGCAATGACGGAATTGCCGTAGGTGTCGTATAGTGTGTCGTCGAAATCGACAAACAGGTCCTTGTACTTCATAATTTGGCGCAAAGATACAAAAAAACTGCCAAAGCTATGTATTATTTGGATAAAATGTATATCTTTGCAGCGCATAAGTCGTAACCGTTAGGAGATGATCAGATATACCAGAAAAGAAGAGATATGGAATGCGACGTCGCATGGCGGCGGGATCCTGCTGGGCGTGGTGTTTGGCATCATCTTCCTCGTATGGTGTTTCCGAAGCGATAACAACTGGGCACGGATAGCGGTGATCCTCTATCTCTTTGGTATGTTGGGCTCGTATGTGGCGTCGACACTTTACCACTCGATGAAGCACCACTCGAAGTGGAAGGAACGCTTGCGTAAGTGGGATCATGCAGCCATCTACTGGCATATCGCGGGTAGTTACTCGCCACTGACTCTGGTGGCGCTGCGTGAACAGGGTTACTGGGGTTGGAGCCTCTTCTCTTTTGTTTGGCTCTGTGCAATAGCAGGTACCATCGTGAGCTTTATCCGTCTGAAGGAACATTCAAACCTAGAGACCTTATGTTTTATAGGCATGGGACTGAGTGTGCTGGTGGCCTTCAAGCCGCTGATCGCCTCGGTATCTGCTGCCGCCTTCATCTGGATTGTAGCTGAGGGTGTGAGCTACATCACGGGTGCCGTGTTTTACTCGCTGAACAAGAAGAAGTATATGCACTCTGTGTTCCACTTCTTCGTTCTGGCTGGCTCTGTCTGTCATATCATCGCTGTCTGGGACGTGCTGATGGCATATTTGAACTGTTAAACTTTAACGATATGAAGAAACTAATTCTATTGGCTGTGGCTGTTATGATGTGGACGACCCAGCAGGCTCAGGCCTACGAACGCAAGGACTTCTCCTTCAAGGTTGTGAAGATAAAGAATGCCGACGGGGAGATTGCCGAGATTAACTTCCGCACTTTTGTAGGTAATCAGTTAATCAAGGCGTACACCTTCGAACTCACCACACCACTCTCTGAGGAACTGGCGGAGATGGTAGGTCATTACTCCGAGGAAGATCTCAACTTCGACGGCTATCCCGATGTGAATGTCTATCTGGGTTACTATGGCGGTTTTTCCACCAACACCCAACAGGAAGCCCTGCTCTGGGATCAGAAGCTGCACGACTTCGTCTATCCTGAAGGTTTTGCAGGAAACGGAGAGATGATGCTCAATGCTGAGAAGAAGTGCCTTATCCACACAGGGAGCGAGGGGCCGGATCAACGCATCACCAGTTATTACCGCTGGCATGGTCACAAGCTCCAGCACTATCTGGACGATGTGTGGGCTATCGACAGTGATGACGAAGACATCAGTTTCTTGGATATGCTCAACTATCCCCTGCAACGCTATGATGCCAAGCTTGACGGGCGCATCTCGGTGATCATTGTATTTCAGGAGAACGAAGCTGGTACGGTGGCTGGCTATATCTACTACCCGAAAGCCAAGAACCCTGCACCCATCAAGATTGTAGGTAGTGTGATGCATCAGGAAGGTATCAACTATTACAGTCTCAACGAGTTCCAACCCGATGGTAAGGTCAGCGGGTTTATTGAGCTCCAGCATCGTGGTGACGGTAGTTGGGATGATAAGGTGGAGGGTACCTGGACCAATCCCAAGACCAAGAAGCAGATGAAGATTACCGATGTCATGTTCGGGCGCACGTGTCCCAAGTGGTTTACCAAGTCGCTGCTGACTCCCGAGGATCCGGGCAACATAGGTCGCGAATGATCCTTCCAGTAGTGGCGTCATGCGTACGTCACTGAAAAATAACTAATTATTGTCGAATTATTTGGCTATTTGACTTAAAAAGCGTAATTTTGCACGCAAATTTGCAAATTTAACAGAATTATGGCTTATACACGATTGACTGCTGCAGAGGCTGCAGCACTGATTAAGAATGGCGATCACATCGCCATGAGTGGCTTTACACCTGCTGGTGTGGCCAAGGCAACCACTAAGGAACTGGCTAAGCTCGCCGTGGCTGAGCATGAGGCTGGTAGAGAGTTTAAGGTGGCAATCTTCACGGGTGCTTCTACCGGACAGAGCACTGATGGTGACCTGGCCAATGCACAGGCTATCCTCTATCGTGCGCCCTACACCACGAACCCTGATTTCCGTAAGCACGTGAACATGGGTGAGATTCCCTACAACGACCTGCACCTGAGCCATATGGCACAGGAGTTGCGCTATGGTTTCTATGGTCCGGTAGATTGGGCTATCCTTGAGGTGTGCGACATCGAAGAGGTGGGCAACGACTATCATGTCTATCTGACTGCTGCCGGTGGTATCTCTCCGACTGCTGCCCGTCTGGCTAAGCACGTGATCCTGGAGCTGAACAGCTTCCATAACCCCAATGCCAAGTTCATCCACGATGTGTATGAGCCGTTGGATCCCCCTTACCGTAAGGCTATTCCCATCGAGCATGTAGGTGACCGTATCGGTGTACCTTATGTGTCGATTCCCAAAGAGAAGGTGGTAGGTGTCGTAGAGTGTAACATCCCTGATGAGGCTCGTGCCTTCAAGGACAGCGATCCCGTAACGGATAAGATCGGATATCTGACAGCTGAGTTCCTTGTTGAGGAGATGCACAAGGGTCGTATCCCCAAGGAGTTCCTGCCTCTGCAGAGTGGCGTAGGTTCAACGGCTAATGCCATCCTCGGTGCACTGGGTCAAGACAAGCATGTGCCCGACTTCAATATCTATACTGAGGTGCTGCAGGACAGTGTGGTAGCTATGATGCTGAACGGTCGTGTGAAGGATGCTTCAGCTTGTTCACTCACCGTCTCTAACGAGTGTCTGATGCAGGTATATGACCACATGGACTATTTCAAGGATCACCTGACGCTGCGCCAGAGTGAGATATCCAATTCACCTGAGATTATCCGTCGATTAGGTGTCATCGCCATCAACACCGCTATCGAGGCCGACCTCTATGGTAACGTGAACTCTACGCATATCAGTGGTACCAAGATGATGAATGGTATCGGCGGTTCTGGTGACTTCATCCGTAATGCGTACCTTTCTATATTTACATGTCCTTCAGTAGCCAAGGGCGGTGTGATCTCTTCTATCGTACCTTTCGTTAGCCATCAGGACAGCTCAGAGCACGATGTGAACATCATCGTGACAGAGCAGGGTATTGCCGACCTGCGTGGTAAGGGCCCCTTCCAGCGTGCAGAGTGCATCATCGAGAACTGTGCACATCCCGACTATAAGCAGCTGCTGTGGGATTATCTGAAGATTGCGAAGATGGGGCAGACCCGTCATAACCTGCCTGCTGCGTTTGCCATGCACGACACGCTGGCTCGCAAGGGTGACATGAAACTGACAGATTTCGCTGAATATGTGAAATAAAAGAGAATCCCGCTGGAACGCCAGCGGGATTTCTATTTATGATCTGTTGTAGTATCTGGCTACCAGCGCACCGCTGATGTTATGCCAGACACTGAAGATGGCACCGGGGATAGTGGCCATCGGGAAGGCGGCGAAGTGAAGGGTGGCCAGACTGGAGGCCAAGCCGGAGTTCTGCATACCCACCTCGATGGAGATGGCGACACGCTTGGGAAAATGCAGACCGAGCAGCCGACCGATGCTAAAGCCTATAGCCAGACCGCAGATGTTGTGGAGCATTACTACCAAGATGATGAGCAGACCACCCGTGAGCAGACGAGAGGCAGAATGGGCTACAACCAAGGCCACGGTGATGGCAATCATCAGGGTAGAGAAAGCCGGCAGATAAGCCACCACCCGCTGCGTGAATGTCGGAAGGATATTCTGGATGATAAGACCTGCCATAATGGGCGCAATCACTACGTAGAAAATAGACTGTAGCATACCGATAGTATCGACATCAACGAAGGTGCCAGCCATCAGCCATGTGAGCAGAGGTGTTATCAGCGGTGCCAGAAGCGTAGACACCGCCGTCATACCTACCGAGAGTGCCAGGTCGCCTTTCGCCAAGTAGGTGATGACGTTAGAGGCTGTACCACCAGGACAGCATCCTACCAGAATCACACCCAGGGCAAGATCGGGTGGGAGTGCAAAGGCTCTCGTTAGTCCCCAGGCCAACAGCGGCATGACGGTGAACTGTGCCAGACAGCCTATCAGCACATCTTTCGGGCGACTGAAGACGATGCGGAGATCCTTCGGGTTGAGGGTCAGACCCATACCAAACATAATGAGGCCGAGCAGTGGGTTGATGATCCACATGTCAACCGTTGCCAGTGGCCCTGGCACCAGCAGGGCTACTATTGCTGTGATAAGGACAAGCACACCCATCCAACGGGCGATGAAGTCGCATATTCTTTTCATATTTTCAGTTTTTTGACTGCAAAGTTACATTATTTTATGGAAAAGTTGTACCTTTGTCGGCGAAAAGTAAAAAGGTAGAAAAGAAAAATGGAATCAAAACTGGTTATTTACAATACTTTGACGCGTCAGAAGGAGCGTTTTGAACCTCTACATGCACCTAATGTGGGTATGTATGTCTGCGGACCTACCGTCTATGGCGATCCCCATCTGGGACATGCCCGACCTGCTATCACCTTCGATCTGGTGTTCCGTTATCTGAAGCATTTGGGGTATAAGGTACGTTATGTTCGTAACATCACCGATGTAGGTCATCTGGAGCATGATGCTGATGAGGGTGAGGATAAGATTGCCAAGAAGGCACGTCTGGAACAGTTGGAGCCGATGGAGATTGCGCAATACTACACCAACCGCTACCATCAGTTTATGGATGCCCTCAACGTGCTGCGCCCTTCTATCGAACCTCATGCAACGGGCCATATCATCGAGCAGCAGCAACTGGTGCAGGAGATTCTCGACAACGGCTTTGCCTACGAGAGCAACGGCTCGATCTACTTCGATATCGAGGCTTATAATAAGAGGTTCAAGTACGGCATTCTGAGTGGACGCTCATTGGAGAATATCAAGGACGCATCTCGCGATAACCTGGATGGTGTTGGCGAGAAACGCAATCAGGCCGACTTCGCCCTGTGGAAGAAGGCTCAGCCCGAGCACATCATGCGCTGGCCTTCACCCTGGAGTGATGGCTTCCCTGGCTGGCACTGCGAATGTACTGCTATGGGTCGTAAGTATCTGGGTGAGGAGTTTGATATCCACGGAGGTGGCATGGACCTGATCTTCCCTCATCATGAGTGTGAGATCGCCCAGGCACAGGCTTCCATGGGCCATCGTGCCGTAAAGTACTGGATGCACAATAATATGCTGACCATCAATGGACAGAAGATGGGTAAGTCGTATAACAACTTCATCACACTGGAGCAGTTCTTTACTGGTAAGCATGAGCTGCTTGAGAAGGCATACTCGCCCATGACCATCCGCTTCTTTGTGTTGAGTGCCCATTATCGTGGTACGGTTGACTTCTCTAACGAGGCTCTGCAGGCTGCAGAGAAGGGGTATGAGAAGCTGATGAATGCCATTGCCGACTTGGAGCGTGTTCAGGTCAGTGACAAGTGTGATGCCGAGACAGAGAAGGTGGTGAAGACACTTCGCCAGAATTGCTACGATGCCATGAACGACGACCTGGCTACACCACTCGTGCTGAGCAACCTCTTCGAGGCTTGTACTGTTGTCAATAAACTGATTGACCATAAGGCCACTATCTGTGCTGACTGCCTGAAGGAGCTTTCAGAGACCATGCGTCTCTTTGCCTTCGATATCCTGGGACTCAAGGAAGAGAAGGGCGGTTCTAATGACAGTCGCGAGAAAGCTTTTGGCAAGGTGGTTGATATGGTTTTGGAGCTGCGTGCTAAGGCTAAGGCTGATAAAGACTGGGCTACCAGCGACAAGATACGCGATGAGCTGGCTGCAGCTGGTTTCGAAGTGAAAGACACCAAAGACGGTGTGACTTGGAAACTGAATAGATAATGTAAAAATGTAAAAATGCAAAAATGTAAAAAAGGGGCGTATCAGTTGTGATACGCCTTTTTTGTCATCTCTATGGCGAGGGTCTCTTCACGGAAATCGTCGAATGAGAGATATTCGAGGCCTTGATAAGGACGGTCTGTGCCCCAGGAGTTCTTCATGATAAAGTATTTCTCGCCTTTATCATCGTGGGCTATGCCGACGATAGCCATCGCATGGCGCTCACTCTCCCAGCAGACACCATGATGCTGGCGGACGGCACGTTCGGTCTTGGTCAACAGTGAATCCATCGGGATGTTATAGAAACGGTCGTGCATCCAGTTGTCGGGCAGGTCGATGACTACATCCTCGTCATAAGGTGACTCGTCGGTGCTTGTCAATGCGATATATTCCAGGGGTGCGCAGACGCTGCGGGCAAACTCCTGTGGGGTATAGGTAGCCCCTAACATAAACACCCATCGCGGGGCTGGGGTATCCACCTTTCGCATGGCGTCATATCCCACAATACCATATTTCTGGATAAGGTTGATGAGGGTCTTGCCCATACCTCGCTTGCTGGCTGGTGCCTGAGACTCCTGTTCCATCATCTTCTCTATATAATAAGGTGAGAGGTTTACGGAATCACCCCAACTGAGATGCTCAGTCTCGATAGCGGCAAGCATGGCATAGATCCAGCAGGTCTGACTATCACCCTGGTTCTTGATGGGCGTCATGCGGTTCAGTACCTCATGGGTGAAGGTCTTGGGTTCCTGCTGCGCACATCCGCACATCAACAATACCGTGATGATAAAAGCAAGCGGCTTCATTAATAACCTGGGTTTTGTTTTAAGTTATCGTTAAAGATGAGAACATCGTTTGGAATGGGATAAACGGTGGTATGACCATCGCTTTCATCTATTACTGGATCGGTGTCATCGCCGGTGTAGAGACTCTTATATTGACGGAAACGAATCATATCCTGGCGGCGCCAGCCTTCCCAACAGAGTTCCATCAGACGTTCATCGTACAGGTTCTGTAGCGTCAGTTTCCGCTCTGGCATTTTTACTCGTTTACGTACCAGAGAGTAATCCTTCTGCCCATCTTCGCCGTTTCGTAACTTCGCTTCTGCACGCATCAGCAGCACGTCGGCATAGCGGAAAAGCACGATGTCATTATCCATTAATTGCCCATCCAGCGTGGCATTCTTGTCAATCTCGTATTTCTTCATACGGGCTCCTGCAGTCTCTACATACTGACCGCCACTGAGGTCTTTTTTTACTTCCCATGGATAATAGATAAGAGGCTGACCGGTACGGTCGGTTATGATATTGTAATTCAGATCACGAACTTGGTCAGCCCAATAACACCAGTCAAAACGGGTGTCTTCGGCGGGTGTCTTATATTCGAAGACTTTAAGAACATGTGTTGTGGCACATGTGCCGTTTTCACCGATGAAACCATAGGCAGCAGCATGACGATAATGGTATGACCGCATCATATTCTGCTGCTGTGTCCTGTAGAGGTCCTTGTCCATAGGGATAATCCAGATGTTCTCTTTAGAATACTCATTGCGTACAAGGAAATTATTAATATAAAGATCCTCCAGAGAAAAGCCGGACAGATCCAAAAGATTACAGTAGTGGATGGTAGCCTCCCAGGCATTCAACGTCTTATTGTCGATTTTAAACAGGAGCTTCTTACCATCAAGATAAGTGTCGTCTGTCCAGTTGTCATCGGCATAGATTTCGGCATTAAGCATTAACTTGGCAAGTACGAAAAGAGCCACCGAATGTGTAATCCGACCATAATAGTCGCCAGGAGACACGCTGTTGAAATAGTGTAGATCAACGAGTGCTTCTTGGAGTTCGGTAACTACAAATTTGAACACTTCGCTGCGATCTGACTGATGTATCTCATTCATCGAGTCGGCGGTAGAGGTGATGATGGGTACTCGTGCGAAGAGGTCAAGCAGGTACCAGTAATAGATGGCACGTAGGGCACGTACCTCAGCTTTATAATCTGCATATTTATCTTTGCTTAAAAGCGACTGATGAGCATCCAGCTGTTCTAAGGAGTGATTGCAGAGGGTGATAACCTTGTAGAGATAGAGCCATGAGTTTTTTATTATTTCGTGTCCGGCATCCCAGGAGTGCATGTACATATCCTCCCAGATGCCTCCGTCGAACCAGTCACCACCGCGTGTGGGCAACATGGCCTCGTCGGATCCGAAGGTCTGAAGGTCATACACACCACGACCAGTGCCTTGCAGACCCTCTCCGTCTTTAGAGCCACCGATATAATTATATAAGGTGGCAACGGTATTCAGGTAGAGTTGTGTGGCAGAGGAGTAGGCTTTCTCCTCTGGAATCTGATCACGTGGATCCTCATCAAGTGAACAACTCACCAAAGACAGTGAGAAGAGAACAGTGAGAAGTGAGAAATGAAGAAGGGATGATATTCTGGTGCTCATAACTCTATAGATTTTAATTAAAACTTGATACTGATACCCATCGTGTAGGAACGATAGACCGGCAGCATATTCTTATCATCGATACCCAGCGTGCCATTAATGATACTGGAATTAATCATTGGTGTCAGTCCGCTATAGCCGGTGATGGTAGCGAGATTATTTACTGACAGTGATACGCGCAGACCTTGTATATATTTGGAATGCAGAGGCACGTTCCAGCCCAAGGTCACGTAGTCGATGTTCACATAATCGCCATTCTCCAGGTAATAGTCACTGATAATCTGAGTGACGATGTTCTTTTCTGGTGCGCCCTTCATCATATTGTAGTTTGGCATAGAAAGTTGGTTTGAATAGGTCAGGGCCGTACCATTGTAGATCTTATGACCGAAGGCCCCGTTAAACTGCATGGTCACGTCGAAATGCTTGTATCTGAAAGCGACATTTGAACCCATCATAGCCTTCGGCATGGCCTGGCCACAGTTATAGCTCTCATCTGTCACATCGTAATATTTGGTGCCGTCCTCCAGAGTAACAAAACCATTACAGTGAGGAAGCTCGAATATGCCAATCTGTTCACCCACAATTTGTTTCACAATACCACTTGGGCCGTGGAACCCTGCTCCCCAGAGTGAAGAGATGGTGCTTGACTGGGGGGCTGTGAGATATTGACCGTTGTAATAGCCATTCAATGAGAGCAGCTTGTTCCTCTCAAACGTCCAGTTCATGTTCACTGTCAGTTCCATGTCTTTGGTACGGAGAGGGGTAATGCCGAAGCCGATCTCCAATCCACTGTTCTGCATGGATCCGAGATTGGCCAGCAGCTTATCGTAGGGATAGGGTGGCACTGGCACGGTATAGAGATAGAGCATGTCGGTGGTCTTCGACTTGTAAAAGTCAACAGTCATGGCGATACGGTTATCCCATAGCGTGACATCGAGTCCGACGTTGAAGGTCCTTTTGACCTCCCATTTCAGATCGGGGTTGGCATTGCGCAGGATACCAAGAGTGGTGGCAATAGAGCTGTTGTATGGGGTGACGCCGTTAGGTTGGACTAACTGTATGGAGTTGTAGGCGTCGATACCTGCCTGACTTCCTGAGAGTCCATAGCCAATACGCAACTTGGCGTTGGTGATAGCCTTTATAGACTTCATCCAAGGTTCCTTACTGATCACCCAGGCACCACTGACGGAAGGGAAGAAACCCCACCGGTGATTCTTACCAAACTTTGATGAGGCATCGCCGCGGGCATTGGCTGTCAGGGTGTATCGGTCGAAGAGGGTATATTGTGCACGTAGGAGGAACGATTCCATGTGCGAGTCTCTATAATAGGAATCGGTCCCGTCCCAGGGACGGTTTGCACCTGCAGAGAGCTTGTCAAAACTGAAGTCGTCTATTGTGAAACCTGTGGTTGTTGTGAAGAAACCCGTAGACTTCTGTTTCTCTGCCTCCGCCAGGGCCATCACGCTCAGGTCGGAACTGGTGGTATTTAAGGTATAGGTGAGTGATGCATTGCCGCGAATGGTCTCGTTCTTCTCATGTTTACGATAAGCCTCTCCCTTGTTCCACACGCTGGTGGGATAGTAGTGTGAGTTATCGATGGAGTTGTAAGAATAGGATCCAAAAGCGCGGAGGGTCAGTTTCTTGGAGAGTATCACCTTTGCTTTCATGTGAATATTAAAATGACCGTTGTCCTCGTCTTGCTTCATCTCCAACAATGCCAAAGGATTACTGATCCAGAGTGCTTCAGGAACCTGATCGTATTTGCCCTCTGCATTTTTTGTGTCTGGAAAGGTGGGGTTGAAGGTTGCGGCAGAATAGAGGAGCTTCTGCTGGAAAGGTAAATAGTTGACCTTCTGCAGTGATCCTACCATGCCGAGTTCGACTGTCAGCCGGTTGTCGAAGGCCAGCTGCGTGATGTCGAGCTTGGCAATATAGTTTCGGTTTCCTTTACTCTGAATCACCGTGTTGTGTTCCATCATACCCACTGATGCACGGTAATTAGCAGTCTCAGTACCACCACCAAAGGCAATGTGGTGGTTCTGCACAAAGCCTGTCCGTTCAATGGCTTTATTGAAATTCGTATTGTATCCCATGTCGATGTAGCTGAGCCCCAGCCTGTCGGCTGTCTGTCTGAATTCATTGGCATCAAGCATCTCCATGCGTTTATAAACCGATTCAAAGCCGATATTGCCATCGTAGGAGATATGGAACTTCTGTTCCTTTCCCCTCTTTGTCGCAACTTCGATAACACCGGCTGCACCACGAGAACCATACTGGGCAGTCTCTGAAGCGTCTTTCAAAATCGTGAAACTCTCGATATCGGCGGGATAGATGGTGGAGAGGATAGCCAGGTCGGCTGTCACACCATCGATAATGACTAAAGGGTCATTCTTACCTGTCAATGAGGTTGTACCACGCACCCTGACAGCTGACACCATCACTTCCTGGTTTCCGCTGGAAGCGACCTGCACACCAGCGGCCTGTCCACTCAGGTAGTCAAGCGAAGAGGTGATCAGACCTTTGTTCATACGCTTCTCTGTCAGCTGGTCGATGGCACCTGCTACTGTGTTCTGACTGCCTTTAGAGTAACCGATTCTCACCGTCGTGGAATCATTGTCGCTTGTCTGGGCTTTCACGGCTGGTATGGTCATGAGGGTCATCAGGATAAACGAAGTAATAGTTTTCATATGTGGCTAGTTTTAATAACTGTTTGCAAAGATACGAAATAATCCTTAATTAATCATTCATATTTCACAATAATTTTGTAAATTTGCAGCCAATATGGAAATGAAAGATTTCGAAATCATGGCTCCCGTGGGGTCGCCAGAATCGTTGGCGGCAGCTATTCAGGCTGGTGCTGACAGCATTTACTTCGGCATTGAGAAGCTGAATATGCGCGCGCATTCTGCCTCAACATTCACGATTGACGACCTGAAGGAGATGGCACGCACCTGTAATGAGCATGGCATCAAGAGCTATCTGACGGTGAATACGATCATCTATGGCGAGGATATCCCTTTGATGCATGAGATTATCGATGCTGCCAAGGAGGCTGGCATATCGGCAGTCATTGCCTCTGACGTGGCTGTGATGACCTATTGTAATAAGGTAGGGCAGGAGGTGCATCTTTCTACTCAGCTGAACATCTCCAACATTGAGGCCTTGAGATTCTATGCCCAGTTTGCCGATGTGGTGGTTCTGGCACGAGAACTGAACATGGATCAGGTGGCTGAGATCTTCCGTCAGGTGGAAGAAGAGCATATCTGTGGTCCTTCCGGAGAGCAGATCCGTATTGAGATGTTCTGTCATGGTGCTCTGTGTATGGCCATCAGTGGCAAGTGTTATATGAGTCTGCATGCCGCTAACCGCAGTGCTAACCGTGGTGAATGTATCCAGATCTGTCGTCGCAGCTATACGGCTACGGACAATGAGACAGGTTATCAGCTGGCTATCGACAATAAGTATATCATGTCACCTAAGGATTTGAAGACCGTGCGTTTCATCGACCGGATGATGAAAAGTGGCGTAAGGGTATTTAAGATCGAAGGTCGTGCACGTGGTCCTGAATATGTCTATACTGTCGTAAAATGCTATAAGGAAGCCATCCAGGCTGTTCTCGATGGTACGTTTACGGAGGAGAAGAAGGATCAGTGGGATGAACGGCTTGCAACAGTCTTCAACCGTGGGTTCTGGGATGGCTATTATCAGGGACAGACCATGGGTGAATGGAACAAGAACTACGGTTCAAATGCCACAGAGCGGAAGGTATTTATAGGAAAAGGTGTGAAGTACTTTTCCAAACTTGGTGTGGCAGAATTCACTGTTGAGGCGAATACCTTTAAGGTGGGTGACAAGATGCTGATAACAGGTCCTACCACAGGTGTGATCTATGTGACAGCTAACGAGATTCATGGCGATAATGGCCCTGTAGAGGTGGCGGAGCAAGGCACCCGCGTCTCTATCGCCGTGCCTTCCAAGGTGCGCCCTAGCGACAAACTCTTCAAACTCGAACAATGTTCCGAATAAACAGACAACAAGATGCATTTAGCGATTGCGGGAAACATTGGTAGTGGGAAATCGACGTTCCCCTCTTCGGTCTCTTCTCTTATTCAATTCTCAATCTTTTAATTCTCAACAAAGACTATGCGCCTCAACTATTTGCAGGGTTTGGAAAAACGGTATGAGGAATGGATAGCCACCTATCAGTGGCCGCTCATCATCGTCAATGGCGAATACTGCAAATTCGACAACCGTTCCGAGGACTTCAAGATGGTCACCGACATGATCGAAGCCAAGCTCTACGGCTTCTTTCCAAATGGAGTAACCTCCCCCGAGCGCGGTCGGGGGATCTCTTCAAGTCCCAAACGCTGCTTGAAGCAACACCAACCGATCCTTCAATTCCAGATTCGTATACCTGAACACCGCATCTGAACCAGTTCGATGCAGGCCTGAAGCATAATAATTGATCTGCGCCTTGGTCAGCATATCTATATGGGTCTTGCGGGCAAGTTTAGACGAAGCAACTTCATAGATAGGCTTATACACATTGTCACCATGTTCCGAATTATACAAACTCACCTTCCGGTCAATCCCGCAATTTTCCAACAACCGTCGCAGCGACTTATTATACACCTGCCTCCCATACTTAGGCTGATGTCCAATAAACGCTAGCTTCGTACGACGAATTATTTCTATTGCAGGATCTATCAATGGCGTCTGGATCTCTAGATTCGTCCCTTGAGACTGAGCAGTTTTCGATGGGAAATAATGCACATACGGTATCCCATCCTCCGACACAGCCACCTTGTCCATCGTAAGCCGTAGCAAATCCCCGATACGACAACCCAGCGTGCAATTCAACACAAAGAGATCCTTTACCCATTGCAGTTCAGAAGGCACATCCGTTCTCATCACCTTCCTAAATTCCTCGGCTTTCAAGAAAAAAGGTGCATCGTACATCACGTGCATGATGCTCCTTCGCTTTTCAAAGGAAATCATCTTAAAGGGCGAACGGCGTATCTCACCAGTATCCTCTAGTTCCCGAAAGAATGCCTGCAGTGCTTTCAGGTCGTGCACCACTGTGGTATTTTTACAGCGTCTCTGAGGAGCATGCTTCCCCCCGCCAGAAGGATAGAGGTATGGAAACTGAGACACATAGAGATATTCGTCGTAGATAAATTTGCGGTATTCCAATAGCAACTCAGTGGTAAACTCCTTGGCACTGATACCTGATAAACCGTTGATAATCAGAAAGCGTAGTAGTTTTCGGGCTTTTCCGAGTGTGACCATATATCGCCCAGCACCTATCACCCCATCACGGTATGCCTCCTCAATATATCGTCTCAGCCTTTCGTAAACGGGTTCACCATCCTTACGTCTTACCAGTCCCGCACGCTCTGCCATCACCCGTTGCACCTGCAATTCAAAGATGCGGTTGTTCATATCCATCCGCTTAATCTGCATGAGGGTGTAGGCCTTGCACATGGCCAGATAGTGGCGGTTGAGTTCACTGCGCAAGGCTGGGTTGCGCGCTGCATCCTCAGGTCTGGCATTGATACCTGTGAAATGATAAAAAGTCTGCCCGCCGTCTTTCAGGCGGAAACAAATTGATGCTGCCCCTGTTGGAGAAGCCCCATTGCACATTGTAATTGTTTCCATTGCTTTTCCCTTTTTAGTTAAACATAGAATCGGATGACTCGGCCACATGGCGCAGACACAAGCCCCTTTATCCTAGAAACGATTTTGATGGAAGAAAAGTATAAATATCCAAACTTTATCCAATATAGCGTTCCACTATTATCCCGAGCGTCCCCTTTGTCATCCCAAGCGTAGTCGAGGGATCTCTCCATGCACTACGCTCAGTCGAGATGACAAGAAACCGGGCATGCTTAAAGTGCCCTTCTTTTGTGAGCTTTACAGCGCACTTGAACTTTACTCGGAGTAAAGTCTGGAATTAATTGACATAAAACCCCACTTAACCGCCGTGCGTGTTGCAACACTTAGACAAATTGGTGTGCAAGGATATCCTGCGCTAATTCGGGGTGAGAGGAAACGCTGATTTTTTGTTTTTTTTCTTGGTTTTCTGCTCACTTATTTGTACCTTTGCCCCCAAAATATAATAAGGTATGACTATCAATGAGATTCAAGACGAAATTATAGAGGAGTTCAGTGGTCTGGAGGACTGGATGGACAAGTACCAGCTGCTAATCGATTTGGGTAACGAACTGGCTCCCCTTGACGAACGCTATAAGACGGAGCAGAACCTGATTGATGGGTGTCAGAGCCGTGTATGGCTCCAGGCCGACTATGAGGATGGACGCATCCATTTCACGGCAGAGAGCGATGCCCTGATTGTGAAAGGTATCGTGAGTCTGCTGATCCGAGTACTCTCTGACCATACACCACAGGAGATCCTTGATGCCGACCTCTATTTTATTGAGGAGATAGGTTTGAAGGAGCACCTTTCGCCCACTCGAAGCAACGGACTTGTAGCAATGGTGAAACAGATACGCGCTTATGCGCTGGCTTTCAGCGCGAAGTAATAAATTTGCTCTAAAATTTGAGATTTATTAACGAAAGAAAGTCATCCCTTGAGGGTGACTTCTGAATTATTTTATGTACCTTTGTAGGCGAATTAAATAGCATGAACTAAAAACGTTTTTTGAGATATGATCCAAACTGTAGTAAAAAGAGATGGCCGCATCGTGGGCTTCAATGAGCAGAAAATCATGGCGGCAATTCGTAAGGCAATGCTTCATACCGACAAGGGAGAAGACGAGCGCCTATTATACCAGATTACTGACCATATCGCCCAGAAAGGCGATAGCCAGATGACAGTGGAGCAAATACAGGATGCTGTCGAAGTGGAGTTGATGAAGTCGAGCCGTAAGGATGTGGCTCAAAAGTATATCGCCTATCGTAATCAGCGTAGTATTGCCCGTAAAGCCAAGACACGTGACGTGTTCCTTGATATTGTGAACATCAAGAACAACGACGTGACACGTGAGAATGCCAATATGAATGCCGACACCCCTGCCGGCATGATGATGAAGTTCGCATCCGAGACAACGAAACCGTTTGTCGATGACTATCTGCTTTCAGAGGAGAGTCGTGATGCGGTGGAGCATAACTATCTCCATATCCATGATAAGGACTATTATCCTACCAAGTCGCTCACCTGTGTACAGCATCCCCTGGATAACATCCTGACCTGTGGATTTATTGCCGGTCATGGTGCCTCACGCCCAGCCAAACGCATTGAGACAGCTTCTGTGCTGGCGTGTATCTCGATGGAGTGCTGTCAGAACGAGATGCATGGTGGACAGGCTATCCCGGCTTTTGACTTCTACCTCGCTCCCTATGTGCGTATGAGTTATATCGAGGAACTGAAAGCCCTTGAAGACCTGAACGGTGAGAGCTATCAGGAACTATACGAGGAACCGCTGATGGATTATATCAAGAAACCGTTAGATGGTCTGACAGGAAAGGAGCGTGCTCAGCAGCATGCCATCAATAAAACGGTAGGACGTGTCCATCAGTCAATGGAGGCTTTTATCCATAATATGAACACCATCCACTCCCGTGGTGGTAACCAGGTGGTGTTTTCATCTATCAACTATGGTACTGATACAAGTGCTGAGGGGCGTTGCATCATGCGTGAGATACTGCTCTCTACCTATGAGGGTGTAGGCAATGGTGAAACTGCTATCTTCCCCATTCAGATATGGAAGAAAAAGCGTGGGGTGAACTACTTGCCAGAGGATCGTAACTTCGATCTTTATCAGCTGGCTTGTAAAGTGACTGCTCGCCGTTTCTTCCCTAACTTCCTGAACCTCGATGCTTCGTTCAATCAGGATAGTGAGTGGCGGGCTGACGATCCGAAACGTTATATACATGAGGTGGCAACGATGGGTTGTCGTACCCGTGTGTTTGAGAACCGTTTCGGCCCGAAGACCAGTATCGGTCGTGGTAACCTGTCGTTCTCTACCATCAACATCGTGAAGCTGGCACTGGAATGTCGCGAGGAACAGGATCAGCAGAAGCGCATTGATATGTTCTTTGCCAAGCTTGATCACATGCTCGAGGTGACAGCCAAGCAACTCGATGACCGTTTCCAGTTCCAGAAGACAGCCTTTGCCAAGCAGTTCCCTCTGCTGATGAAGAGTCTCTGGATCGGTGCGGACAAACTGGGTGCCAATGATACCATCGAGAGTGTGATCAACCAAGGTACACTGGGTATCGGTTTTATTGGTCTGGCAGAATGTCTGGTAGCCCTCACTGGCAAGCATCACGGTGAGAGTGAGGAGAGTCAGGCACTTGGTCTGAAAATCGTCAGCTATATGCGTCAGCGCATCAACGACTTCTGTGAGCAGTATCATCATAACTACTCTGTGCTGGCAACGCCGGCAGAAGGCTTGAGTGGTAAGTTCACCAAGAAAGACCGTAATCAGTTTGGTGTTATCCCTGGTGTCACAGACCGCGACTATTATACCAACTCCAACCATGTGCCTGTCTATTACAAGTGCTCTGCCCGTCATAAGGCGGAGGTGGAGGCACCTTATCATGAGATGACGCGTGGTGGTCACATCTTCTATGTGGAGATTGATGGTGATGCTACCCATAATCCACAGGTCATCATGAGTGTGGTGGATATGATGGACCAGCTCGATATGGGCTATGGCTCTGTGAACCATAACCGCAACCGCTGCATGGACTGCGGTTATGAGAATGCTGACGATCATCTGGAGAAATGCCCGAAGTGCGGTTCTACAAATATCGATAAGCTGCAGCGTATCACGGGCTATCTCGTTGGAACTACCGACCGTTGGAACAGTGGCAAGCTGGCGGAGCTCAACGACCGGGTGACGCACATCGATCACGGCATGCAGAATATGTTTGAATGATTCGTGTACTCGATATCATAGAGGATACAATGGTGGATGGTCCGGGGTTCCGGACCTCCATCTATTGTGCGGGGTGCCGTCATAAATGTCCAGGCTGTCATAATCCCCAGTCGTGGGATTTCAAAGGCGGGCGTGAGATGAGCACAGAGGAGATCATGAAGATTATCGTGGCGGATCCCTATGCCAATGTCACATTCTCTGGCGGCGATCCGATGTATCAGTGCGATGGCTTTGCAGAGTTGGCACGAGCTATCCACAGGCAGACAAACAAAGATATTTGGTGTTACACGGGTTTCCTTTTTGAAAGTCTGATTACACGTGCACAGCGTGAACTGCTGGAGTTGCTCGATGTGCTGGTAGATGGACCGTATATCGAGAAACTGCGTGACCCGGACCTCTTGTTCCGTGGTTCTTCCAACCAGCGGCTTATCGACGTACAGAAGTCGCTCTACAGCGGTCAGACTGTGCTATGGAATCCTGATGTCTCTATCTCAATCTGAGGCCTGCTATCTTCCTTTAGGAAACTTTTCTTGCAAGTTTTTTGCCTTTTTCTGTGAAAGTATAGGAAAAAAGATGTATTTTTGCAGAAAATTAGTTGGTATTATGGCAAAGAACTCTAAATGGCAGGATGATTACTGGCTTCTGCTGATGCAACTTTATCTGCAGAAACCTGTGGGTCTGAAGCCGATGTATTGTCGGCAGATGGTCAATCTGAGTATAGAAATCCATATCTCTCCTGATATATTGTTCAACAAGATGTGCCAGTTGGCTAATCTGGAGACACCTCGTGTGGAACGCCTATGGGAGACCTATGGTCAGAATCCCAAGAAACTGGCCCGTGCCGCCCGTCTGATGCGAGAGATGAATGGTTTTAATAATGCTGAAGAGTTCTATAGTGGCGTAGAGGTAAACGAGAGTTTTGAGAAAGACTTTAAGCCTGTAGCCGAAGGTGAGGTGTTGACACCTGTCATGCTGACGCTGATTCTCGATCTTTATTTTCGTCTAACCCCCATTACGATGGTAGCTGTCACTCCTGAAGTTCAGGAGTTGGCAAAGCTCATTGGCATACGGTCTGCTGAAGTGGAAGAAGTGTTGCAGGTCTTTCAAAGTTGTGACCCATACCTGAAACGAAAAGAAACCGCCTCAGCCCGTCTGCTGGCACCCTGTAAGGAGATCTGGCGTCGCTATGGTAATGCCGACACCCAGTCGCTGGCATCCTATGCCGCACAGTTGAAGGAGTATTTTAAGTAATGTCGCAGAGTCAGATACAAGAACAGTTGCAGCAGCTGAAGCAAGGACAGGCATTCTCGCATCAGCAGTTATTGCAGGCATCTCTGGTGGAGTTGCCTATTACGCAATTGTTGGATCGTATCACTACGGAGATGAATGATAATCCGGCTCTTGAGACAGATGCTTCGTATGATGTTGACGATGAACCTGGATATCAGGATTATTCTGATGGTCAGGAGTTTGGTGATTCCGACGATTTTGAATCACGTAAGGAGCGGGAGGAACGGCAGTCGGCGCTCGACGATGCGCTTAGCAATATGGGGCGCGATGATGACGAACTGCCTGTCTATCATGGCGGAAACTCCGTCTCAGAGGAGCGTGAGGAGATTGTTTATGGTGAGAGCGTCTCGTTTTATGACCAGCTGAAGGAACAGATGGGTGAGCTGGATATGAGCGACAGTCAGCGTGATGTGATGGAGTATCTGATAGGCTCACTCGAAGACGACGGCTTGCTGCGTAAAGATCTTGGTGCTATCTGCGATGAGCTGGCAGTCTATCATAATATTGATGTCACAGAACAAGAGTTGATACAGGTTCTTCAGATGTTGCAGACATTTGATCCTGCAGGCATTGGTGCCCGTTCGCTACAGGAGTGTCTGTTGTTGCAGATCGATCGTAGAGACCCTTCACGTCTGAAGGAGCTGATGACCAAGGTCGTGAGCAGCTATTTTGATGAGTTCACCAAGAAACATTGGGATAAGATCCAGAGCGCACTCTCACTGAATGATGCACAGGCAGAAGCCCTTTTCCGTGAACTGCGCAAGCTCAATCCTCGTCCTGGTGCCTCCTTAGGTGAGACGGTAGGCAGGAACATGCAGCAGATAACCCCCGACTTTATTGTTGACACCTTGGATGACGGTACTGTCACCTTTACCCTTAATAATGGTGAGGTGCCGGAACTGAAAGTGTCCCAGTCGTTTGTCGATTCGATGAAGGAATACCAGCAGAATAAGGATCATCTCAACAGGCAGACCAAAGAGGCACTGCTTTATATCAAGAAGAAGGTTGATGCAGCCCAGGGCTTCATTGAAGCCATTAAGGTGCGCCGTCACACGCTGACTGTTACCATGCGGGCGATCATCCAGTTGCAGCACCAGTTCTTTGTTGATGGTGATGAGGCTTCCTTGCGACCGATGATCCTGCGCGATGTGGCAGAGAAGACAGGACTGGATCAGTCCACCATCTCACGTGTGAGCAACTCCAAGTATGCTCAGACGCGCTGGGGAACTTTCCCCTTACGCCATTTCTTTAGCGATGCCTATGTGACGGAGAGCGGTGAAGAACTGTCCACCCGCCAGATCAAGGCAGCACTTCGTGACATTGTCGATGGTGAAGACAAACGCCATCCGTTAAGCGATGATGCCCTGAAGGAAGAACTGGCCCGTCGTGGCTTCCCCATAGCCCGTCGTACGGTGGCCAAATATCGTGAACAATTAAATATCCCCATAGCCCGACTCCGGCGATGACACAATCGAATAGAGATAGAAATATCATTTTGGCAGCAAGAATCATGAGTCTGGTGTTTACACCCTTCTATCTGCCGCTGGTTGGACTGATGGCACTGTTCATGTTCAGCTATCTTGGTCTGATGCCCTGGGCCTATAAGCTCCAGGTGCTCACGCTGGTCTATATATTCACCATCCTCCTGCCTACGATCTTCATCCATCTCTATCGGCGTTATAAGGGATGGAATCTCATTGATATGGGACATAAGGAGCGTCGTATCGTACCTTACGTCATCTCTATCCTCTGCTATTTCTTCTGCGTCTATCTGATGGATCTGCTCCATATCCCTCACTTTATGGGCTCCATCCTCTCAGCGGCGCTGTTTATTCAGATCGTGTGTGCCCTGATCAACGTGTGGTGGAAGATCTCCACACATACTGCTGCTATCGGTGGTGTGGCGGGCGCACTCTTCGTGTTTGGTGAGTTTTTTGCCTTCAACCCCGTATGGTGGCTCTGTGTCGTACTCATCCTGGCAGGTCTGTTGGGTACCAGTCGTATGATCCTCCGACAGCATACACTGGCTCAGGTCGTCACAGGTTTCTTTGTGGGGGTTGTATGTTCAACATTAGGATTAATATATTTATAGGCTTATGAAACCATTAGTAAGTATCATCATGGGCAGCACCAGTGATCTGCCCGTTATGGAAAAAGCCTGCAAGCTACTTGACGAGTTGCAGGTGCCTTTCGAAGTAAATGCCCTTTCAGCCCATCGTACCCCTGATGCTGTAGAGGAGTTTGCCCGTACGGCAAAAGATCGTGGTATCAAGGTGATTATTGCAGGCGCCGGTATGGCAGCAGCCCTGCCAGGTGTTATTGCAGCCTCTACCACTCTGCCTGTTATCGGTGTCCCTATCAAGGGTATGCTCGATGGCCTTGATGCCATGCTGTCTATCATTCAGATGCCTCCAGGCATCCCTGTGGCTACGGTAGGAGTCAATGGTGCCCAGAACGCAGCTATCCTTGCTGTTCAGATGATGGCGCTTTCTGATGCCGATCTGGCTCAGCGTCTGGCTGTCTATAAAGGTAACCTGCGTGTGAAGATAGAGAAGGCTAATCAAGAGCTGGCAGAGATTAAGTATAACTTTAAAACCAATTAAATGTATCAGAGAAGACAATCCACAGAAGCCCGTGTCGGAGGTATCGGCATCGGCGGACAGAATCCTATTCGTATCCAGTCCATGGGTACAGTGGATACTAATAACACAGAAGGCTGTGTAGCTCAGGCCAAGCGCATCATCGACGCTGGCGGTGAACTGGTACGTTTCACCACCCAGGGTGTTCGTGAGGCAGAGAACATGAAGAACATCTCGGCTCAGCTGAAGGCTGACGGTTATCAGACACCCCTCGTGGCTGATGTCCATTTTACGGCTCATACGGCTGACGTCGCTGCCCTTTATTGTGAGAAGGTGCGTATCAATCCTGGCAACTATGTTGATCCGGGTCGCACGTTCAAGCATCTGGAATATACCGATGAGGAATATGCTGAGGAGCTGAAGAAGATTGAGCGTCAGCTGGTGCCCTTCCTGAATATCTGCAAGGAGCATCATACGGCAGTGCGCATTGGTGTCAATCATGGTTCGCTCTCCGACAGAATCATGTCGCGCTATGGTGATACACCAGAGGGTATCGTTGAGAGCTGTATGGAGTTCCTGCGTATCTTCAAGCGTGAACATTTCAACGATGTGGTCATCTCAATTAAGGCCTCCAACACAGTAGTGATGGTTACCACCGTCCGTCTGCTTGTCAAGACGATGGATCAGGAGGATATGCATTACCCGCTTCATCTTGGTGTCACTGAAGCTGGTGAGGGAGAGGATGGACGTATCAAGAGTGCTGTAGGTATCGGTGCCCTGCTGACAGAGGGCATTGGTGATACGGTACGTGTGTCGCTGAGTGAAGAGCCGGAGTGTGAGATACCTGTGGCTCGTAAGCTGGTAGATTCCATTGTCGAATGTGCAGCCCTGCGTGAACAGGCTGAGGCGGGTATCAAGGATGATACCATTACGTTGAGTGTTGATGCCCCAGATTGGGAAACGCTGCAGCTTAAAGCCGCGATGGCTGTAGGTGCCCTGCTGATAGACAGAAAGGCCACGAAGCTTGTTATTTCCAGTCCGGCTAGTTGTGCTAGTCCGGCTAGGTTGGCTAGTCTGGCTGATGATATCCTTCAGGCAGCGCGCATCAAGTTCACAAAGACGGAGTATATCTCTTGCCCGGGTTGCGGACGTACGCTCTATAACCTGCAGGAGACCATTGCCAAGATCAAGGCTGCCACAAAGGATCTCGTAGGACTGAAGATCGGTATCATGGGTTGTATCGTCAACGGTCCTGGTGAGATGGCAGATGCTGATTACGGCTATGTAGGAGCCGGACGTGGAAAGATTTCTCTCTACAAAGCCAAGGAATGTGTAGAGAAGAATATCCCCGAGTCGGAGGCCGTCGAAAAGCTGCTCGAACTGATCCGCAAGGACAGAGCATAACAAGAAGAATCCCGCCAATTGGCGGGATTTATTATTTCATCAGAATCTCTGAGAGTTCCTTCATGCCTTCGGAGGCGCCCTTCTGGATTTGGGTCACGCGACTGCCGACATTGATGGGATTGGGATCAATCAGGTAGATGGGCACATCAGGACGTGCATAGTGCATCAGCCCTGCAGCAGGATAAACCACCAGTGAGGTGCCGATAATCACCAGAATGTCGGCTTCCTGTACTTCCTCCGCTGCTACGGTGATGTTGGGAACGGCCTCGCCGAAGAACACGATAAATGGTCGGAGCAGCGAACCGTCACCAGCTTTGGTGCCAGGCTCCACCTCACAGTTGTCGGGAGTAAGGGTTATCTGATAGCGTGGGTCATCCACGTCGCGGCTGGAACAGACCTTCATCAGTTCGCCATGCAGATGGATCACCTTTGACGAACCAGCCATCTCATGGAGGTTATCCACGTTCTGCGTCACAACCGTCACGTTGTACTTCTCCTCGAGTTTCGCCACGAGTTTGTGACCTTCGTTGGGTTGTACGCCCCAGCATTTCTTGCGGAGCATATTATAAAAGTTGGTCACTAGTGTCGGGTCTGCCTCCCATCCTTCGTGGGTAGCTACTTTCGACACAGGATAATTCTCCCATAATCCGTCGGCATCGCGGAAAGTCTTCAGTCCACTCTCCACCGACATGCCGGCACCAGTTAATACAACAATCTTTTTCATAAGCATCAAGATATATATTTTCTGCAAAGATAGTGTTTTTTTAGACAAAAGAACAAAAGAAACAAAAAAAAATATGTACTTATGTTCTTATGTCTAAAATTTATTGTAACTTTGCGCCCGATTTTAGAAGTTACACATTATTAATATAAAGAAAGAATGGATAAATTAAGCTATGCTTTGGGCCTGGGAATCGGTCAGCAGCTTGCCCAGATGGGTGCCGAGAATATCAGTGCCGACGACTTTGCACAGGCTATCAAAGATGTGCTGGGTGGTCAGGAGTTGAAAGTGTCTCACCGCGAGGCTCAGACGATTGTTCAGGAGTATTTTGCAAAACAGAACGAGAAGATGCAAGCCGAGCGTGCCGAACAGGGTAAGGTTCACAAGGAGGCTGGTGAGAAATACCTGGCTGAGAATGCCAAGAAAGAGGGTGTGGTGACACTGCCCAGTGGTCTGCAGTATCAGGTGCTGAAAGAGGGTAACGGTAAGAAGCCTTCTGCCAAGGACACCGTGATGTGTCACTATGAGGGTACGCTGATCGACGGTACCGTGTTCGACAGCAGCTACCAGCGTGGTGAGCCTGCCACCTTCCCCTTGCAGCAGGTGATTGCCGGTTGGACAGAAGGTCTGCAGCTGATGCAGGAAGGTGCTAAGTACCGTTTCTTCATCCCTTACCGTTTAGGTTACGGTGCAGGTGGTGCAGGTGCTTCCATCCCTCCGTTCGCAGCACTGATCTTCGATGTAGAGTTGATTCAGGTAGTATAAGGTGAAAAGAATAAAATAATAGAAAATGAAGAAATTAATGTTTGTAGCCGTTATGGCTATCGTAGCTGCAGGTTTTACCGCTTGTGGCAATTCGGCTCCTAAGGCCAGTCTGAAGACAGATGTTGATACGATGAGCTACGCCATCGGTATGGCTCAGACTCAGGGCCTGAGAGAGTATCTCGTTAGCAGCCTGGGCGTAGATACCGCTTACATGGGTGAGTTCATCAAGGGTCTGAACGAGGGTGTGAACGCTGGTGACAATGCCAAGAAGGCAGCTTACTACGCTGGTATCCAGATTGGTCAGCAGATCTCTAACCGTATGGTGAAGGGCATCAACCGTGAGGTGTTTGGTGACGATTCTACCAAGACTATCTCTCTGAAGAACTTCATGGCAGCTTTCATCAGTGGTACAACAGGTAAGAAAGCTCTGATGACAGTTGAAGAGGCTCAGCAGCTTGCTCAGCAGAAGATGCAGGAGATCAAGGCTCGTGAGATGATGAAGACCTATGGTCCTAACAAAGAGGCTGGTGAGAAGTTCCTGAAGGAGAATGCCACGAAAGAGGGTGTGAAGACACTTGCTAACGGCATCCAGTATAAGGTACTCACAGAGGGAAAAGGTGCTGTTCCTGCAGATACATCTCTTGTGAAGGTTAACTATGAGGGTCGTCTGATCGACGGTACTGTGTTCGACAGCTCTTACAAGCGCAACGAGCCTGCTGTGTTCCGTGCTAATCAGGTGATTAAGGGTTGGACAGAGGCTCTCTGCCACATGCCTGCAGGATCTGTTTGGGAGGTTTATATTCCCCAGGATATGGCTTATGGTGAGCGTGAGCAGGGCGATATCAAACCTTTCTCTGTACTGATCTTCAAGATTGAACTTCTGGAAGCAAACACTAAGAGATAATGAAGAAGACGATATTATTGGCACTCGCCCTCGTGGCGAGTGCTTCTTTTTCTCCTGTAGAGGCGATTAAGAAAAAGAATAAGGAAGTGGAGTTCCCTGCTCAGCCTGTTGTGCTGAACAACAGTTCCGACTCTTTGAGCTATGCAGCGGGTATATCACTCACCAATGGTTTGATTCCCTACCTGCTTCAGCAGAAGGTGGATACCACGATGATGGCAGATTTCATCCGTGGTGTGCGTGAAGGTATTCGCTCTTCCGACAGTCCCAAGCAGAAGGCTTATATGGCAGGTCTCGATATTGCCCGCCAGATGAGTGAGCGCATGGTGCCTGGCATCGCTGCAGAGCTAAAGGATTCTCCTGACTCTATCGTTCCCGACCTGCTCTATAAGGGTTTTATCCATGCCCTTGAGGGTGACTCTACCATATTTACATATGATGCCGCTGAGAAGCTGTTCACTCAGAAGCGCCTTGCTGATAAGTTGGCTAAAGAGGAGAAGCTCTATGGCCCCAACCGTGAAGCTGGTGAGAAGTTCCTTCAGGAGAATGCCAAGAAGGATAGTGTCATCGTACTGCCCAGCGGTCTGCAGTATAAGGTACTGGTAAAGGGTGACGGTGAGGTGCCCCTGGAGAATCAGAAGGTACAAGTGAACTACGAAGGTCGTCTGGTTGACGGCACTGTATTCGACTCTTCTGCTTCACATGGCGATAAGCCTGCAGAGTTTACGCCGAAACAGGTGATCAAGGGTTGGACTGAGGCTTTGACCATGATGCCTGTGGGTTCCAAGTGGCAGTTGTACATTCCTTATTACCTGGCGTATGGTGCTCGAAGCTCTGGCAAGATACAACCCTACAGTGCATTGATTTTCGATGTGGAACTGGTAGGTATTGTCAAGAAATAGGTAAGTGTGTCACAAAAGTGACACACTTTTTTGATTTTTTTTCTAAAAAAGTTGCATTGTTCGATTAAAATCGTTACTTTTGCTTTCAAAATGTAACTTAAACGTCGAACAATGGAAAAAATTGATCTTTTGGATAAGAAGATTTTGAGCATTCTGTCGAAGAATGCCCGAATCCCTTTTAAGGATGTAGCAGCAGAGTGTAATGTGTCACGTGCCGCCATCCATCAGCGTGTGCAACATCTCATCGATGCCGATGTCATCACTGGCAGCGGTTTCGATGTCAACCCCAAGAGCCTGGGCTACTCCACTTGTACCTATGTGGGTATCACCCTTGAGAAGGGCTCGATGTATAAGGATGTGGTGGAGCGCCTGAAGCATATCCCCGAGGTGGTGGAGTGTCATTTCACAACGGGCCCCTACACGATGTTGGTAAAGCTCTATGCCCGCGATAACGAGCAGCTGATGGATCTGTTGAATGGCAAGCTGCAGGGCATTCCTGGTGTGACGGCTACAGAGACGCTGATCTCACTGGAGCAGAGTTTGAAGCGAGAGATTCCGATTACCCTTGAAGAGGACGAGAAGAAATGAACAACACTTTCGATTTGCAACAGCATCTCGACGCCGTTTATGCGCGTTACCCGGAAGCTGACCGTAAGCCTGTCATTGGCATTACCGGTAATTACGACGACCTGAGCTGCAAACTGGGACAAGGCTACTATAAGTCTGTGGTGGCTGCCGGTGGTGTACCATTGGTTATTCCACCCATTGCCGATACAGATACCATCATCAACACGCTGTCGCGTATCGATGGACTGATCCTCAGTGGCGGAGGCGACTTCAACCCCTTATGGGCGGGTGAGGAACCTTCCACGAAGTTAGGTGGCATCAACAAAGAGCGCGATCTGCCGGAGCTATTGATCACCCGTCTGGCCTACAACCGCCAGATCCCGATGATGGGCATCTGCCGTGGCATCCAGACCCTCGCCATCGCCCTTGGCGGTGAGGTGGATCAGGACATCAGCGACAAGGCCACTGTGAAGCATTCTCAGAATGCCGACCGCTCTGAGCCCACGCATACCGTGAGAATCGAAAGGGATTCGATACTTGATCAGATCTATGCATCGCATCCACGACCTCTTCAGGTGAATAGTTTCCACCATCAGGCCGTAAAGTCGCCTGGTGATAAGTTCCGTGTGGTGGCAATGGCTACTGATGGCATCATCGAGGCGATAGAGAGCAACGAGTTTAAATCGATTCTGGGCGTGCAGTGGCATCCCGAGTGCCTGGAGACGGGACTTCCCCTGTTCCAGTGGCTGGTTGCCGAGGCATCATCCTATCGCCTTGCCCATCGTACCCACGATCGCGTCCTGACGCTCGATACCCATTGCGACACCCCGATGTTCTTCCCCCAGGGCATCCACTTCGACCAGCGCGATCCCAAGATCCTCGTCGATCTGCAGAAGATGACAGAAGGTCGTCAGGACGCAACCATCATGGTGGCTTACCTGCCACAGCCTAAAGCAGGTGAGACGTTTGCCGACAACGTGAGCTTCGATGTGTCAGGGCCTAAGGCCTATGCCGACCTGATCTTCGACAAGATCGAGGAGATTGTCAACAAGAATAATAAGTATATAGCTACTGCCAGTAACTTTGCTCAACTTTGGACTCACAAGCATCAGGGGCGAAAGAGTATCATGCTCGGTATCGAAAACGGACTGGCACTCGAAGGGAAACTCGAGAACCTGCAGCATTTCGCCGATCGTGGGGTGGTGTATGTCACCCTCTGCCATAATGGCGACAATGATATCTGCGACTCTGCCCGTGGCAACAATACCCATAATGGCGTGAGTGCCTTCGGTGAGCAGGTCATCCGTGAGATGAACCGTCTGGGTATTCTCGTTGATCTCAGTCATGGTAGCGAGAAGAGCTTCTACGATGCCCTCGACATCAGCAGTCACCCCATCGTGTGCAGCCACAGCAGTTGCCGTGCCCTCTGCGATCATCCCCGTAACCTCACCGACGACCAGATGCGCGCCTTGGCAGCCAAGGGCGGTGTGGCTCAGATCACTATCTATCACGGCTTCCTGAAGAAAGACGGTGAGGCTACCATCCTCGACGTGATGGCTCATCTCGATCATGCCATCGATGTGATGGGTATCGAACATGTGGGACTCGGTACCGACTTCGACGGCGATGGAGGCGTGCGTGGACTCGCCGACTCCTCCGAACTGATCAACTTCACCCGTCAGTTGCTTGCCCGCCGCTATAGCGAAGAGGACATCCAGAAGATCTGGGGCGGCAATTTCATGCAATTGATGGCACAGGTACAATACAGTAATCTATAATATGAGATATTTCGGAAAATTCGTCTGCATGGCCTGCATCGCCACCTCCCTGGTGGCGTGCGGTCTTCGTAAGCAGACCTCAGATACAGACACCTCCTTGAAACCCGTAGGTCCGATGTTTATCGCCGACAGCGCCTATCAGTTCTGTCAGCAGCAGTGCGACTTCGGACCTCGCACTATGAACAGTGCTGCCCATGATGCCTGCGGCGACTGGATCGCGACGAAGTTCCAACAGTATGGAATGAACGTCACGCGCCAGTCGGCTACCCTCAATGGCTACGACGGCACGCCGCTGAAAGCTACGAACATCATCGCCAGCTATCTGCCCGAGCAGACGGCGCGCCTCTTGCTTTGTGCCCACTGGGATAGCCGTCCCTGGGCGGATAACGATCCCGATGAGGCCAACTGGAAGACGCCCGTGATGGCAGCCAACGACGGCGCCAGTGGGGTGGCGGTGATGCTGGAGATCGCCCGTCTGTTGCAGAACGACAGTCTGCAGATCGGTGTCGATTTCGTGTGCTTCGATGCCGAGGACTGGGGTGTGCCTCAGTGGAGCGATGCCTCCGATGGCGGCAACTCCTGGGCTTTAGGCTCCCAGTATTGGGCAGAGAACTGTCCCAAGCAGCAGGCTAAGCGCTACCGTTTTGGCATTCTGCTCGACATGGTAGGCGGCGAGGGTGCCCAGTTCTATAAGGAGGGCATGTCCATGCAGTATGCCGCAGGTGTGGTCGATAAGGTGTGGCAGGCAGCCCAGATCGTAGGCTATGGCAGTCGCTTCCCCCAGCAGCTGGGCGTTCCCATCACCGATGACCATATCCCTGTGAACACCGTGGCGAAGATTCCTTGTATCGACATCATCCCCTATTACCCCGATTGCCAGCAGAGCAGTTTTGGTCCTACCTGGCACACCGTCAGTGACACGATGGACCATATCGACAAGTCCACCCTCCAGGCGGTCGGCCAAACAGTTATTCAGGTACTTTTCTCAGAGAAATAAGAAAGCCTCGCCAATTGGCGGGGCTTTCTTAGATCTGTCCGGCTTCTACCATCAGTACCACTCTTTCTGTCAGTCGGTCGGTGCCTTTGGGGTCGTATTCCTTCTTCAGCGAGGCGCCAAAGCCCCAGGCGAACACCTGCCAGAAACCAGCTCTGATAGGTCCCATAAAGGCTTTGATCATGTCGTAGGATGAGGAGTGGCACTCACGGTCGATGAGCTTGATGAGCAGTTTTCCCTGCGAGTAGGTCAGCTTCTTCATCTTCGGCTTATAGGTACGGAAGATATCCTCCTCTACACGCTTGATGTGGGCTTCCTTTGCCTTCTCGTCAGGCAGCATATCCAGCAGCTCTGTGGTCTCTATCAGCATCTGTCGGGCTTCTTTGGCAAGAGGCAGCACCTTCTTCACATTCGTCACCAAGCGCATATACGACTGAGCCTGTTTCTTGTTCTTGAAAGTCAGTTGCGGATACACATACACGTTGTTCATCTCCATATACTGGATGCTGTCTCCCTCATGGAGCACCTTACCCACCTTTACTGTTGGCACAAAGGTAGGCGAGTCCATCTCTGCCAACACCTGTTCGGCAGTCTTCTGCTCCTGCGCCTGCAACGGCAAGCCCAGTGCGCACAGCATTCCTATGACGATTATTTTTCGCATTACGCTGCAAAAGTACACCATTTTTCCCAATCCTCACCGAATTACCGCCTTATTTTGCATTAATTCAGAAAATTATTCGTATCTTTGCAGTCAGTATTCTATTTATTTTTATTGCAACATGAACAAATTAAGAATTCTACTGGCAATCGCATTGACGTGCCTGCTGACCACAACTCATGTCAGCGCACAGGACAACGGGCTGAACCCCATCTACAAAGTACAGTTAGGCGACATCACCTATCAGAAGAATGAGGTTAAGAAGAAGGTGACGGTGGGTAAAGTGCTCAGCGTCATGGCAGATGTTGTCGAAGGTCGTGTGACTGACATCAACAATGAGGAGTACATCCCGCTGGCGCGCAATCGTGTGATGGAGGGACTGACGCATGTGCGTCGCCTCCAGGTGGTAGATGATAGTGAGGCCACTGATGCCAGGTATCAGGTGACTGCCGTTCTTACCGACATTTCCGCCACACGTAAGGTGAAGAGCTACGACCGCAAGGATAGCAAGGGGCGCGAATATACTGAGATGAAGACCTATTACGGTGCCATCGCTTCTGTAGCTATTAACTTCACCAACCTGCAGACGGGTGAGGTGACCACCAGTACCCTGTCTGGCCGCTGCTCAGAATACTCGCTTGCCAAGTCTGCCGATGAGGCTATCCGCACAGCTCTTTATGAGTTGGCCGATAATATCTACGAGTATTACAATGAGTGCTATCCCATCCGTGCCAACATCATCGAGCGCGGCACCGAGAAGAAGGATAAGACCAAGGAGCTGTATATTGATGTGGGCAGTCGCTTTATCGGCGAGGACATCCATTTCAATGTCTATGTGGTAGGTCAGGTGGCTGGTCGTGAGACCCGCAAGCAGATCGGTCGTATCCGCGTCCGCGAGACCTTGGGTGAGGATATCTCTCTCTGTAAGGTTCAGAAGGGCGGTAAGGATATCAAGGTAGCCTTCGACAATGGCGATGCCATCGTTGCCATCAGCACCGACTGACCTCCCCTTTTTTAGTGGGTTGATATAATTAATTCGCGAATTGTTTGGCAGTTCGCGAATTAATTTTTATCTTTGCAGCGTTAACATTCAAATGTAGCATTATGAAATCACAAATCGTAGTATGGCTGTGTATGTTGCCGATGGCGCTTGGAGCGCAGGAAGAACGCCCCTGGCGTGAGTATCTGAATGAGGTGATGACGGTGGAAGATGCCGAGTCGTCGCAGTGGGAGGATGTGTATGACCTGTTGTGCGAACTCTCCCAGCATCCCTTCGACCTGAATACGGCTACCCGTTCACAGCTGGAGGACTTGCCCTTCCTCTCTGCCCAGCAGATAGAAGAGCTGCAGGAATATCTGTATCGTTACGGACCCATGAAGTCGAAGGGCGAGCTGCTGATGATCCGTTCCCTCGACGAGCCCCGTCGTGAGTTGCTGTCCTGTGTCTCCTATATCGGTGAGACTTCACGTCTGTCTTTTCCCTCCTTGCATACCATCGCCCGTTATGGCCACCACGAGCTGATGGCTACCATGCGTGTTCCCTTTCAAGGGAAGGAGGATGACTATCTGGGCTCCCCGCTGCGCCACTGGCTGCGCTATCAGTTCAGCTATGGCGACTATCTGAAGATAGGCATCTTAGGTGCCCAGGATGCAGGCGAACCCTTCTTTGCTCATGGCAACCGTTGGGGCTATGACCACTATGCCCTCTATGGTCAGTTGCGTAACCTCGGATGCCTGGAGTCGCTGTGTCTGGGGCATTACCGTGTGTCGATGGGCATGGGACTGGTGATGAACAGTCAGTCTGGCTTTGGTAAGGTGGCGATGCTCCAGTCGTTGGGACGCTCGCAGACCACCCTCAGGGCGCACTCCTCACGTACCGATAATTATCTGCAAGGTGCTGCCGCCACCATCCGTCTCTCGGATAAGTTCTCGCTCACGGGTTTCTTCTCCTATCGGGCGATGGATGCCACCCTCAACCGCGACGGCACGGCAGCTACCATCCTTGGCTCCGCTTATCATCGTACGCAGGGTGAGATGGACAAGAAACATAATCTCGATGTTCTGAAGACGGGCGGAAGTCTGCTCTTCACCTCACATGGTCTTCAGTTGGGACTGAACACCTGCTATACCCATCTCTCCCGCAGGCTGAGACCAAATACCGCCTTGCTCTATCGGCAGCATTATCCCCAGGGGCGCGACTTCCTGAACACGAGCCTGTCTTACGGCTATGCCAGCAGCCGCTTCTCGTTGAATGGTGAGACAGCGATTGACCGCCAAGGTCATTTGGCCACCATCAACAGTGCCAGCTTGTTGTTAGGCGATGCCTGGAGTCTGATGGCGCTGCAGCGGTTCTATGCCTTCCGCTATGCCTCGCTCGATGCCCGAAGTTATAGCTCTGGCGGGAGGGTGCAGAATGAGAGTGGACTCTATCTGGGACTCACCTGGAAGCCATCGCCCCATCTGCAGCTGATGGCCTATACCGACTTGGCGTATTACGCCTGGGCCCGCTATCGGGTGTCGCAGTCGTCCTATGCCTGGGATCATCTGTTGCAAGCCACCCTTCGCCATCGCCAGTGGACCTTCTTCGCACGCTATCGCCTGCAACAGCAACAGCGCGACAACGCTTCCAAGACGGCGCTGCAGAATCTCACGGCGCACCGTTTCCGGTTGAGTGCCGAGTATGCGGGTAAGGGCGGATTCTCCAGTCTGTCACAGCTGGATGGGTGTTACCTGCCTGATGAGGCGAATGCCTGGGGTAGGGCGTTCACGCAGCGTTTCTCCTATCAGTACCGTTGGCTCACCCTCCACCTCGGCATCAGCTATTACCATACCGACAACTATGCCAGTCGGGTGTATCTCTATGAGAACGCACCGCTCTATACCTACTCCATGATGCAGCTCTATGGTGAGGGATTCCGCTACTGGCTCCTGGTACGAGCCCATATCAGTCGCCACCTGATGCTCTCCGCGAAAGCATCAGACACCGGTCTCGATCTTCAAATCAAATGGAAATTCTGACTACAGCAGCTGGCGATACACCTGCATCACCTGACCAGCCACATCGTTGCCGGCAAACCGCTCTATATACTTCTGACTGTTGCTGATGCGCGCCTCACGACCTTCGGCACCCTTCAGCACCTGACTGATGGCGTGTGCCATCGCCTCTGCATCGTCGGGATCCACATACAGCGAGTCGGGTCCGCCAGCCTCCTCCAGACATGAGCCTGTGCAGGCCACGACGGGGAGTCCGCAGCTGATGGCTTCGATGATGGGAATACCGAAACCCTCGTAGCGCGAGGGATACACAAACGCCTCTGCCTCTGCATAGAGCTTAGGCAACTCCTCATCGCTCACGCCATGCATGATCTGGATGCGATGGACGAGGTTCTCCTTTTCCGCATACGCTATCACCTCGTCGGTATAGGACGTGTGTCTGCCCACGATGACCAGGTTCAGCTCCTCGGGCAGATAGGGTAGCGCCTTCACTGCCAACAGGATGTTCTTGCGTGCCTCGATGCTGCCCACACTCAGGATATAGCGGGAGGTGGAAGGTGAGAGGGGAGAGGCGGGCACCGTGAACTTGGGGGCGCAGCTCTGATAGATCACACTGATCTTACGCTCATCCACCTCACTATATGCCAGGATGTCGCGCTTCGTACATTCGCTGATGGCAATGATATGATCCGCCTCGCGCATGGTCTGACGGAACTTCCATCCGTAGATCTTCGTGTCGATCCAGTGGTAGAACTCCGGATGGCGCAGGAAGATCAAGTCGTGGATCGTCACTACACTCTTGATGCCGCTTTTGCGGATACCTGTCGGCAACTCGCCCGACAAGCCATGAAACACCTGGATGCCGTCACGCTTCAGGTCGCTCACGATGCCCTTGCTTCGCCAGAGCGCTTTGTGGAAAGGCA
>CAMJGE010000004.1 GCA_946405145.1 uncultured Prevotella sp.
CCATCTGGGAAAGTGTAAACCACACGAAGATCAACAGTGTCGGGCTGGAAGTATCTGCTGGTATTGACTTCAAGCAACTGCTACCCTACCAGCATGTGCTGAAGAATCTTAAACTCAGCTATAGCTATATCGACCAAGACAAGAAACAGGAACCGAATATCGTGTCGCAATACGCCCTCGAATACCTGCGCCATAAGTTCATTGGCAACCTCAGATTGCAGCTGGCCAGAAGACTGGAGCTTGGCATGGTGGTCAGATGGCAGGATCGCATAGGCAGCTACACCGACTTCGACGGCAACGTCTGCGACTACCGCCCCTACTGCCTGACCGATGCACGTCTGACTTGGAAGATGCGCACCTGGAAACTTTACGTTGAGGCCAACAACCTCTTCAACACGAGCTACCACGACTATGGCTTGGTTGAACAACCTGGTCGCTGGCTCATCGTCGGCCTCAGCCTCCATCTGTAAACATTTAGTACTGGGGCAAAGCCCCAGTACTAAGTGAAAGCAGAATTTCTAGCATTAAATCTAGCAATTTCTACATTTAAATCTAAAAAGATCTAGAATTAAATCCCGCAAATAATGATTCGTAGAGATTCCCCTTGATATGTACGTTATTTTTTCAACATAAAGGAGTTTTCGATACTGCTCAGTTCGGCAGAGAAAGCATGATCTACTTTTAGGCGCTGCTCAACTGTGTTGCAGCTGTGAATCACCGTAGAATGATCGCGCCCACCAATCAGCTGTCCAATACGTCCTGCAGGCATCTTGGTATATTTCTGAGCCAGATACATGGAGATCTGACGTACCTGCACAAAATCACGCTTACGGCTCTTACTGAACACATTCTGCTGTGTCACGCCATAATGATTGCAAACCTTCTCAAGGATATCGTCGATGGTCAGCGGATGGTTGTCCACCTTGACAGCACGCTTGATAACACGCTCTGCCAGACGCATGTCCACATTTGAGTTATATACGATGGAATAAGCCATCAATGAGTTCACAACACCTTCCAAGTCGCGCACGCTGCCATTAGCTGTCTCTGCAATATACCGAATCACATCTGCTGGAATCTTCAAACCGTCACGACGGCACTTGGCATTCAGAATATCTACGCACAACTGCACATTAGGTTTCTCAAGCTCAGCAATAAGACCACAAGAGAAGCGAGTCAGCAGACGATCCTTCATGCCTTGCAGATCAACTGGTGGACGATCGCTGGCAAGAATGATCTGCTTGCCACAACGGAACAGATGATTGAAGATATGGAAGAAAGTGTCCAATGTCTTAGGAGAATTCATCCACTCCTGAATATCATCAACAATCAGTACATCAATAGACTGGTAGAAATTAATAAAATCGTTTGTTGTATTATGACGTACGGAGTCGGTAAACTGTACCTGGAAGAGACGTGCTGACACATACAGCACACGCTTCTGAGGATAAGTCTCCTTGCAACGTACACCTATAGCATTGATCAGATGCGTCTTACCACAGCCAGAAGGGCCAAAGATAAAGAAGGGATTGAATGTCGTCTTACCTGGATGCTCTGCAATTGAGAGACCTACGGTACGAGGCAGCTTATTACTGTCACCTTCTATATAATTATGGAATGTCTTCTTAGGATCGAGCTGAGGATTCAATGCCTGAGGTCTGGCAGCATCCAATGTGGTTGGAGCCTTGTTGCCGCCATTGATGGGGCGCGGCGCTTCAATCTCAGCAGGACACTCACTATCCACATCCTGCACAATACCGTGCCCTTTGTCAGTAAGAACTCTGTAACGAAGCGTCACTTCAGTCCCAAACACTCGCGCGAGTACCTTACTTAATAGTCCTACGTAATACTGCTCCAAGTATTCGTACACGTACATACTTGGAACCTGCACCAAAAGCTCGTGATTGGCCTCAGAGTAAGACTCGAAGACAATTGGTGCAAACCACGTTTTAAACTGCTGCTCTGTAACATTAGCCTCAATCAGTTGAAGGCAGTTGTCCCACAGCGCCTGATGACTATTTCCCATTTCGGCGATTGTTATTTTTAACTATTTAATATTGGTACAAGACTTAGGCTTGTAGAGTTTATAATTGTGATGCAAAGGTAGATATTTTTTTTTAATTAAACAAATGTCAAGAAAGAGGAATTATGTGTACAAATGTTCCCAAGTCTCTATTTTTGTGGCAGTTAGAATGTTTCACGGGTTGGGCTTTTTTTGATGCCACTTGCATAATTCAAATACCCTATAATTGGTATGTTTCAGCTACCAAATCTTTCTTTTAAGTTTGATGCAAATCAACCAAAACTTCCTCTATCACAAGAAGTTCAGCTTGATTTATATCATATTGATTTGAATTAGGATGCCTATTTTATTATTTAGACAAAATCTATATTACTTACTTTTTCTTCCAAAAACAGAGAAATGAACATAGCGTTTTGGATTCTGCTTCAGATCGATTACCAACGAGTCGGCATGCATCATCGTTGAATTCAAGTTATTATACAGTTCCGGGTCGCGCATCAGCAGTCCAAGCGTACCTTCATTGCTGTTCAACTTAGCCGTCATCTGCTCCACATTCTGAAGGGTATTGTTGACTTTAGCCATCGTGGCGGCAAGGTCAAGTTCGTTCAGTTGATGCGTAAATTCATTCGCATTGGCAAGCATACCATCGGCATTTTTCAGCATCGACGGCATCTGCTGGTTCAGACTGCTTGTCAGCATATTCAGTTCATTGGTGGTTTTCGTCAGATTTCCTGTGATATCATCAATATGATGCAGGGAGTTCTTCAAGGCTGGATCAGCCAAGAGCATGTTCACGCTGGTCAGAATAGAATCCAACTTAGGCAGCATAGCCTGAATCTGAGGCACTACACCTGATGCCATACTCATCACACCAGCATGCACACCACCTAGAATCGTATCACCAGGAGCTGCCAGATCCGTAGGATTGGGACCAAGCACCAGTTCAAGTTTGATGTTGCCTAACAAGTCACTGACAATCTCCGCGCGACTTTCCTTCGGAATACGCATCTCCTTATTCAGGCCTACCACTGCCACAATCTGGTTCTGAATGCTATAGTCATAGGCAATACTCTCTACGACACCCACTTTAAAGCCATTTGCATAGATAGGACTTGAGGCAGTAAGCCCAGAGATATTATCAAACTTCACATAATACTTGTTGTCAGACGAGAACATGGTCAGCCCTTTCAGGAACTGAAGTCCTAAATACAACACTACAATTCCCACGATAGCTACAACACCTATCTGTATTTCTTTTGCAAACTTACTCATATCTCTAACTTCTTATCTATTTCTCTTAAACTCTTTGATAGCTTCCAGGATATTCATTCTACTGCCATCCTTAAAGGCTATGACAAATGCCTCTGGGAAGTCGGCAAGCAGCTCTTTACGAAGTCGGTTGATAGCATTATAGTCAGCCGACGAGCCTATCGTGTATTTATACATACCGTTCTCAAGATAGGGGACAGCGTCACGATGCTTTTTGAATCGGGCATCACCTGCTTTCAGCTTCACTGAGCTGGCAAAGATCTGCACTTTAAAGATGGGTACAGATGGTTTGGGTGCTACCTTGACAGGCTCAGGAGCTGGCTGCGCTACGACTGGCTGCGAAGACTCTATTTCTTTCGCGGGCTGAACATCCTTTATAGGTTGAACAGGCTCAGGCTGAACGGGCTGTGTGGGTTGAACGGGCTGCACTGTCTCCTCTGGTACAGGTTTAGGCTGAGGGATATCCTTCACAGGACTCAGATCGATACCTTCAGGCACCACCAGTGTCTCTGTCTTTGCCGGTTCTTCCTGAGTTTCCTTTTTCTTCTCTTTCTCCGGCTTCACCTCTTTCACTTCTTTGACCTCCTTTTGTGGCACGATCTGCGGAATAACGACCTCTTTTTCCTCTGGCTCCGCCTGGAAAGGAATGGTGATGTTGCCACCATGCTTCTTGCGATAAGCCAGGAAGGCATTGAAGATGCCACGGGCATAAGCCTCTTCCGCAGCCTTTGAGTTCATATACTGCTCTTCATCACGGGTAGAGATGAAACCAAGCTCAATCAGGCAACCTGGCATCGATGAGAGTCTCAGCACAGCGAGGTTATCTTGCTGGGCACCCATATCCTGACGGCCTGTAGCCCTACAGACATAACGCTGCATATACTTGGCCAGCTCGACGCTGTTCTCCATGTTCTTATCCTGGATAAACTCAAACATGATGTTACTCTCAGGTGAGTTGGGATCATAACCGTGATAGGTCTGCTTATAGTCCTTCTCCAAGAAAATAACCGAGTTCTCACGCTTGGCCACCTCCAGATTCTGGAAGACACCTGTTTTCTTACCTGTCCGTTTGCTGGAACCGAGTGTATAGGTTTGGAAGCCACGTGCCACCCTACCCCTCGGTAAAGCATTGATATGCAGAGAAATAAAGAGGTCGGCTTTGTTACGGTTGGCAATCTCGGCACGTTTATACAGCTCCACGAAGACATCTGTCTTACGGGTATAAATGACTCTCACGTCAGGACAGTTACGTTCCACCATCCGTCCGAAGGCCAAGGCGAACTTCAAAGTCAGGTTTTTCTCCTTCGAGATAGCACCGACAGCACCTGTGTCGTGACCACCATGACCGGCATCGATGACAAGCGTGAATTTCTTGCTTGCAGCATCAGCTGACACTACAAGACAGCATATCGTTATCAGGAATAATACAATCTTCTTACGCATACCTTATTAAAAAAGCGGTGCAAATTTACGCATTATCTATCAGATACCAAACTTTTATTATACAATTTTATCATTTATTAAGTGTATTTCCACGCCAGCCCCCAACATGTCGGCTCCCATAGGTGGATTAAGCTTAGTCAGCGTCAAATCAATGGAGGTTGTCTGGGGGAAGTGCTCACTGATGGTCTTCACGATGCGCCCAGCCACATGTTCGAGCAGTCTGGAGGGCACTTTCATCTCCTGCGCCACCAGAGCATATACCTCCGCATAGCTTAGTGTGTCAGTTACTTCGTCAGTCTCCATGGCCTTGCCGATAGGATAGCCTATACGAAGGTTTACAAGGAAGTCAGCCCCCACCTTACCCTCTTGGGGCATCACCCCATGAAAGGCATGGAAGCGGACATCCCGCAGAAAAACATATCCTTCAGTCAACTTCACCTTTCAATTCGTCATCATTACCAGGGATATATTTCTTCAAGGCCCGTTCCACACCCGTCTTCCAGGTGTTGATACTCTCATCCTTCAACGAGAGCGAGGCCACGAGCTTGATCACATGTTCCAAAGGCATACGATAGCGGAGCACACCTGAGATCAGCTTCGCATAATTCCAGTACTCGGGATTGAACTTCTCGGAGAGTCCTTCAACGGTGGTCTTATAGCCGCGCTTGTTCTCGAACTGGAAGTCATAACGCTTGGTGCCGTCGGGATTTACCTGCTTGATGATCTTACCGTGGGTCACCGTCTTAGGCAGCATGATACCCTCCTCATCGTCCTGAAGGCCAGTAAATATCTCGTATGGATAGCCATCCAGCAAGCCTACGAGAGCCACCCATTTCTCCTTATTATTCTGAAAGCGCACCACGTCGCACTCCAAAACCTGCGGTCTCACTTCTGTCACTTCTGGAATCACCATCATCAGTTTCTCCTCCAGTAACGCCATAATCTGCTCCTCACTAAGAGGTGCTTCCTGCTTCTGACCAGCCACAGCCAATTCACGGGCCACGCGCCTCAATGTCTCTTTACGAATATCTTCTTCCATATACCCATATATATTGATGGCGCAAAGTTACAAAAATATTTCAAATTAGAAAACATTTCCCGATTTTATTTGCTAAAAGTTTCCCGTTTTGGAAAACTTTTCATATCTTTGCAGCCAATAAAAAAATCCAAAAATGAAAACAATCACTACAAGACGAACCATCCGCAAATATGCCGACCGCGAGGTGAGCGAAGCTCTGATCGACCGCTTATTTTCAGAGGCTGCACGCACACAGACAATGGGCAACCTGCAGCTTTACAGCGTGATAGTAACCCGTTCGGCAGAGATGAAAGAGAAGTTATCGCCTGCACACTTCAATCAACCGATGGTGAAGCAGGCACCCATTGTGTTGACCATCTGTGCCGACTTCAACCGCACCAGCACATGGGCACGAAACCGCAAGGCTAATCCCGGCTACGACAATTTCCTGTCGTTTATCAACGCCGCTACCGACGCCCTGCTTTTCACACAGACGCTCTGCAATCTGATGGACGAAGAAGGACTAGGTTACTGCTATCTCGGCACCACCGTCTATATGCCTCAGATGATCATCGACACGCTACAGCTGCCGAAACTTGTGATGCCTGTAGCCACACTCACCGTTGGCTGGCCCGCAGAAGAGCCTCCCCTCTCCGATCGCCTGCCGAATGCCTCGTTTGTGCATAGCGAGACTTACCACGACTACAGCACTGCCGACATCGACACCTATTACCAAGAGAAGGAAGCTCTGCCCGAGAACCGCCATTTCTGCGAGATCAATCAGAAAGAGACACTCGCACAGATCTTCACCGACATCCGCTATACAAAGAAGGACAACGAAGCGATGTCAGCTGGTCTGCTTGAAGCACTGAAGCATCAAGGGTTTCTCTGAAAACGTCAACAAGAGATTTAATCTTCCTCCACCACGATGGGCTTGTACTTCGGTACTAAGGTCTTCATGATGCACCAGCCGATAAGATAGGCCACGGCACACACACAGAACACCACCATGTAGGCAGCAGGTTTACCTTCAAATCCAAAGAACTCGAAAGCACTCCCCTGGGCAGCGGCCCAAGTGAAGAACTGACCAGAACCCATATTGATGGCCATAGAGCCGAAACCACCCGTCATGGTGCCCAGACCTACAATCGTGCCAATGGTGCTCTTGGGGAACATATCACCAATCGTGGAATAGAGGTTGGCACTCCAGGCCTGATGACCAGCTCCGAGGAGTCCGATGAGGATAGCAGGCCACCATGCACTATAGGCACCTAAAGGCTGTGCGAAGAGTCCCAACAGGGGTAGGCAGGCGAAGATGAGCATCGCACGCATACGACCCAGATAAGGATTCATGCCACGCTTCTCAACGAAGTACTTAGGCAGGTAGCCACCACCGATACTAAGTACCGTCACGATGAAATAGAGTGTGAAGATAAGCAGGATACCCATGGTAGAGTCGGAGGTGTAACCATACTGGTCGGAGAAATAGGCAGGCGCCCAGAACAGGAAGAACCACCACACGCCATCTGTCATCAGCTTACCCACGAGGAAAGCCCACGTCTGATTAAAGGTGAAGCACTTCAGGAATGGGATGGCCTTCTCTTCCGTAGCCTTCTCACGATCCTGCACCTCAGCCAGATCCACATCCTGCTCAATATAGTTGAGCTCAGCTTGGTTCACGCGCTTGTTAGTGCGAGGTTTGTCATAGAGCCATACCCACAGACCCATCCATACATAACCCAGCACACCGATGATGATAAATGCCATCTCCCAGCCCCATGCACGAGCCAGCAGAGGGATAGTGGCAGGAGCAGCCAGCGCACCCACAGAGGCACCGCTGTTGAAGATTGAAGTGGAGAAAGCACGATCCTTGGCAGGGAAATACTCGGCTGTAGCCTTGATGGCAGCAGGGAAGTTTCCCGCCTCACCAACGGCCAGCAGCATACGACAGCTCAGGAAGAGCCATACTGAGACAGTGGAGATAGCTACAGCAGCATCACTCCCCGCCTGCACCAGTCGCAGTGTCTCTATGGAGTCATAGTTCTCGATAGCCATCGTAGCCCAGCCGCAGCCTGCATGCAGCACTGCACCCGTTGACCACACGAAGATAGCAATCAGATAACCCTTCTTAGTGCCCATCCAGTCGATGAACTTACCAGCGAAGAGGTTGGCAATGGCATAGAACAGCGAGAACATACCAGTGATGAAACCATAGTCGGCATCAGTCCAATGGAAGTCAACGGCAATAAAGTCTTTCCATGTTAATGACAGCACTTGGCGATCCATATAGTTAACGGTAGTCGCCAGGAAGAGTAGCGCACAGATGACCCAACGGAAATTGGACATCTTGGTAGTTTGAATAGGAGTCATAGTAACTTATCTAATATTATTGTATATCATGGAAATTGGCAGGCACCTCCTCAAACTTCGGCAGATTGGCCAGATAAGCCTTACCAGCCTCAGCACTGATGGTACGATCGTTCAGACTGCATTCCTGGATTTCGCCAGCCACCGACAGAGCCGTGAAGTAACCGATACGCATGCCGTTCTTGATGGCATAGATCTCAGTATATATGGAAGGTCCGCCAGCAGAACCTGACAAGCGGAGATAGCTCACATCACCCTTCATGGCCTTGCTGGGCTTCAACTTAGAAGTCTCAACGGCAATCAGCTTGTACTGACCATTCTTCTTCAGGAAAAAAGCGCCGTCAGCATCATCCTTGTCGCGCAGCCATATCCACTCGTTCTCATAATCGAGATAGCAATGGGCATACTTGGCAAACTTCACATCCTGACGCTCATGGGGATCATCAGCCACATAGAGCTTCTGCATCTCTGCGATCTCACTCTTCCACACACAAGGCTCTTCATCAACCAACACCTGATAGATCTCATACTCATGTTCAATCAGCTTGCCATCGCGCAGATAGATCATACCTACGCAGAAACTCTCCGGGGCACCATGGGCATAACAGAGTTCCAACCCCTTCGGGCCCTCGAAGGCTGCTACGATATCGTTGGGGATATAACCCTCGGCATCAGCATTCCAAGTAGAGCCATACTCAGGTGAGTAATAACCCAGCTTCTCCAGCTTGTAGATCTTGCCGCTATCCACCAGCAACTCAAGGGCAAGGGCAGACTTGCGGTCTGCATCATACGGATCCTTAGGTGCGTTCTTATACTCTCCCTCAAACTCCACAGTGCCGTGGATATAACGGTTATCGATGATGCTGAGCTTCTGAGAGGCATTGACCTTCATACCATATTCCTTCTCCAGCTGCTTGACGATCTCTGCAGGCATCTTGGGATAATCATAGTTCACAGCACACGACTGGAGCGACAGATGCCTGCGTGATTTTAGATAGCTGTCGGTGACGATGGCAGAACCCCAACGTGGATCTTCATCCTCCTTCTTTTGACCTGCAAAGGCGAAACGTGAACAGAGGGAAGGAATTCCCATAATAGCATGGATCTGACTTGTTGTGGGCGTGTTGCCGTCAGGATCCTTCAGCACCTCATCGATATACTTCAGCTTGATGATTTTGTCGCCAGCAATCATGTTGGTATATGAAGAGGCATTACGGCGGAACATCTCCTGGAGTTCCCAACGCTTGTGATAGTCGTCAAAGTATTCTGAATTATCCTCGGTCTTCTTCGGCTCTTCCACGTCAGTCCAATAGAGCATCTGCATATACTTACCATCCCCACCTATTAGGAACATGGGTAAAGGCGTGGTGTCATTCTCCTCAATGATACTGTCAATCAGTGCCTTCAGCGAATCTTTGTGATCAGCAGGAGCCGTCTGCCCTTTGTTCTTGCAACTGACCATCACCGCCATTACGCAAATGGCTGCAAGCAAAAGCTTCTTCATATCATTCTGCATATTGGTTCAAATCAGGTTCTTGATGCTGTTTCTGCTGGCGTTCCTTCTGCTTAGTGATGATATAGGTATGAAAATAGTCTTTCTCACCATCTTTTCTGTCGGGTGAGAGAAAATCATCCACATACCAGTCGCCACGCTCAAAGTAGAGTCCAAGCACGATGGTATAGTCATTGCCATAATTCTTGCCATAGACTTCTGCGAAAGCCGTAGAGTCGGTAATCTGGTCGATTCTGCCTACCTCGGAAGTGAAGTTGTTATCATCCTGCGAGTTCGTCCAGTGGTCGTAGTCGAGCACAATATCATCATCACCGGCAGCCTCCATCGCTTCTTTATATAAGGCCTGATAGCGTAAAGAGCAATAGGCACTGTCAAGATTAACGTGCTTCATCAGTCTCACGCCCGTTGAATCGTACTTGGGGTTCTTATAGCAGGCATACATTGCATCTACTCGCTGACGGATATAGTCAGCTGTATGCTTGCCGTCATCAGCAAGTGTAACAGAATCCGTTACGAGAGAATCAACCTCATTCACCATGCCAGGGCCGTCAACGATCTGGTCTTGAAGATACTTATAGCCCCAGAATCCGCCTGCAACAACGACAACTGTAAGTACAGCTATGATTATAATAGTCATCTTCTTCATTTGCTCTCGGAGATAAATTTAGTTCCATTCCAAGTCAGGCGCTTCTCGAGTTTACCTGCTGGGATGTGATAAGTAAATACTATGGTCTTTCCCTGACGGGGTAATGCGTGGGTGACAGCATAGGTGCTTGGAGGCGTGACTAACTCTCCGGCAAGATCATCCAGCGAAACGGGTATCATCCGGCGCGTGGCATTGTCGTAAAGGAAGAATGATAGACCTGTATATTGACCCGTTGTGGCTTTGCCATCCAGATACAGGTCGTTGCTCATTGCCACCAGCTTATGCTTCTTGTCGGCATGGTTCCAGAAGCAGCACTCGATGATCATGCGGTTCTTCTCTTCTGACTCCGACTCATAAGCCATATAGCCGTTGGGGGTATCAACGGTGATTGATTCGCCAGGAATCAGTTTCATGCCATTGAGATACATCTCCCAGCTATCTTTCATACCACTCAATGACTCGCCGATATCTTCTGGTGAGAGAATTGCCGACACAAAGTCCTTGATATTGGGTGCAGCACCCTTGTACTCGACTTTGATACTATAATCAGCGGTATTGTCGATTTCAAGTGGTTCTGACTTGGCAAAGACTGGCTTCATACCATTCCACGTAAAAGTATGCTTCATGGGAGCATCATTGCCCCACTCTTCCACAATCACATCCTTACCCACCTTTGGCAACCTGCAGAACACCTGGGTGAATTCCTTCTTGTCACCCCATCGATAGCCTTTCAGGATGTCTGGCTCTGGCGTCAGCGTCTTCTTTGCTGGATCGTAATCGTAGAAGCAGACGATCTCCAGACAAGGGTCTGTAGGCTTACCCAGACGAATAGCCAACAGCTTGTGGCCGTTACTTCTGTTCCAGTAGCAAGCTGACATATACTCGCCATCGGTACCAGCATCGTTAACCTCTACATAACCATTCTTTGCATCAACGGTAACGATCAGTTCCGTCTCCTTATCCAGAACTTCCTTGGAGAGTCCTTTTTCCATCGTATGACACGCAGCTCCCACCATCCAGGTTGGCCATGTGCTGTTGAAGCTGTCCAGCATAATACCAATACTGCCGTTAATGACATGATCGATGGTCTTAGTTTTCCAACCTTTGTCGATTACCTCAAGGGGACACGACTCGAAATGTCGGTCTTGTGCCATTGCAGCCATCACTAATACAAGCATGACGACTGTGAGAATTGTTCTCTTCATATACCTAATTATAGATGTTTTACTATTGTTCTATACGAGATCTCACGGAGAAGCCTTCCTTCAGGTCTTCAACAGTGAGTTCTGTTAGTTGTTTCTTACTCAGATTCGACTGGCTGGCTAGTCGGTTAGCCTGCTGCTGAATGCTCTTCTCAAAGACATTTCTCGCATAACGGGCATTACCGAAATTGCGGTCCTTATGCTCCACAACATAATCGAAGCGTTCCTTCAGATACTCCTCTGCACCATCGGCAAGGGTGTATTGGTTTTTCTTCATATACATCTTAAAGATCTCCGACAACTCCTTACCAGAATAGTCCGGGAAGTCGATATAACGGTTGAAACGTGACTGCAAGCCAGGATTGGAGTCGATGAAACGCTGCATCTCGTCTTTATAGCCTGCGATGATCACCACCAGACGATCACGATGATCCTCCATACGTTTCAAGAGGGTGGCGATGGCTTCCTGGCCATAGTCGCTGCCATTTCCGCTTTCAGGAACCAATGAATAAGCCTCATCGATGAAGAGCACACCATCAAGGGCCTGCTGGATAACGGTATCCGTCTTCATGGCTGTCTGTCCCATATACTTGGCAACAAGTCCGCCTCGATCAGTCTCTACCGTATGTCCTCTCTTCAGCACGCCCAGATCTTTGTAGATACGTCCGACGATACGAGCTACCGTTGTCTTACCAGTACCTGGAGAGCCATAGAACACAAGGTGATAAGACACCTTGGCTGTCTTCAGTCCCTTAGCCTCGCGCTGTTTCTGAAGCTTCACGAAGTTAGCCAGCGAGCGCACTTCCTTCTTCACGCTCTCCAGGCCGATGAGCTCATCCAACTCCTTATACGGATCTCCCTCGAGCGGTTCGTTCACAACGACAGAGTCTTTCTTCTCCACCTGTTCAGTCTTTGGTGTTGACTCATCAGCTGTCTCACTACTCTCTTCATCATCGACAAAGATACCAATAATTATCAAGATGATAAAGGAGCCTACCGTCAGACAGCCACAGCCTTTGAAGAACTTACCTGCTATCTCTTTCAAATTGTCCAAATCCATACCACACTTCTGTTATTATTTAGGACCAAGTCCACGAGCCTGAATATTCGGATCGAGTGGATTATCGTTAAACACGGTCTTCTGACCTATCTGCTCACACATATTCATCGAGCCAAGTTTCTCTGATGGATGATAGATCTGACATCCCATCAGATAGAATTTGTTCTTGAGATTGAAAAGTGGAGAATCACCCCAATTGGCAAAGAATCGGCAGTCATCAAAGACCAGTCCTTCTACATTCCATCCTTCTACCAAATCGTACTCGCGATTGCTGAAGAAGTCGCACTTATTAAACTTGACAGCCACACAATCTCTCATATTCATGATGCCATAGGTGCAATCGTGAACGTTGGAGTTCATCAGGCTGAAATCAGAAGTCCCTATCAGATCGAGCCCATAAGTACCACAACCATAGAGATCGCAATCTGATACCAGGATCATCCTGCCACCCCTGACACCAATCACGCCACCAGAGCAGTAGCCTCCTTCCGTGTGGCCAATGGTAAGATTCCTCACCTCACAATTCTCGCAGTTGACGAAGTAGATACAATAGGAGTAACGTGGATCGACCTCGATACTCGCATTCTGCTCGCCCTTGATGATCAGGTTCTTCATGTTCAACAGGGCCAGCTGCTGTCCGTCAGACTCCGACTCACTCACCACCAGTGGTTCCTTGCTGGCTATTTCATAAGCCATTTCACACCATCTGCGACCAGGCTGATTACGGAACTTCTCTTCTTGTTCCAACACACGAGAGAGGTTCAGATGCGCATCAGCGGCAACCACCACTGTACGATTGCTACCTAAGGCTGCAAGAAACTCATCTTCGTTGGTGACGCTGTAATAAGCCATGCCATCTACCTCATCAGGTCCTCGTCCATCATCATCAAGACCACCAGGGAAACTTCCTTTACCATTAACCAGATCGCGCAACTCCTGATTATAGGCAGGATCACTCATATCCATATAGCCACGTTCATTATCTGGCACAGTCTCCTCTGTCTTGATCATCTGCACGTTAGTCTGCTCGATGATATTGAGTTTGATTGTCTTGTTGTCTGCCACAGGCTTATACCACTTCTGTTTGCCGAAATGCTCCTGCAGATCCTTTGACTGGAACTTCCAGCCACGACGCGCCAGGATCTCATTACGCATCAGGCGCAACTCATCCTTTGAAAAACGACTCAGATAGGTGGTATTGAGCAGCATACCTGTGATAATATCACTCACAGGCTGTTTCTCTGCCCATTCCTCCTGCCCTTTGCAGTTCTCCAGATTATCGGGTGTAAGTACCAGCACCTCTGCTGCATCACCATTAGGTCTGCGAACCACGAGGAAATTCATACCATCCTGACGGATATGCTGGACACGCCATCCAAACTCACCACGAACTGGAGGGGTATCCTCTGCCTGACGACTCGGGATAATCTTATATTGACCTGGCTTATCCCCATCTTTCTCAATGGTCAGTTCACTGTAGTCAGAGCCTTGGAAATAGACGACACCACCCATACGAACCGTTGCCGTAAAGAGCACACTGCCGCTCCACCACTTGGAATCGTTACGAATTTCCTGTGCCTGCGCACTACCAAGAGCGCACAGGCATAGGGTTATCATAAATAACAGTTTCTTCATACAGATTCTGGCGTTTGAGTCATATTCTTATTGCGGGCATTAGCTGCCAACTCCTTCAACTTATCCTTTCCCTTGAAAGCAAATACCCAGATGAGGAAACCTGCCAAAGCCAGGAGACAGATAGCAAGAACCGGACGATAGAACAACCATGCTATGGCAATGATGATCAGAGACCATACAATACCTACAATCGTGCAGACAACGCCAACACCCCATCCGAAGATACCAGCGACGAAAGGCACCACCTTCAGGAGGGTCTCGATGAAGCCGAAGATACCCTTCAGACCAACAATCACCAGCAGTATACCAACAATGCGGAAGATCCACAGCAGCACATTGTTAGCCTCTTTCTCGGCATCGATGATTTCATCACCGCTCTTCTTACCCATTACAAGTGTCTGGAAGCGCTTGCCGTTCTTGGCCTTATAAGGCTTAAAGCTGTCACCATCGACAACAGCCATCACTGTCACCTTGGCAGGAACCACCTTTTCGAAGGTGATACGTACATCGCCCACCTCAGGAACACCAGGCACACGTCCGAAGTAAAGCACGTTGCTGGCCTGATGAATATATTTCAAGTCCTTTTTGTTTTCTGCATTCGCCATTGCCTTGTTGATAGAGTCGTTGACAGCCTGCAGAGAATCGAGCATAGCCTTCACAGAATCAGGAAGCAAGGCTTTTACGGAGTCAGGAATGGCAGTCTGCTGTGCTGGTTGCTGAGCTGCAGGCTGCTGGTTGCTCTTCTGCACGCCATAGAACCGCTCATAGGCTGTCTGTGCACTCTTATCCAACTGTTTCAGCAGGTCTTCTGCCATCGCCAGTTCCAGTCCTTCGCCTGAAGATATATGATGGATCAGACTCTCTGTCAACTTATACGCACCCCAAGACACATTCTCTGCATACTGCTCTGTATCCTCATAGGTTGCCAGCACCGTATTCTTATTCTGATAGGCAGGATCCTTGAACCTGGCTGACTCTATAGGACTATCCACCCACTCCTTACTATAAGTATAGGTTGTGGTAGTCACTTCCTTACCACCCAGTTTATCCTCACTCTTCTCCTGTTCATGCTCCACCCATTGGTAGTACTCAACAGTACGCTTGAGTGCGATTGCCTTGGCACCAATACCAAAATCGGCATCAGTCAGCGAATCCTCTGTAGTAGCCATAGCGGTACCACAGATCAGCTCACCTTCCAAAGAAGCATCCTTCTTGTTAGGGTTCTCCATCTCCACATAGGCATTTCCTGCCTCTTCGAGCATCTTTTCTGTCTTCACAGCACGACCTTCGTTCCACCACAGCAGAGCTGTACCTGCAATAAACAGAAGAAAACCTGTGCCTATTGCCCTAAATGAGTTACCTACTCGGGTACCATAACCCGTCGTTGTTACTTCTTGATAAGCCATAATGATTAATTTAAACGGTTATTTTATTTAGTAATGATTGTCGCATTATTGGTTTTAGCGGTAAAACTTGATCTTAATCTTCCTCATCCTTCTCTGTCAATATGGCCTCTACCGGTAATTGTCGGCTGATGGCTGAATGGAAGGATATCAGCGTCTGGCTGCTTGCCAATCCCAGCGGCTGCAGCTGGTCGTGAATGATCGTGAGCAGATGGTGATTGTTCAAGGCATACAGTTTGATAAACATATCAAAGTTACCTGTTGTATAATGGCACTCCACCACTTCAGGGATCTCCTTCAATTTCTCAACCACCTCATCAAAAGAGCCTGGGTCTTTCAGGTTCAGACCAATATAGGCACAGGTCTCATAGCCGATTTTCTCAGGATCGATGAGGAACTGTGAGCCTTTCAGCACACCCATGGCAGTTAGCTTCTGGATACGCTGATGGATGGCAGCACCACTGACATTGCAGGCACGCGCCACCTCCAGGAAAGCCACACGGGCGTCTTCTGCTATCATGCGAAGTATCTGTTTGTCGAGTTTATCTATCTTACTCATAGGTTAATCATTTTGTTTAAATTCCGTTGCACTATAATTGATTCTGAGGGCATACGACTGTTGCAAGGCTTGTTTCACATCATTGATCACACCCATAGGGGTTTGGCGATCAGCCCTCAGACTAACCGTCAGCTTTTCTGCATTCTCAGGCGACATACCACTTCGGATTTCCTCGATACGGGCTGGGATAGCATCAGGTTCTATCAGGTCACCATTCAACTGTACGGCCCATTCACTATGAAACTGTCCGATATAGATATTCACTACCGATGCCTTATTGGCCAGTTTCTGAACACCTGAACCCTGAGGTACCTGCAGCTTCACCTTCACCTCATCACTACGCATGTGGGTGACGATCATAAAGAAGAAGAGAACCGTGAAAATCAAATCAGGCATCGATGCCACATTCAGTGAAGGCACCTGTCGACGCTTGCGCTGGAACATACTCTGCATCGGCCTCATCGCTCACCTCCTTTCAGATCTTCACTGATACGTTGGGGATAATATTCGTTGGCTACTGTCCGTTCTTCATTATTACAAGCCCGATAGTGCTTGCCGAAATGCTTCTGGGCATAATCCTCACGCAGCGCAGCGTATGCACCCACGATGGCATTCTGCATCTGAAAATAAGCCTCATAGCTGGTCTGACGATCTGCCTTGATTGCTACAACATGCCCTTCACGATTGACAGAGGCCATCGCCTGCACTTCTTCAGAAAGCTGCTTGGGAGTCATAACCTTGCCATTACACGTCAGCTGATTCTGTGCATCAAGTTCCACCTGTAACACACAATCCTTATTGATATCCGTCAGCTGTTCTTCTTGCTGAGGTGGTGGAGCCATCTGACGCAGCAATCCCTTCTCCGTATCCATCGATGATGTTACGAGGAAGAAAATCAACAGCATGAATGAGATATCTGCCGTTGATGTGGTATTCAGCTCCGGAATTTGCTGACGATAGCGCTTACGAAACATCCTATAATTAAAAGGGTTGAGGTATAGATAAACATATCCGTCGTCTTCAACCAGAACGTGTCGGCAAAACGCACACCATTCGTCATGACAGGCGACGAAGAACCCAGAAGGAAGGTGACCACCAGGCACACCACCAATCCTATAGCCACACACCAGCCAATACGGCCAGCAGGCACACCATTGACAATATCGTCGCCTTTCCGTCTGCTACGGAGCGTATGCCACACTGACCAACCAGTCACTGCTAAGGCAACAACCAACATCAGGTACATCAGTCCCAACATCAGATCTGCGAAGAAAGGCGATACGATATTCATGCTTTCTTGTTTTTATAAACGGTAATCATGTCCAACAGCGTAATAGCCGACTCCTCCATCTGCGCTGTCAGGCGCTCAATCTTTGAAAGGATATAGCTATAGAACAACTGCAGGATCAGTGCCACCACGATACCAAAGATCGTTGTGATCAGTGCCACCTTCATACCTTGAGCCACGATAGTAGGACCAATATCACCAGCCTGCTGAATCTGATCGAAGGCCATCACCATACCAATGACAGTACCAAGGAATCCCAATGAGGGCGCCATCGCAATGAACAGCTTGATCCACGAACAGCCTTTCTCCAGGTTAGCAGCTTGCAAGCCGCCAAAGTTCGTAATGCTGCGCTCAATGGCATCCATAGGCTGATTGATATGCAAGAGTCCCTGATAGCAAACGCTCGCCACTGGACCACGGGTGTTTCGGCAAAGTGTCTTGGCACCTTCCACATCATCAGCCTGTAAGCGATGCTCAATATCCTCCATCAGCTTACGGGCTTTGATCTCTGACAGCGTCAGATAGATGATTCGTTCAATACAGAAGGCCAATCCCAGCACCAGAGCCAGGGCCACTAACGACATAAAGCCTACATTACCATCAATAAACTTTGTTTTCAACTGCTTATGAAAGCCACCCTCCTCTGCCTCTGCATCAAGGTCATCCGTCAGCATCATCTCTGAAGCCAACGAATCACTCATAACAGTAGCCGATGCAGTCGTATCTGCAACAAGCACAGTATCTTGCTTAGACCTTTCTTGGGCTATGGCTGTTTGCGTACCAAGAAGCAAACAAATCAGTGAAAACAGAATAATCAGTCTTTTCATAACTTATCAATATTCTGCGGAGAGAACAGGATTCGAACCTGCGAACCGGTTTTGCCGGTTACACGCTTTCCAGGCGTGCCTCTTCAACCACTCGAGCACCTCTCCTTGCGTTTTTGTGAATGCAAAGGTAGTGCTTTTACCGCACATTCTATGGATTATAGGGTTATATTTAATATTTTTTCGCAGTTCAAGTTGGTCTGGTTGGCTATCGTCTCTGCATCCACGCCATAAGCCTCTGCCAACCGTTGCAGGACATGAGCCACAAAAGCAGGCTCATTACGCTGTCCGCGCATGGGTACCGGCGCCATATAAGGTGCATCTGTCTCCAGCACGATCCTACTCAGAGGGACACAGGCTGGAAGCACTTCCGGAAGGTGGGATTTCTTGAAAGTCAGCACCCCGCCCACACCTAATACGAATCGTTCAAACTGCAGGAGTTCTCTGGCTTCCTGCTCATTACCTGTGAAACAATGGAACACGCCGCCAGGCAAATCGGCTTTGTAACGTTTCAGGATGGCTACCAGCTCATGCTGAGCTTTCCGGCAATGGATCATCAACGGCAGCTGGAACTCGACAGCCCATTTCACCTGTTCCTCAAAAGCCGCCAACTGTGCCTGTTCAAACTCCCGACTCCAATAAAAGTCAAGTCCCACTTCACCTACTGCAACAACCTGGGCACCAATAAGTTTTTCTTTTATCTGAGCTAAGACAGTTTGCCAGTCTTCTTTCACCTCCTCAGGATGAAGTCCCAGCATCGGATAGCAATAGCCAGGATACCTTCTGCACAGCTCCAGCACAGTGTCACACGAAGGCAGGTCGATACCAGGAATACCAATAGCTCCTACCCCAGCCTCCTGGGCACGAGTGACAACAGCTTCGAGATCCTCGGCGAACTCTTCGCCGTCAAGATGACAATGGGTATCAATGAATCTCATCAACTCTCACGGGTCATCATCTCGGCAGCGTAGGCTTTCAACTCGCTTTTACGCTCTTCAGGTACATTGACCTTTGCCAGATACTCCAAACCACGGTTATAATACTCGTCCATCTTGCGCTCACACAGCTCACGGATGCCTATCTCGTCATAGAGTTTCGTGACAGCTGCCACTTTCTCATTGCGATCGAAATCCTTTGCCGCAATCCAGCGCTGCAGCTCCTTACGCTGTGCCTCATTGGCAAGATTCAGCGCATTGATCAGCATATAGGTTTTCTTATTAGAGGTGATATCACCACCAATATTCTTTCCAAACACCTTGGGATCACCATACACATCCAACAGGTCGTCCTGAAGCTGGAATGCCAGTCCTATCTGCTCACCGAATTTATAAAGATTCTCCTGATCCTCCATAGATGCGCCTGCCAGGATAGCACCGATCTTCACGGCACAGGCAATCAGCACACTGGTCTTCAGCCGGATCATCTCAATATAGTCTTCTTCCTTGACATCATCACGTGTCTCGTATTCCACGTCGAGCTGCTGTCCCTCTCCCACCTCATAGGTTGTGATCAGGAAAGTGCGGAACACGTCCTTTACCTTATCCACCTCGCAGTCTTCGATGCGCTCGAAAGCCTGCAGAAGCATCGTATCACCTGAAAGAATAGCCTGATTGGGGTTCCAGCGCTTGTGCACTGTCTCATGTCCACGACGCATGTCTGCATTGTCCATCAGATCATCGTGCAACAGCGTGAAGTTATGGTAGGTTTCCAGTCCGATGGCTTGGTTCATGATCCGCTCCGGATCATCCTTGTAGAGGTTATAGGTCAATAACATCAGTACCGGGCGGACACGCTTGCCGCCAATAGCGAGCACATACTTGATAGGCTCATACAGACTAAAAGGCGGACGATCATAAACCAGACCGTCAAGTGCCTCATTCACTTTCTTAAGTAATACTTCTGATTGATACATATTTCTTTCTTATAGATTAAACACGATTGGTATGCAGACCTTGGTACGACAAGGCTTCGCATTCATCACGCCAGCCTGCCATTTCGGCATCATCTTCAGCACACGCAGCACCTCACGGTCGCAAGATGCCTCCAGGTGTTCCGTCAGTTCCAGGTCGCTCACGCTGCCGTCTGTATTCACGACAAACTGGGCCACCACCTTTCCCCTGATCTGCTTCCGCTGGGCTGATGGAGGGTATTTCAGATTCCTTGTCAGCCACTTCATAAACTCCGAGGCTCCTCCAGGGAACTGAGGCAGATCCTCCACCACACGGAAATCCACTGGCTCGTCATACATATCCACCACCTCAGGTTTATCCTTTTCCTCAGCCTCCTTCTGATCTTTCTGCTCCTCCGGGCGTTCCACGGGCTCTGGCTCGAAAGTCAAGTCCACATCGTCATCCACCAGTCGCAGCTGCTCTGACTTGGGTTGCTCCACCTTTGGCTCCTGAGGCAGCATCATGGGAATCTCATCTTTATCACGTTTGAGTGGAGAGAGTTCCATCTCAGCCTCCAAGTCGTCATCCACCTCAAAGAATGCCCAGCCACTGTCATTGCTGTTCCATTCCAAGGCAACAAACAAGGCTGCAAGTACAACGATCAATCCCACGAGGAATCCTTGCACTCGCATGCTCTCTATATCTGCCTCACGACTTTTCTTGACTTCCATAATAAATCCGGCATTCTGCCGTTATATCTTCAAATCGGATGCAAAGATATAAAAAAGAAGTGAAAAGTAAAAAGGTAAAAGTGAAAAGGTTAAGAAATTAAGAATTATTTCGTAATTTTGCGCCCAACTTAAGAGATTTAGGAGATGAAAAGTGATAAAGTAAGCATCAAAGCGTCATTCAAGAGCAGAGCCGACAGTCATCAGCTCCTGCGCTTGTGGCTCCTTCTCCTCATCTCTCATCTTTCCATCCTTTCTGCCCTCTCTCAGGAGAGCACCACCTCCTACAATTTCCTCCGATTGCCAGTCAGTGCCCATGTGGCAGCTGTCGGAGGCGACAACATCACACTGACCGATGACGACCCCTCGCTGATTTTCCATAACCCTGCCTTAATCAATGGTGTCAGCGACAAGAGCATCAACCTCAACTTCATGGCATTCATGCAAGGGTCCAAGACTGCCAGCGCCGCCTTCATGAAGGGAGCAGGCGACAGAGGAACCTGGGGTGTCACGGCTCAATACATGGACTATGGCAGCATGAAGGAGACCACGCCGGAAGGACAGGAACTGGGCACCTTCTCGGCGCGTGACATTGCCGTTGGCGGCACCTTTGCATACGCATTTACTAACGAATTCAACGGTGGCATCACAGCCAAGTTCATCACCTCCTACATCGCCGGATACAACGCTTTGGCAGTAGCAGTTGATTTAGGACTCAACTATTTCGACGAAGAGCGTGACTTCAGTCTTTCGGCAGTAGCACGCAATCTGGGCGGACAGGTGAAAGCCTACGACGAACAGTTTGAACGCATCCCCCTTGATCTGCAGGTAGGTGCCTCCAAGCGCATCGGACAGTCGCCCTTCCGACTCTCTGCCACACTCAGTCGGCTCAACGATTGGAGCGAGGGTTTCGGACATCATATCGCCGTGGGAGCCGACATACTCTTAGGGCAAAACATCTATATCGCTGCGGGATACAACTTTCGCAGAGCCAGCCAGATGAAAATTAGCGACACAGAGGGAGACTCTTCCCACGGGGCAGGTTTCTCTGCCGGAGCAGGTCTTCAGCTAGAGCGTTTCAAGCTCCATGTGGCTTATGGCAAGTATCACGTCAGCGCATCATCCATTCTGATCAATTTATCTTACGCATTATGAAAAAAATAACTATTGCAATCGATGGCCACAGCTCTTGCGGAAAGAGCACGATGGCTAAGGACCTGGCCCGCGAGGTGGGCTACGTCTATGTAGATACAGGCGCCATGTATCGCTCAGTCACCCTTTATGCCCTTCAGCACAACCTCTTCAATGCCGACGGGAGCGTGAAGACCACTGAGTTGGAACAGGAGATGCCCAATATCCAGATCAGTTTCAAGATCAATCCCGCCACAGGGCGCCCTGACACCTATTTAAATAATGTGCGCGTGGAAGACGAGATCCGTTCGCTGGAGGTGAGCAGCCATGTCAGTCCCATCGCCGCTGTCGGCTTCGTACGTACAGCGATGGTAGCCCAGCAGCAACAGATGGGCAAGGACAAGGGTGTGGTAATGGATGGTCGTGATATCGGTACCACCGTCTTCCCTGATGCCGAACTGAAGATCTTCGTCACTGCCAGTGCGGAGGTGCGTGCCCAGCGTCGTTTCGACGAGCTGAAGGCCAAGGGCATGCCGGCAGACTACGACGACATCCTGAAGAATGTGCAGGAGCGTGATTATATTGACTCCCATCGTGAGGTGAGTCCACTGCGCAAGGCCGATGATGCCATCGAGCTCGACAACTCCCACATGACCATTCCAGAACAGAAACAATGGCTGCTGGATCGCTTCAACGAGCGTACAGCGCAATAATTTTGTTCCATTTACGTAATTTTCTCGTCATTTTGGCAGTTTTATTGTTTTTTTTACTACCTTTGCACCCGCAAACCATTAGAACTGATTCAAAAAGATGAGAAAATTACTCTTTACAGCATTACTGTCACTCGCCACAGTAAGTTCTGTCCATGCAGGTGGACTGATGACCAACACCAACTATCACATAGCTTTCGACCGTATGTTTGCACGTGGTGCCAGCACTGAGATCGACGCTGCTTACTCCAACCCCGCAGGTCTGGCATGGGGGCACGAGGGATTCCAGCTCTCACTCAACTTCCAGAAGCCTTGGCAACATCGTGACATCGACACGAGCATTCCAGGATACCTTGGTTCCAACTTCGAGAAGAAATACAACGGTGTGGCATCAGCCCCCATCGTACCAGCCCTCTTCGCTGCCTATAAGAAAGAGATGTGGGCCTTCTCAGCCATGATCGGCATCGTGGGTAGCGGCGGATTCGTGAAGTACGACGAGGGTATCCCCATGTTCGAGGTGCCCATCCGCGCCATGCTGGCTCAAAGCGGTATCACACCCGACAAATATGATTACAGCGCCAACATGAAGGGCAAGCAGTATATCTACGGCGGACAGTTTAACATCACCCGCAAGATCAACGACAACTTCTCTGCTGCCGTTGGTATCCGTGCCAACTACTACGACGGCTACAGCCGTGGTTTCGTGAATGCCAACATGGGTGGCGCAGACCTTATCGACCTGCAGCTCGACTGCATCCAGCGCGGCTGGGGCTTCGCACCTATCTTCAGCTTCGATTACCACGACGATCGTCTGACCATCAGTGCCCGTTATGAGTTCCGTACAAAACTCGCCACAGATAACGACACCCGCACACTCACGGCACGTATCAAGAATGCCGACCCCGCCACCGCCACTGTCATGCCTTACATCGAGGGCGACTTGGCACTCCAGCAGTTTGGCGACAAGGTGGCAGCCTACAAGGATGGGGCAGAGACACGTTACGACATGCCATCACTGCTCGCAATAGCTGTCGGCTACGAATTCACCCCACGCCTTCGCGCTGCGCTGGAATACCACTTCTTCGACGACAAGCATGCCAAGATGGCAAACGACAGACAGAAGACATTGAAGCACGGCACACACGAGATCCTCGCTGGTATAGAGTACGACATCAACGAGAAGTTCACCATCAGCTGTGGTGGTCAGCGCACCGACTACGGTCTGTCCGACGAGTATCAGCAGAACACCTCCTTTGCCTGCGACAGCTACAGTCTCGGACTGGGCGGCGCCTGGAACATCAACCAGAAGATGCGCCTCAACGTCAGCTACTTCTGCAGTCTCTACTCCGACTACACCAAGCAGCAGGACAAGTATATGGGCACGCCCTATACAGGAACCGAGACCTACAGCCGCACCAACCACGTGATCGGCATCGGTCTCGATTATAAGTTCTGACCCCCAAAAACTACATAGAATTCTTGAAGAATTCGAAGGGAATTCTTCAAGAATTCACATTGAATTATGGCACTATTCTAAATTTTCCTTGAAACCCGCTCTTCACTCAATTTGGGCGTTTTCCACGTAAACGAAGGTTAAAAACGTTATATTTTCATAAATCAAAGCTCCAAAAAGCCGGTTTTGTGATTACATGTAATCACGAAAGTCACTTCGGTTTTTCGTAACTTTGCAACTGCGTTGCCGTCCCTTGGGAACCCCGTTACAAGCCGCCGACTTTCAGTCCGCAGCGGTGATTTCGTTCAGGGGTTTCATCACGAAATCACGTTGTTGCATCAGGGGATGAGGGATCTTCAGGTCGGGTTCGTCGATGATCAGGTCGTCGTAAAGCAGGATGTCGATATCTATCGGACGATCGTGATAGCGGGTGGTCTTGTTGCGGATGGTGGCATGACGCTGGCTCTTGCCTAACTCGCGCTCTATCTGCTGCGTGGTCTGCAATACCTGGCGGGGCGTGAGCGATGTCTCACAACAAATGACAGCATTGAGGAAGCTGTTTGCTGACTCAAAGCCCCAGGGCTCAGACGAAACAAGAGAGGACTGGCGAACAACCAGTCCTACTCTTTCGCCTATCAGCGTGATCGCTTTGCGAATATGATCTTCCTTATCACCGAGATTGCTTCCCAGTCCTAAATAGACCTCACTCACAACAGATGCTTTAATCGTCGAGAATCAGCATGGCATCGCCAAAGCAGCCGAACTTATAGCCGTGCTTCAATGCCAGCTTATAACCCTCATACACGAGGTCGTAGCCACCGAAAGAGCACTCTGTCATCATCATCGTTGACTCGGGATGATAGAAGTTGGCAATCAGGGCATTGCTCATGCCAAACTCATAAGGTGGGAAGATAAACTTGTTGGTCCAGCCCTCAAACTCCTTCAGGTAGCCATCGGTACCAACGGCTGACTCTGTGGCACGGGCGGTGCTCACACCTACGCAGCACACACGATGACCATTTTCCTTTGTCTTGTTCACGATGTCGCAGGCTTCCTTGCCTACAAACATCTGCTCTGACGACATCTTGTGCTTGGTGAGGTCTTCCACCTCGATGGGATCGAAGCAGCCGAGTCCGCAATGCAGCGTGATATAGGTGAAGTTGATGCCACGGATCTCCATACGCTTCAGCAGCTCACGGCTGAAGTGCAGACCAGAGGATGGGGCTGTAACAGCACCTTCGTTCTTGGCATAGATGGTCTGGAAGAGGTCCATGTCTTCTGGCACAGCAGGGCGCCTATCCACGATATAACGGGGCAGCGGGGCCTCGCCTAAGGCAAAGAGCTCGCGCTTGAACTCGTCGTGGGGACAGTCGTAGAGGAAGCGCAGCGTGCGTCCGCGACTGGTGGTATTGTCGATCACCTCAGCCACCATGGGGCCATCATCCTCAAAGAAGAGTTTGTTGCCAATGCGGATCTTACGGGCTGGCTCTACCAGCACATCCCACAAACGCAGGTCGGGGTTCAGCTCACGCAACAGAAACACTTCGATCTTGGCGTCCGTCTTCTCCTTGGTGCCATAGAGACGAGCGGGGAACACCTTGGTATCGTTGAAGATGAACGTGTCGTCCTCATCGAAATAATCCAAAATATTACGGAAGTCGAGATAGACGGGATTACCCTCCTTGTCGGTCAGGTCGTTACCTTCATCATCCTTCTTGGTCATTTCGATTTTCCCACTCTTGCGGTGTATCACCATCAGACGACACTCGTCGCGATGATAGGTTGGCTCCAGTGCCACCTGCTCCTCTGGAAGCTTAAACTTAAACTGTGATAATTTCATATATTCATGTGACGAATTTGACAATTTGACGATTTTACGATTGTGACAGCTGGGCTTCGAGCCAGGCTGGGAAGTCGTCGAAGGTGAGACAATCCTCGATCCTCACGTCACCCACACGCGTTCTGCAGAGGGCTGTGAGATGGGCGCCACTTCCCAGTGCCTCGCCAATGTCGCGAGCCAACGAGCGGATATAGGTGCCCTTGCCACACACCACGCGCAACTTGAGCTGCATCGTAGCGGCGTCGAAGTCCTGCAGCTCGATCTCGTCGATGCGGACGGGTTTCGCCGCCAGCTGATGGTCGCTCCCTTGTCGAGCCAGTTCATAGGCTCTGTCGCCACCTACCTTACAGGCAGAGAACAGCGGGGGCTGCTGCATGATGTCGCCCACGAAGCGAGGCAGTGTCTGCTCTATCAGCTCCCGGGTGATATGCGCCGTGGGGAAGGTCTGGTCGATCTCATGCTCCAGATCGTAGCTGGGCGTGGTAGCCCCCAACTGCAGCGTAGCCGTATATTCCTTGGTGTGCTGCTGCAGGCGCTCGATCTGCTTGGTAGCCTTACCAGTGCAGAGGATCAGCACGCCTGTGGCCAAGGGATCCAGCGTGCCTGCATGCCCCATCTTTACCCGCTTCACCTTCAGTCGCTTCGACACCACATAGCGGATATGCGCCAGGGCTCCGAAACTCGACATCCGGTAGGGCTTGTTGATATAGATGTATGCGCCTTCGTTGAAGTTCATCAGTCGATATACGTGAGTATTACAAGTGAACCTAAGATGGCGCAGTAGATTCCGAAGTAGATGAGCTTGCCGCGCTTCACGAGGTTGATCATCAGCTTGCAGGCCAGACAGCCCGAAAGGAATGCTGCCAGGAAGCCGACAGCCAACGGCAGGGCCTCGATGCTTCCCATCACTGCCTCACCCTTCATGGCCTTCAGCACGTCGAGGAGTGCCTCACCCAGAATCGGAGGGATCACCATCAGGAATGAGAACTGTGCCAGCTTCTCCTTCTTATTGCCCAGCATGATACCTGTGGCTATCGTAGAGCCTGAACGTGATACGCCTGGCAATACGGCTACTGCCTGAGCGATACCGATGATCAGCGCATCCTTCCACGAGATCTCTTCTTTCTGTCGGGGACAGGCGTAATAGGAGAAGATGAGCAGAGCGGCTGTAATCAGCAGGCAGAAGCCTACCAGCATGAGTCCTGACCCGAAGGCCTCCTCGACCTGATCCTTGAAAAACAGACCTACGATACCTACGGGAATCATCGAAACCACGATATTCAGAAGGTATTTCGTCTCGGCGTTCATCTCACACTTGACGACACCTTTGAAGAGCCATGCTATCTCACGCCAGAGCACAACGAGGGTTGACAGTACTGTGGCTACGTGTACAGCTACGGTAAACATGAGGTTGTCCTCACCATCATCCATCCCGAAAAATGCCTGTCCGATGGCCAGATGGCCACTGCTACTCACAGGCAGATACTCTGTAAGACCCTGAATAATGCCCAGGATCAAAGCTTGTATCCAATCCATAACTATTATTATTAATTTAGTCTTTTGGTTTCCTTACCACTGCGTAGATCATCGACACAAAGCCGAAAAGACATACGATGGGTGCCAGCTTCGTGCGACGGGCACTGAAGATGTCAGGCTCGAAAGTTGTATCTGTAGAGGCTGGACCTGTCATCAACAGGAAGCCTATCACCACGATAATCATCCCCACTGCCAACAGCAGGTAATTCATCTTGTCGAATGCAAAATCCTTCTTATCCATTTCTCAATTATTACATTCTTACATTTTAAATTTTATACAGTTCTCCTGGTGTCATCTTGAGGAACTTGTTCACTGAAATGTAGGCACTGACACTCGTAATGATAATGCCGAACAGCAAGACTGCGCCTGCCGTGATCGCCAGCTCCTGCCAGGTGATGATCGTCATCATATTGGGCTCATAATAATAGAGGCCATACACGCAGAAGCCCAGTACCACAATGGCCAGCACGGCGGCAATGATACCTACCAGCAGACCCTGTTTCATAAAGGGGCGCCGGATGAAGCCCCATGAGGCACCCACCAGCTTCATCGTATGGATCAGGAAACGGCGCGAATAGACACTCAGGCGGACAAAATTGCTGATCAGCGCAAACGACACAAACGTAAGCAGACCTGCTATCACCAACAGCAGCAGGTTCATCTTCGTCAGGTTACGGTTCACACTGTCCATCAGATCCACCTGATAGGCCACGTCGGCCACCTTGGGATTCTTCTTCAACTCAGCCGCTATCCACTTCAGGGAGTCACGATTGGCATAATCCGACTTCATCTGCAGCTCCAGCGTGGCAGAGAACGGGTTCATACCCAGAAACTCCGAAGGGTCAGAGCCCATAGCCTCCGACTGCTCCTTCAGCGCCTGTTCACGGCTGATGTAATCAATGTTCCTGGAATACGGGCGATGATACAGATCCCTACATAGCAGTTTGGCCTCATTCACCGATACCTCGTCTTTCAGCATCACCGTCACCGTGAGGTTCTCTTTCACCCACTGCGACAGGTTGCGCGACGTCAGCACGGAAAATACGACCATTCCCAAAAGTACCAGCACCATCGTTGTGCTAATGCACAAGGTGACCATCTGCACACCTCGACGGTTGCCAGTCTTGTTTCTTCGTCTTTTCATGAATCTTACGTACGTAAATTTGTTGAATTCGGGTGCAAAATTACTATTTTTTTTAGACATAAGTACATAATGACAGTTATTTTTTTGTTTCTTTTGTTCTTTTGTCTCGAAAAAGGCGTACCTTTGCACCCGTTATGAGTACAATTATCTATCCATCGCCAATCTTCGGCCCCGTACATAGCCGTCGCCTTGGCATCTCATTGGGCATCAACCTGCTTCCAGCCGATGGTAAGGTATGCTCATTCGACTGCATTTATTGTGAATGCGGGTTCAACGAGGACCATCGTCCGTCGCTGCCTCTCCCCACCCGTGAGGAGGTAGCCCGAAAACTCGAAGAGAAGCTGCAGCAGATGGTTGCTGAGGAGCAGCTGCCCGATGTCCTCACCTTTGCCGGCAATGGCGAGCCCACCTGTCACCCCCATTTCGCAGAGATCATCGCCGACACCATCCGTCTGCGCAACCAGTACTGTCCGAAGGCGAAGGTCTCCGTACTCAGCAACTCCACGATGATCCACCGCCAGCAGGTGCATGATGCCCTGATGCGGGTAGATAATAACATCCTGAAGCTCGACACCATCGACCCCTTATATATTAATAAGGTTGACCACCCCAACGGCACTTACGATGTGAACTTGATTCTAGATCGCCTGAAGGCTTTTCAGGGACATGTCATCATCCAGACGATGTTCATGCGTGGGGAGTGTAAGGGGGAATCGGTAGATAACACAGGCGACGAATACGTCAGCCCCTGGCTCGAAGCCGTGAAGGAGATTGCCCCACAGCAGGTGATGATCTACACCATTGATCGGGAGACACCTACCCAGGGCCTGCTGAAGGCCACCCACGAACAGCTGGACAGCATCCGAGATCGCGTCATCGCCGCAGGCATCCCCTGCTCCGCCAGCTATTAACAAAATAAATCCCTACCGACTGGCAGGGATTTACTTTTTACCTTTTTACTTTTTTACCTTTTTACTTTTTTACTTGCACATAATGCCTCGCTTGGTTCCTTCAAGGAACTGGATGATGTTTCGGATCTCGGGGCCATCGGGCACCTGATCCCTGATCTGCTTAATCACATCAAACACGCTGGTCTTTCCGTGGAAGAGCAGACGATAGGCATTGGCGATGTGCTTCTGAACCTTCTCGTCGATACCGGCATAGTTCATCATCGTGGTGTTAGGACCACCATAGGCCATCGGACTACCACCTGCGATGACGTATGGGGGCACGTCGTGAGAGAAGGCGCAACCTGCCTGAATCAGTGAGAGGTCGCCTGCACGCGTGTTGGCATTCTGGATGGCGCCAGAAGAGAAGATGACACCATTGCCAATCACACAGTCGCCGGCGATCTTGGTACCATTACCAAACACGCAATTGTCGCCTATCAACGTATCGTGGCTGATATGGGTGCCTTCGAGCAGGAAGTTGCCATTACCTATCACGGTGGCACCATCCCGAAGGGTACCGCGGTTGATAACCACATTCTCACGGATCACGTTACTATCACCAATCTTCACGTACGACTTGGCACCACGGTAGTTAAAGTCCTGTGGCAAGGCAGCAATCACACTGCCCTGATGGATCTTGTTGTTATTGCCAATACGGGAGCCATCGCAAATCGAGACAAAGGGAAAAATGATGCAGTTGTCGCCAATCTCCACATCGTCCTCGATAAATACGAAGGGGAATATCTTACAGTTATTGCCGATCTTCGCCTTTGGGCTAATCTCAGCTTTTGGGCTTATTTCACTTGCCATAATCTTTAAAATTTTAAGAATTTTATTTTCCACCGCCTCCGAGAGCTGTATAGAGACTGACTACCGACTGCATCTTATTGAAGTTGTCTGTAGCCAGCGTGAGCTGAGCCGAGAGAGACTGCGTCTGAGCAGTCAGCACCTCCAGATAGGTAGTGCCCTTGGAGTGATAGAGGGCGATGGTGGCATCAACGGCTTTCGCCAAGGCCTCGACACGCTGGGTCTCTATCTTCGAGTTGGCATCATACTGATTGTAGTTGACCAGGGCGTTAGACACCTCATTGCCAGCCTTGAGGATGGCGTTCTGCCAGGTGTTGAAGGCCTGCTCATACTGCAACTTGGTCACTTTCAGGTTGGCAATCAGGGCACCACGCTGGAAGATGGGCTGCGTGAGTGAAGCAAACACTGAGGTGAGCCACTTACCAGGATTCAGAGCGCCGTTGTTGTTGGTAAACGCCGCAGAGGCACCAATCGTGATGCTCGGATAGAACTTGGAACGAGCTGTCTGCACATCATGGAAACAAGAAGCGAGCTCCATCTCGGCATTATGCACATCAGGACGGTTCTGCAACAGGGCCACGCCTACACCTACGGCAAACTCGTCAGGCAGCGACTGTTCTGCCAATGTGGAACGGGGTATCTGCTGACCAGCCTGTCCGATAAGCAACGACAGGGCGTTCTCAGTAGCACGGATCTGACGCTCAAAGTCGTTGATCTGTGTCAGTGTGGACAAGTAGGCTGCCTCAGCACTATGCACAGCGTTGGCACGCGTACGACCCAGTTCAAACTGCTGCTGAGACATGTTCCACGTCTCTTTCGCCATCTTCGACATCGTCTTCACGATACGGAGCTGCTCGTCTAACATCAACAGGGTGTAATAGCTGTTGGCAATGCCGCTGATAACCTGCGCACGAACTGCCATCTGGTAGTCCTTGAAGGCCAGGAGCTGCATCTGCGTAGAGCGCTTCTGCGACAGGATGTTGCCAAAGAGATCGATGGTCCATGAGGCCTGAACGGGAATAGAATAGCTCTTGGTCTCCACTGACGGACTGGTGTGGATCGTAGAGATGGATCCCATGGGCTGCTGTGTACCGAGGGTGACACCTGGCAGGAAGGCCAATTTAGCTGCCTTCAGCATGGCCTCATACATCTGAACAGTCAGGGCGGCGTTCTGCAGGTTGGCATTACGCTCCAAACCCTGAGCGATCAGCTGCTGCAACTGAGGGTCAGTGAAGACGCTGCGCCAAGGCAGGTTGCCAAACGACGCTGTGTCCTGTGGCGCTACTGCCAGCGTATCGGTGGGTGACAGGGGGTCACGGATGAGACCTTCCGTATCAACCATCGGGCGCTCGTACTTGTTGTAAAGTCCGCAACTTGCAAGCAGCAGCGCTGCGGATATCATGATCATTATTTTCTTCATATTACTTCTCGAGTTCAAAATCAACAGGTTCTTTATGTGCATACTGAGCCAGCTCGGCAGCAACCTCGGCATTTTCATCATCTTCGAACTTCATCGGACTGATCTTCTCCTGAATTGACTGGAAGATGACAAACAAAGTCGGAACAACGAAGAGCTGAAGGATGGTACCAATCAGCATACCGCCCACAGCTGCGGCACCCAGCGTCTGGTTACCATTCTTACCTACACCTGAGGCAAACATCATTGGCAACAGACCAATAACCATTGCCAACGAGGTCATCAGGATAGGACGCAGACGGGCTGCGGCACCCAGTACAGCAGACCATGAGATGGCCATACCCGTCTGACGACGCTCAAGGGCGAACTGTACAATCAGAATAGCGTTCTTTGCCAACAGACCAATCAGCATGATCAGCGAGATCTGCATGTAGATATCGTTAGCATGCCCGAAGAGGTTGGTGAACAGGAAACAGCCTGCCAGTCCGAAGGGTACAGACAACAATACTGACAGTGGCAGGATGTATGACTCATACTGGGCTGACAGAATCAGATAGATGAAGACGAAACAGAGCAGGAAGATGATACCTGTGGTGTTGGATGCCTTGGCCTCCTCACGTGTCAGACCTGAGAAATCATAAGAATAACCTGCTGGCAGTGTCTCTGCGGCCACATCGCGGAGGGCCTGGATAGCCTCACCGGTAGAATAGCCGCTGGCTACCGTACCTGTCACGTTAATAGAGGTGTACAGGTTGAAACGGTTGATGTTTGACGGACCATAGACACGCTCCAGGTTACAGAACTCCTTGACAGGAGCCATACCTGCGGATGTGCGTACATATATACTATTCAGTGAAGCCTCCGTCATACGGGTCTCGGGTGCGCCCTGGATCATCACACGATAGAGCTTACCATAGGCATTGAAGTTGGAGGCATAGAGACCGCCATAGTAACCCTGCAAGGTAGAAAGGACTGTAGCAGGAGAGATACCACTCTGCTTACACTTGGCCACATTCACATTCACCATATATTGCGGATAGTTCGGGTTATAGGATGTCTGGGCTGTCTGGAACTCTGGACGCTTGTTGAGCTCAGCCAGGAAATTCTTCACAATATCGTAGAACTTGCTCAGGCTACCACCAGTACGGTCCTGCATCACCACTGACAGACCACTGTTCAGCGAGTAACCGGGAATCATTGGGGGCGAGAAGGCCAGCACCTGGGCATCCTTGATATGGGATGTCTTGATGAAGATCTGGGCAATCACACCTGTGGCATCGTAGGGATTGAGGAAGAAACGATAGATACCGTCGCCTTCCCACAATCCGCTGATCTTCCACCACAGTCCCTTCTGACGCTCACTGAAAGGCTTCAGCTTCATGATAAACGTGGCCTGGTCGGAACCAGCACCTGCGATGAAGTTATAACCCTGGATCTGCTCACGGCTCATGATAGCGGGATCGGCAGCCAAGATGGAGTCAACCTCGTCAATGATCTGACGCGTACGGGCCACAGAGGTGGCAGGCGGCATCGAGATGGTACAGAAGATAGTACCCGTATCCTCGTCAGGCACCAGACCACTCTTGGTGGTAAACATCATAATACCCATCACCACAATACCTACCAATACCGTGGCAATGATAGCCAGTGGCTTGCGCACCAGTTTCTCCAGGATATTCTTATACTTACCGATAGTCGTATCGAAAGCTACGTTGAAGGACTGGTGGAAACGATCCACACGAGACAGTTTCTTCTCATGTCCTTCGGTATCGTGAGGCTTCAGGAAGATAGCACAGAGTGCCGGCGACAACGTCAAGGCATTCAGAGCCGAGATAATGATGCTGACTGCCATCGTCACACCGAACTCACGGTAGAACGCTCCTGAGGTTCCGCCGATGAATGACACAGGCACGAACACAGCTGCCATCACAAGAGTGATGGAGATGATGGCGCCAGAGATTTCATTCATGGCGTCGATAGAGGCTGTCAGCGGTGACTTATAGCCCTGATCCAACTTGGCATGCACGGCCTCAACCACTACGATGGCATCATCCACCACAATGGCGATAGCCAACAGCAATGCGGAGAGTACCAGCAGGTTGATGGAGAATCCCATCACATTGAGGAAGAAGAACGTACCGATCAGAGACACAGGTACGGCAATCAGAGGGATCAGCGTAGAACGCATATCCTGCAGGAAGATATACACCACGAAGAACACCAGTGCCAGCGTCATGAAGAGCGTGAATACCACCTCCTCGATAGAGGCATAGAGGAACTCGGTCACGTCGTAATTGATCTTATAGATCATGCCCGGCGGGAAGAGCTTCGCCTGTTCATCAAGCTCAGCCTTCACCTGCTTGGCGATATCGTTAGCGTTAGAACCGGCAATCTGCTGTACCATACCCATCACAGAGGGCAGGTTGTTGTTTCGCATCGAGACGGAATACATCAATCCGCCCAACTCAATACGGGCTACATCCTTCAGTTTCAGTGTCGTACCATCGGGCTTACTCTGAACGATGATGTTACCAAATTCCTCCGGCGTCTTCAAACGACCTGTATAGCGCAGAGAATACTCAAAAGCCACATCCGACTGTTCACCAAAGGTACCTGGAGCAGCCTCGATATTCTGTTCTGCCATCAAGTTGGCGATATCGCTTGGCATCAGTCCATGCTGCTTCATCACATCAGGCTTCAGCCAGATACGCATAGAGTAGGTTTTCATACCAGGGCTCATCACATCACCCACACCCTGGATACGCTTCAAGGCCGGTATGATGTTGATATTGGCATAGTTCGTCAGGAACTGGTCGTCGTAACGGCCATCAGATGTCAAGGTGTACATGATCACCTGAGAGGACTGACGCTTCGTTACCGTCACACCCACACGCGTTACCTCAGCAGGCAGAAGGGCCTGAGCCTGAGACACACGGTTCTGCACGTTCACGGCACACATATCGGCATTCATTCCCTGACGGAACATGACTGTAATCTGAGCCGAACCCGACGAAGCCGTCGAGGTCATATAATCCATTCCTTCCACACCGTTGATACTCTCTTCAAGCGGCGTGATCACAGAATTCTTCACTGTCTCGGCATCAGCACCGGAGTACTGTGTCTGCACAACGACAGTAGGCGGCGCGATATTGGGGTACTGCTCAATAGGCAGCGACACCAATCCGATAAAACCCAGCAACACAATGACAATGGAAATCACCGTTGAGAGTACCGGGCGTTTAATAAATGTTGTAAAAGTCATATCGGTTTTACTTTTTACCTTCTTACTTTTTTACCTTCTTACTTTTTTACCTTTTCACCCTTTTACTTCTTCATCGCTCCCACAATGTCGCCAGCACTCATAGCCTTAGCCTGATCGGAGATCTTCTGCTGATACTTTTCCGGCGTAATGGGAACAATCTCCATACCGTCATGAAGCTTGGTGATACCATTGGTAACAAACTTATCGCCTTTCTTCAGACCCTCGGTCACAATAAAGGTATTACCATCATTCTGGGGATCCACCTTTATCTCAGTGTATTTCACCTTGTTGTCTTTGTCAAGGATAAAGACAAACTTCTTATCTTGCAACTCAGATACACTGCTCTGCGGAATAATGATAACATCGTTGTTGCTGCGAGGAATAACAATCGTGCCAGAACCGCCGCTCTTCAGCACCTTCTCTGCATTGGGGAACACGGCGATGATCTGTACAGAACCTGTCGTAGCGTCAATCACACCACTCATCTTGGTGACACGACCTTCCTGACCATATTCTGTACCATCAGCCAGTCTCAGCTTCACAGCAGGCATCGCCTCGATGGCACCTGCCAGGCCACCAGCGTTCTTACCCATAGCGAGCACATCCTTCTCTGTCATAGAGAAATAAACTTCCATGGAACTGATGTTTGACACTGTGGTCAACGTATTACTTGCACTTACAAGTGTACCTACCTTCAAGGGCAGAGAACCAACGACACCGGCAGCCGGACTCTTCACGTAGCAGAAGCTCAGCATCTCCTTGGCGGAAGCAAGACTCGCCTGAGCTGCAGCCAGATTTGCGACAGCACTCTCATAGCTGTTCTTTGACGACTTCAGCTCGTAATCACCGATGACACCACTCTCAAACAGTTTCTGAGAGTTATCGTATGTCAACTTTGCCGTGTTTAATGCAGCTGTAGATGTATTCACCTGAGCCTGCGCCTGGCGCACCTGAGCCTGATAGGTCACGTTATCCAACACGAAGATGACCTCTCCGGCACTCACCGTCTGACCTTCCCTCACATTAATCTGGGTAATAAATCCTTGCACCTTCGGATGAATTTCCACATCCTGTACACCCTTGATAATGGCAGGATAAGTGGATTGCATCGTGGTGCTTGATGTACCCACTGTCACTACAGGAAACTCATTGTCGCCAAAAGAAGGGCGACCGCCGCCACCTCCGCACGATGCCAACAGCATCGAGGCAGCAGCAAACATCAAAACTTTCTTCATTTTCATACCTATTTTATTGCATATTTGAAATTTCCAAGGTGCAAAGGTACGAAAAATATATCTTCAGATATATAGAATTTAACAAAGTTTATTGGCTATTAGACTTTTATAGAAAACTTATTCCAAAATCAGACGTCGCCATGGTCGTTTTCAAACATGCAAAATCAAACATCATGCCGAAACAAGTCCCATCTCACGTGCTTTTTCCAAGAGCAACTGCATCAAGGGCTCACGTTCGTTTTCCACCTTGTTGTCAAGGACGGCATCTTTGAGATACTGCTTCAAAACACCCACCTCACGACTCGGTTTCAAATGGAACATCTCCATAATCTCATTACCATCGATAACTGGCTGCAGCAAACGGACATAGTCCTTGGCTTTCAAGTCGGCAAGTTTCTCACGTACCATACGGAAGTTCTCAAGGAAGAGTTTTTTACGGACTTCATTTTTCGATGTGATATCTGCCTCACAGAGGGTCATCAGATCATCAATGTCCTCGCCTGCATCATTCATCAACCGGCGTACGGCAGAATCCGTCACTTCATCATCAGCAATAGCAATTGGACGCATATGAAGATCAACCAGTTTCTGCACATATTTCATCTTCATGTCCATGGGAAGCATCAGTCGCCGGAATATCTGTGGCACCATCTTGGCACCAATGAGATTATGGTTATGAAAGGTCCAACCAATAGCAGGATCCCAACGTTTCGACCTGGTCTTTCCGATATCATGCATCAAAGCAGCCCAGCGTAGCCACAGATAATCCGACTTTTCCGCCACATTTTCCAGAACTTCAAGCGTGTGATAGAAATTATTCTTATGAGCACGCCCGTTTTTCTGCTCTACGATATCCAAAGCCGCGAGTTCAGGCAATATGAGCTGGAGGAGTCCTGTGCGTTGCAGGTACTCAAAACCGATACTGGGATGGGGAGACAGGATGATCTTGTTGAGTTCATCCTTGATACGCTCGCCACTGACGATACGTATTCTATCTGCCATGCGCTCCAGTGCCACATAGGTATCTTCCTCAATCTGGAAATTTAACTGCGTGGCAAATCTCACACAGCGCATCATACGCAACGGGTCATCAGAAAATGTGACATCTGGTTCCAGAGGTGTCGCGATAATGCCATCCTCCAAGTCGGCTAATCCATTAAAGGGATCCACCAGCTCTCCAAAACGATGACGGTTCAGGCAGATCGCCATCGCATTAATGGTAAAATCACGACGGTTCTGGTCATCTTCTAATGTTCCGTCTTCTACGACAGGCTTTCGGGAGTCATGGCTATAGCTCTCCTTACGTGCACCAACGAACTCCACCTCATACTCCCTACCCTTCTGGCGGAACTTCACCTGGGCAGTACCGAAATTTTTAAACACTGACAGATGCGCTTTCTTGCCTACTATGCGTTTCAGCTCTTCAGCCACGGCGATACCACTGCCAACAACCACAACATCAATATCGTTAGAGGGACGTTCCAGGAAGATATCCCTCACATACCCGCCAACCACATAGCACTCCAGACCCAGTTGGTCTGCAGCTGCACTGATTTGGTGGAAGATTTCCTGATCTAGCAATTCTGCCAGTTCTTCATCGGAATATAATTTCATGCAATATGTTTCAAATCAATCGTTTCTACTATTATTTGGCAACTCGAGGATAAAACGGCAACCTTCTTGATAACTTGTATCAAGAATCAAATCGCCTCCGAGATTCTGACTATGCCGTTTACTCAATGGCAGACCAAGTCCCAATCCCTCAGAGAGTTCATTAACCTTGGTAAATGGCACGAACATCTGGTCACGATATGCTTCTGACATACCAGGACCTTGATCCTCTACTATAAAGCGAACAGAGTTATCCGTCTCATGTACACTGAACACCACATAAGCGCCATCAGAATACTTGGCTGAGTTATAAAGAAGCTCACGCAGGGTACGCATCAGATAGAGGCCGTTTGTCTGAATTGAATACGAATCAGGCAAATCGCTCTTAAACTTAACGTTAATCTCCGGGAAATACTCCCTTGTGAAATGAATACACTCACGAGCCACCTCATTACAGAACACTTGATCGTCCTTATGCATACTAAGCTCAGTGGAGAGGCCTGCATCAGAACTGTCGTAGAGCATCAGCAACATACGAGAGAGTGTCTTCGCGTTGTGATCCATCATATCAACAATCTTTTTCACTTCATCATGTGGAATTTCTTCCAGACTAGTACGCAACACCTGCGCAAAGCCCATAACGATATTCAGCGGTGTACGGATCTGATGGGTCACATTCTGAATAAAAAGTATTTTCTGGCGGTCAGCATCCTCTGCCAGCTTTGTGGCCTCAACAATCTCTTCATTACTACGTTTAGTCTCCTCTGTCGCATTCTTAATCTCACTGACATGTCGGGTCAGCGACTCCTGCATGGTCGCGAAACTATTCTGAAGTCTGCCTACTGCATCTTGACGCTTTGTATGAGGTATCTGGTTCTCATATCGCCCATTAGCAATATCCTTCGATTGAACCAAAAGTTGATTCAGAGGTCTGATTGCATGGGCTACAATCACCCAGCTAACCAAAAGGATGACGATCAATCCAACAACTATCAGTGGAACCATGATATAAGCAAGCCTGTAATAGGTCTGAAGGATTTCCCTGTCAGGAATAATCAACGCCAAACACCATTTTGTTTCCGGAACAGGTTGATAACAAACCAGACAAGACGTACCATCAATAGTAACACGCATATTACCCTTGGCACCGATTGCCATCTCATGCCCCAAAGCGATCAGATCTGCATGCTTCTTAGCATCAAGATCTTCATATATGGTCTTATTGAGTTCCTTGATTGAATCCGGATGGATAATATACCGTCCCTCTGTATTGATCATGACAAAATAGGTATTCGGATAAGGCTGTTCCTCGGCAATTGTCTCCTTCATTCGATCCAACGACAGATCGGTAGAGATAACGCCTACGAATCGCCCATCGTCCATGTAAAGGGGTTTGCAATAAGAGGCAATAATATGATGGGTATAGACGGAATTGCTATTGAAGTCATTAAAGGGGTCTGTCCAGCAGGAACGTTCCAAGCTCTTAGGCTGTTTATACCACACCTGGTCATAATAGTCGTAAGCACCTTCCCTGACAGTTATAATGGAGTCGCCTTCCCTGATAGAGTAAGCAGAAAATGGTCCCAACTCAGGGAACACATCCGGCTCAACGGTAATGGAGCAACCGTTGACATGGCCATTCAGCAATACCACACGATGAGAGAAAGCCAGCAAAGAGTCTGGCTGAAGAAATGCCTGTGTCATCCAGCCATTTGAATTGGTAGCCGTCTCCACGATATTCATGGACCTTCTAACACGTAAAACCGTATGATCCAACACGCTGGCAACATGTTCTGTCGCTTCCTTGAGGAGCATATAGCGAGACTGTACAAACATAACACCTAAAGCGGCGACAAACACGAGTACAGATAGGAACAACACACTGACACTCAGTTTCAACGAGAAAGAATGACGTAATCTACCCATCTTGTCCCTCCTTTCCCGTTGCATCCTTCGACAATTCCAGCAGATAGTTAAGCAGTTCTGTAATGACCTCACCCTGTTTCTGGATGTCATCTGCCATATGATCTACATCATTGGAATGTAACGTCTGCAAGTGCAACAATTTATTGACCCTGTCAGAAATAATCTGAACAGGTGTAAGCATCTGATTGGTCATATTATGAAGGAAAGACGTCCTTAGGCGGTCAGCAGCTTGTGCCTGATGATAGGCCACCTGCAAACGCTCGCCTTGTCCCTGCAGTTCTTTATCCAACTTTTCCAGTTCATTCACATGCTTTGCCAAAGCCTGCTGCATCTGCTGGAAGTTATTCTGCAGCTGTCCGATCTCGTCATGCTGATGACTGTCTGGAATCGGTTCATCGTAATGACCATTCGCGATGCGATGCGCCGACTTTGTCAAGAACAGCAATGGCAACAATCTACGATGAATAAAGAACTGGCACAATAGTGCTAATAGGAGAATACCGAATACGGCTATCAACATGACGTATATCAGCAGACGGTCATAATCGCCAAAAATATCATCCTCAGGATAGACAATACCCACACTCCATCCCAGATTCTCCAAATAACGACCTTGAACCATATTACGCTTAAAAGGCTTATAGAACACATAGTAGCCTTTCCCGTACATCTTTATTCGCTTATAGCCGTTTTCTCCAGCCATCATGGCATCAACCGTCTCTTTCACCGAAGGATCAGCCCCATGCTCCAACTGTGTAGAAATGGTTTCATCCTGAAGTTTGGAGCCATCTGGACGAACTAGGTAGGAGCCATCAGAACCCAGTAATACACTATACGAATGTTCTGACGGTTTCGCAGACTGAACGATCCGGGAAAGCATATTGATAGTGACATCAACACCCATGACACCTACACGCTGACCTTTGGAATCGCTAATAGGCAGACAAAAGGTTATGATTGTCTCGCTATTCGCATCAAGATCCTCCAAAGGGTTGGTCCAAAGGGGAGTTCCTTTCTTCATGGGCTCCATATACCACAACTGCTGATTATATGGCGTGCTTCCAAAAGACTCTGCCCGAATGATCTCTGAGCCCGTTTCTGTACGGTGATAATAGGGCATGAACAATTCACCGCGCTCTTTATAATAATAAGGTTCAAACGCGATGGCACAACCAGCGATATACGGGTTCGACTCCACGAGTCTGCGACTATACACATACATCATTTCAGGATTATCGAGATGGCGACACATATTAAAATATACATTGCCGGCCGATTGCTCCACACTTAGCAGCACATTATCAATATGTTCAACCGTATTCTCCAATGTCTGTTCTGCCTTCAACATGGCTTCTTGCCTCACCGTCTTCCGCGAATAATAAAGCATCGTAAAAAGAGCTGCTGCAAGTAACACCGCAACAAGCAGAACGACCTTCAAACTAATCTTGACGGACAGTTTACTGGTGAACAATTTAGACAGTCTTGACATATATGAATAGCGTAGCTATATCCTTAATCTTATAATTTTTCTGCAAAGATACATTAAAATATTGAAATATCAATGATAATACTTAGTTTTTTTCGTATCTTTGCACGCAAGAGCAACAAACTAAGAACAAAAGGCTAGATTATGAAGATTCTATTAATCGGTGGAACAGGCACCATCAGCAGTGCCATCACCAGGCAATTGGCAGAAAGTGGTCATGATTTGTGGCTACTGAACCGTGGTAATCGAAAAGCAGAAGTACCTGCAAGTGTCACACAAGTCATCTGCGACATCAATGATGAGACAACCGTACTCCAGAAGATTGGCGACACCAAGTTTGACGCTGTCTGTGAGTTCATTGGTTTCCTGCCCTCACAGGTAGAACGCGACATCCGCCTTTTCCGGGGGCGCACCAACCAATATATCTACATCAGCTCCGCTTCTGCCTACAACAAACCGGCAGCTAACCATATTATCACAGAAGGCACGACGCTGGCCAACCCCTATTGGCAGTACTCTCGCGACAAGATTGCCTGCGAGGAGTTGCTGATGCACGAATACCGTGAGAACGGCTTCCCTGTAACGATTGTCCGCCCAAGTCATACTTATTGTGAAAGAGGTGTACCCTTAAGCGTTCACGGTCCGAAAGGCAGTTGGCAGGTGCTGAAGCGTATGATGGAAGGTAAGCCGGTGATTGTGCAGGGGGATGGTACTTCTTTATGGACCCTGACGTGGAATGAGGATTTCGCAAAAGGCTTTATTGGTCTGATAGGTAATCCCAAAGCACTTGGTGAAGCATTCCAGATTATGAGCGATGAGCAGCTGACATGGAATCAGATCTACGCCACAACAGCCAAGGTGCTTGATGTGGAATTTCGTCCCTATTATGTCGCATCGTCATTCCTCGCAGATGTCTGCCCTAAGGAATACGATCTCTTGGGGAATCTGATTGGCGACAAAGCCTTGAGTGTTGTCTTCGACTGCACGAAATTAAAGCGTGCCGTTCCTGGTTACCAGGCCACAACACGTTTTGACGAGGGTGTACGCCGCTGTATCGCTCACCTGCTCAGCCATCCGGAGCTACAAGTTGAGGATCCTGATTTCGATGCCTGGTGCGAACGGGTGATCAAGGCCCAGGAACAGGCAAAATCAAGTTTAAAAGGTTAAGAAAAAGCAGCCAGTCTTTAAAAAATCCCCTTAAAGACTGGCTTTCTTATTTTTTTTTTGTACCTTTGCAGGCAGTATGAGAATCAAAACGTTTATTTTCATAATGCTACTAACGGCAGGCGCATGGGTTATGCGTGCCCAGAGTGTATCGGATATCATCAAGAAGGATCCGACATTTGCCGTTACTAATTACACCATCTATCCAGAGAACATTGATTTCAAGATGACGGAGCCACCCGCAGGCAAGCACCCCTTCTATATCTCTCACTACGGTCGGCACGGTTCCCGCTATATCAACAGGCGCATGGGCTATGACATTCCGTACCTGATGATGTGCAGGGCTGACAGTGCAGGGCAACTGACACCGACAGGCCACGAAGTGCTCAGACAAATACAGACCATTATAGCTAATTCCGAGATGCGTTGGGGCGACCTGACAAATTACGGGCATCAGCAGATACGTCAGATATACGCGCGTATGCCACAGAGATTTCCTGAAGTATTCGAGGGGGATGCCATTATCGAAGCCCGTAGTACCAACGTCAGCCGATGTATCTTAAGTATGGCAAGTGCCATGCTTGAATTCATCAAATATAACCCAAATCTGAAAATCAGGATGAATGCCACGATGCATGACATGTGGTATCTGAACTATCAGGACAAAGAGCTCATGACTCAAGCCATGACACCTGAGGCCAAGGCTGCGCACGATGCTTTTACCGTAGCTTACAAAAGTAATTCTGAACTGATGAAGCTCTTATTCACAGAACCAGATAAAGCCCGGGAATTAGTTAACGAACAGCAACTGAACTATTTCCTCATCAAGATGGGGCTTTTCCAGCAGCACACGCACCTCTATCAAGAAGGCTACCTGACTGATATCTTCACGATAGAAGACCTTTATCGTCTTTGGCAGAACGACAATGCCTGGTGGTACATCAACTATGGCGCCTGTAAGCTGAATGGCGGTCGCCAGCCATATAGACAACGGGTGCTGTTACGTAAGCTGATCAATGACGCCGACAGTTGTATCTGTCTTGAAAGACCAGGTGTGCAGTTGCGCTTCGGTCACGATACCGTCCTGTTGCCCCTCGTCTGCCTGTTAGACATCAACGGCTATGGTTTAGAGACCGACAACCTGGAAGAGCTGGAAGCTAAAGGCTGGTGGAGCTCAAGTGTATTCCCCATGGCTTCCAACATTCAGTTTATCTTCTATCGGGAGAATCCTCAAGACCAGGACGTGCTCTTTAAGGTGTTACTCAATGAGAAAGAGGCCAAACTGCCCATTGCCACAGATTGTGCGCCCTATTATCATTGGCGGGACTTCCGTGAGCATTACCTCAAGAAAATCAACGACTATGATAGTTTGCATCGCTGAGAAACCGAGTGTCGCTCGGGATATTGCACGCATCTTGGGAGCTAACAACTCTCACGATGGCTATATGGAAGGTAACGGCTATCAGGTGACGTGGACCTTTGGGCACCTCTGTACCTTAAAGGAGCCTGGAGACTACACACCAGCCTGGAGACCTTGGGCCCTGACACAGTTGCCAATGGTGCCACAACGCTTTGGCATCAAACTTATCGACGATAACGGTATTAAGAAACAGTTTGCTATCATCGAGAAACTGATGCAGGCTGCTGACGGCATCGTCAACTGCGGTGATGCCGGGCAGGAAGGTGAACTCATCCAGCGATGGGTGATGCAGAAAGCACAAGCCACCTGTCCTGTCAAGCGCCTCTGGATCTCGTCGATGACCGACGAAGCCATCCGCGAAGGCTTTGCCAACCTGAAAGACCAGTCCGACTACCAGCCGCTCTATCTGGCAGGTCTCTCACGTGCCATCGGCGACTGGCTGTTAGGCATGAATGCCACTCGCCTCTATACGCTCAGATACGGACAGGATCGTCAGGTGCTCAGCATCGGACGTGTTCAGACCCCTACCCTCGCCCTCATCGTCAACCGTCAGAAAGAGATCGAGAACTTCAAGCCGGAGCCTTATTGGGTGTTGGCTACCGTCTATCGTGATACCACCTTTACGGCAACTAAGGGAAAGTTCACCAGTAAGGAGGAAGGTGAAAAAGCCTTTGAGACCATTGAGGGCAAGCCCTTTACGGTTACAAAGGTAGAGAAGAAAGAAGGCAAGGAACAACCGCCACAGCTCTACGACCTGACCTCCTTACAGGTTGATTGCAACCGCAAGTTCGCCTATTCGGCAGAGATGACGCTCAACCTCATCCAGAGTCTCTACGAGAAGAAATACACCACGTATCCCCGTGTAGATACCCAATATCTTTCCGACGATATCTATGCCAAATGCCCTCAGACGCTGAACGGGCTCTATCAGACAAAATTCGGCGGTGTGGCACCCTATGCGGAGCTGATCAAGCCTATCGGCGGCAAAGCCCTGAAGAAGTCGAAACGTGTGTTCGACACATCCAAGGTAACAGACCACCACGCCATTATCCCTACGGGCGTTGTTCCCCAGAATCTCAGCGATGCCGAGCAGAAAGTCTTCGACCTCGTAGCCCGCCGCTTCATCGGTGTTTTCCTGCCTGACTGTAAGTTCTCTACGACAACGGTTCTGGGCGAAGTGGATGACATCGAGTTCAAGGTGACTGGCAAGGAGATTCTCGATCCAGGCTGGCGTGTCGTCAGAGAGAAGACCGAAGTAAAAACCGACAGCGACGACGAAGAAAAGAAGCCAGACGACGAGGAGCGTACCTTGCCTACCTTCGTCAAAGGGGAATCCGGTGACCATAAGCCCACCCTTACAGAAAAGTGGACCACACCTCCACCTTATTATAATGAAGCCTCGCTGCTGCGTGCGATGGAGACTGCCGGCAAGTTTGTGGAGGATGAGACCCTGCGCGCTGCCATGAAGGAGAACGGCATCGGTCGCCCCTCCTCACGCGCCTCGATCATCGAGACACTCTTCAAGCGCCACTATATCAAGCGAGAGAGAAAGCGCCTGGTGGCGACACCTACAGGCATAGAACTCATCGACCTGATTCGCGAAGAGCTGCTGAAGAGTTGTGAACTCACAGGCATCTGGGAGAAGAAGCTCCGCGACATTGAGCATCAGAAGTACGATGCCCAGCAGTTTATCAACGAGTTGAAACAGCAGGTGGCTGACATCGTACATGATGTGATGAGCGACCCTTCCAACCGTCGTATCACAGTTACGCCCGACGAAACTCCTAAAAAGAAAAAAGGTAAGAAGCAATAAATCGGAAGCCATATCGTTTTAAAGATGATATGCGCAGATTCTTCACCATATTGACGATAGCCCTCACCACCGGACTGCTGTTCAGTTGCGGTGCAGATCAGGCTATGAAGAAAGGTGACAAGCTATATGCCATCGGGGAGTATCACGATGCGGCCATTCAATACCGTAAGGCATACAGTCAGACATCTTCCAAAGAGCGGGAACTCAAAGGTGTACGTGCCAAGAAAACGGCAGAATGCTATCGTCGCATCAATTTCACCAACAAGGCTATTACCGCTTATAATAATGTGGTCCGTTATAAACAGGCAGACTCACTGACCCATCTCTATCTCGGTCAGCTCTATATGCGCAATGGCAACTATAAAGAGGCTGCCAGACAGTTCAGGATAGCAATCGACAGTTTACAATTCAGAAACAGCCCATTACTGTCACTCGCCCAAAGCCAGCTCAAGGCAGCAGAGTCGGCTCCGATGTGGAAGAAAGAAGGCTCTGACTACATCGTCAAGCGTGAAGGTCTGTTTAATTCCCGTCGGGCAGAGTATTCACCTATGTTAGCTGGCGACGACCACGACCAGCTCTATTTCACCTCTACCCGCAACCAGGCACAAGGCGATGAGTATAGCGGTATCACAGGAACAAAAGCTGCCGACATCTTCTACTCACAGAAGGATGACAAAGGGAAATGGATGAAACCTCAGGCGATTGATTCGGAACTGAACTCCGATTTCGACGAGGGAGCCTGTTGTTTCTCCCCTGACGGACAGACGATATTTCTCACGCTCTGCAAGACAGACCCTAACTCACCCCGCTATGCCACCATCGCTATCTCCAACCGCACCGATGCCGCTTGGAGCAAACCTACAGAACTGACCATCTCCAAAGATACCCTTTTCAGCTATGCCCACCCCGCCGTATCACCCGATGGCGAGTGGCTCTATTTCGTCAGCGATATGCCAGGCGGAGCAGGAGGCTATGACATCTGGCGATGCCGACTCTATGGGAATAACGAGATAGGCAGCATAGAGAATCTCGGAGCCCCTGTCAACACATCAGGTAACGAGATGTTTCCGACGTTCCGTCCCAATGGCGACTTCTATTTCTCTTCTGACGGGCATCCCGGCTTAGGTGGACTTGACATCTTTTACATTTCAAATCAGAATACCCAACTGACCCATCCTGGATCGCCCTTGAACTCCCAAGGTGACGACTTCGGCATGACCTTTGAGGGACGGCATAACCGAGGTTACTTCTGTTCAAATCGTGGCGATACCAGAGGCTATGATCACATCTACAGTTTCTATAATCCGGAGATTATCCAGACCGTCAAGGGGTGGGTGTATGAGCAAGACGGTTACGAACTGCCTGCTGCACAGGTCTATATGGTGGGCAACGATGGTACCAATCTGAAACTGAATGTGCTTGGCGACGGTTCCTTCACCCAGGAGATCAAACCTGGCGTCGATTATGTGTTCCTTGGCACCTGCAAAGGCTATCTCAACCACCAGGAACAGCTATGCGTAGAACCAGTCAAGAAGTCGGAAGAATACGTCTTGCAGTTCCCCTTGGCAAACATCTCTGCTCCTGTACTCATTGAGAATATCTTCTATGATTTCGATAAGGCCACCCTGCGCCCTGAGTCGCAGACAGCCCTTGACGAGCTTGTGAAACTGCTGAATGACAATCCCAACATCACCATTGAGCTATCGGCACACACAGACAACAGAGGTTCCGATCAGTATAACGAGCGGCTGTCACAACAACGTGCACAGAACGTGGTCAGCTATCTCATCCAGAAAGGGATAGAGCCTGAACGGCTGACACCCAAAGGATATGGTGAAGCCAAGCCGAAACGCATCAAGCGGAAGGTGGCAGAAAAATATCCGTTCCTCAAAGAGGGTGACATACTCAACGAACCATTCATCACCACACTCTCTGAGGAACAGCAGGAACTGTGCCATCAGTTAAACCGACGCACAGAGTTTATAGTGTTGCGGACAACTTACGGGCTGTTTGATAAGGCAGGTAAACCAATACGATAGCTACCAGCAGCAGGATACCCCACAGATTGACGGGTATCTCCGTGGTGGTGGCAGTCACCATCTGCACTTCCAACCAACCAAACATCATGCGAAGCGTAGCATAGAACAGGGCTGTCACGACCTGCCAGCCTCCTAACACGAAGAACAGCACGCCAGCCACCGCCATGCAGAACAGAGTCCACAACTGCGACAGCTTCCTTACCACTTCCATTTTCCTGTCAGGCAGATTCCTCATCACCCGCTCGGTAAAGCCATTATCTTCAATCTGCTGCTGGGCAGCCTGCTTGAAGAACGCCTCTATCATCTTATTGTCTTTATCGGTCATAGCCATTCTGTTTTAAATAGTTTGCCATTTTTTCCTTTCCTCTTCTCAGATGCGACTTCACCGTGTTCTCCGCGATACCCGTGATCTTACTGATCTGTTCTATCGGATAACCGTCGATGAGTTGCATGGTGATACACGTGCGCTCATCAGCTTTCAGAAGCGCCAGGGCTGCATAGATATCCATCTTCAGGGTATCACTTGCCGAAACGGTCTGGCGAGCCACAGTGACGGAACTATCTACGTCTTCTGTCTGATGGCGGGAGCGGACTTCATCGTAGAACACATTGTAGGCGATTCTCATCAACCAGGTAGAGAAGCTTGCCATACCACGAAACTTGGTGATGTTCATATAGGCCTTGATAAAAGTCTCTTGCGCCAGATCGTCACTCAGCTGCTCATCCCCCAGCGTCTGATTCAGGAAGAACCGACGAACAGGCGACTGATACTTCCTGACAAGCTGGTCGAAAGCCTTCTTGTTTCGGAATACCGCCACCTGCGTCACGAGAGATATATCGCTGAACTCTGCCACTTTTTACCTTTTATTTTTCCAAGAGGTTCTTTTCTGGCATTACGATCCACAGCACGATGTAGAAGATCAATCCGCTAAAGGCTGTAAAGAGTGTCAGGAAAGCGTACGCGATTCTTACCAATACGGGGTCGAAATCCAGATATTCGGCTATGCCGCCGCAAACCCCAGCCCATACTCTGTCATTAGAGCGTGTCAGTCTTTTGTTCATTGTTCCGAATGATTGATGTTGTTATTAATATCTGTTGTATTGCCAAACGACGTGTTGTTTCCTCCAAAGCCCGACTGTCTGGCGATAAACCACTTACCAAGTCCGATACAGAAGACGAGCGCACCGATGCCGAAACCAATATCTCCGACCACGATCCCGAGGAAGATGGCGAGTCCTACGCCTGTGAACATCTGTCGGATACCAGTCTGATAGTCGTCGTTGCTAAGCGGATTCTGATTCTCCTTCAACAGCTCGTCGGGTATCGGCTGTCCTTTCTCCATTGCCATCTGTGCCAGTTTGATCCGGTCCTTACGGTTCTTGTTGATGAAGTAGAACACGGCGACAATGATCAATATCGGTGCAAGGACAAACATGATAAAAATAATAACGGCAGCGAAAAACATGCCTGCTATCGCAGTTTTGTCGAGATTACCGAATACTTGTTCCAATATACCGTCCACATCGTCGTCGCTGACGACTCTGACGTGTGAGCTTCCTGACTGCGAATCCATGACGGTGGAGTCAGCTACGGTTGTTGTGTCAGAAAAGGCTTCGATTGCACTTGGATTGTTTTTAGTAGAGTCCGTCTGCTCCGTACGGGGCGTATGACGGTGGCGCTGTGCCGCTGCGTCAGCATTCATGCTGAGAGTCAGCACCATTGCGATTGCGATTAAATACTTTTTCATATCTTTTCTCCTTTTTACTTTTTTACCTTTATTCAGGGTTTCTTTGTCTGTTTGACGCAACAAATCATAAATTAGTTGCAAAGATAATGGTTTTTCCCATATTTTTTTTAATTTTGCGCAGAAAACTGCGCGAAGGTAGGCTGCACTTCGGAAAAACTCAAATATAATTTGGTTTTTCGCTCAGTTTGCACTACCTTTGTACCGAAAATGATACAACTGCCCGAAGAATTTATCAGAGAAACCAGGCTGGTGATGGGCGAAGAGCGCTTTAACAGCTTTATGGAAGCCTTCAACGAGGAGGCTCCCACCAGCATCCGACTGAATCCCAGGCACGATGTAGCACTGAGGGCGGAGCATATAGAGCAAGCCGTTCCCTGGTGCCCCGAAGGCTTCTACCTCAAGGGGCGCCCCGCTTTCACCTTCGACCCGCTCTTCCATGCTGGCTGCTACTATGTGCAGGAAGCCGCCTCCATGTTTGTCTGTCATATCCTCAGAACGCTTTTAGGACAAGAGCCTTTATCCGTCCTCGACATGTGTGCCGCGCCTGGCGGTAAATCCACTGCCGTCCGCAGTGTCCTGCCTGAGGGGAGCCAGTTGGTCAGCAATGAGCCGATCACCTCACGGGCACAGATCCTTTTGGAGAACATCACGAAATGGGGCTGGAGTGATTGCGTCGTCACCAACAACTATCCACGCGACTACCACAAGGCGAAGGCCCTGTTCGACATGATACTGTGCGACGTACCTTGTTCTGGTGAAGGGATGTTCCGCAGAGACCCTGCCACCATCGGTGAATGGAGCTTGCAGAACGTAGAGAAGTGCTGGCGTCTGCAACGTGAGATTGTAGCCGATGCGTGGGCGTGTCTTCAGCCTGGTGGACTGCTGATCTATAGCACATGTACCTTTAACACGAAGGAGAATGAAGAGAACGTGCGCTGGATGATCGACACCTACGATGCAGAAATCGTGGAAATCCCCACCAAGCCCGAATGGCGCATCACGGGTTCACTCCTTAAAGGCTTCGAGGCGACCGTCTATCGTTTCATCCCCGGCATCACGCAGAGCGAAGGTCTGTTTGTCGCTGTACTCAGGAAGGGAGGCACGAAGTCTGAGACTGGCGCTAAAAACAACATGCAGCGCCTCAAGGTGCTGAAAGCCGACCTGCCCGAAGGCAGTTTCCCGCAGGTTGACCTCTCCTACCCCGACGCCCTGAAATACCTGCGGGGAGAATCCCTAACACTCGCTGCAGACACCCCTCGCGGCATTGTCACGATCACTTACAAAGGCATTCCCTTAGGGCAGGCAAAGAACATCGGCAACCGCGCCAACAACCTCTATCCCAAGCCTTGGCGCATCAAGACCACCCACCTGCCAACAGAAGAAATAAAAATCATAGATATACAATGAAACAGTATTTAGACATTCTTAATCGTATTCTGACGGAAGGTACTGAGAAAGGCGACCGTACCGGTACCGGCACCATCAGCATCTTCGGCACCCAGTCACGCTACAACCTCGACGACGGGTTCCCCCTGCTCACCACCAAGAAGCTCCATCTGAAGTCGATCATCTACGAACTGCTCTGGTTCCTGAAGGGTGACACCAACGTGAAGTACCTGCAGGAGCACGGCGTGCGCATCTGGAACGAATGGGCTGACGAGAACGGAGAGCTCGGACCGGTATATGGACACCAATGGCGTTCATGGCCCGACTATGACGGGGGTACCATCGACCAGATTCAATATGTGCTGGATCAGTTGAAGAACAATCCCAACTCCCGTCGAATGATCGTGTCAGCCTGGAACGTGGCAGAGGTCAACAAGATGGCGCTACCTCCCTGTCACACCATTTTCCAGTTCTACGTGGCAGGTGACCGCCTGTCGCTGCAACTCTACCAGCGCAGTGCCGACACCTTCCTGGGTGTACCTTTTAATATTGCCTCCTATGCCCTGCTGTTGCAGATGATGGCACAGGTGACAGGTTACAAGGCTGGTGACTTTATCCATACCACCGGCGACACCCATCTCTATCTGAATCATATCGAACAGGCCAAGCTGCAGCTCACCCGTGAGCCTCGTCCCCTGCCCCGTATGATCCTCAATCCGGATGTGAAATCACTCTTCGATTTCCAGTACGAGGATTTCCAGCTTGAAGGCTATGATCCCCATCCACATATCAAAGCGGAGGTTAGTGTGTAAAGGTAAAAAAGTAAAAAGGTAAAAAAGTAAAAAGGTAAAATGATTAATATTATTGCAGCGGTGGCGAAGAATAGAGCCATCGGATTTCAGAATAAGCTGATCTATTGGTTGCCCAACGACCTGAAGCGCTTCAAGCAGCTCACCACCGGGCACACCATCATCATGGGGCGCAACACCTTTCTGTCGCTCCCCAAAGGCGCGCTGCCCAATCGTCGTAACATCGTTCTGAGCCGCAGCACAAAGGATTTTCCTGGTTGCGACGTATATGCATCCCTAGAGGAAGCCCTTACGCATTGCACTGCCGACGAGGACATCTATATCATCGGTGGTGCCAGCGTGTATCAACAAGCTCTGCCACTGGCCGACCGTCTCTGTCTGACGGAGATCGACGACACGCCCGCTGAAGCCGACACCTTCTTTCCTGCGTATGATGACTGGCAGGAGGTGAACCGTGAAAGTCACGACACCGATGAGCGTCATACCTATCCTTATGCCTTTGTGGATTACATCAAAAAGAACTGAATATGAAAAAGATCCTGTCAACCATAGCAGCCATCTGTTGTCTTACAGCAGCATCTGCTGATACCGTTCCCTTTGGAAACGGACAACTGACCATTACCACCATCGCCCGCAATGCCGTTCGCATCCAGTATCAGGAGGGTGAAGTCAAACAAACGCTTCCAGAATGGACATACGTCAACCAAACGCCTGTGAAGGAGGCTGACGTGACAGTGGATATAGATAGCCAGCACCAAAAGGTGTCTGTGAAAGATGCCGCAGGACGAGTGGTCTTCACCGCCACTAGGCATCAGCTCAGCAATGGCAAGGCTACTTTAGCCTTCAGTTCTTCCAAAGATGACTATCAGTTCGGACTGGGACAGTTTCAGGATGGTTTTTCGAATGTGCGCGGCCTCTCACGACGCCTCACCCAGGTAAACACACAGATCTCCATCCCCATGCTGCTGTCGAGCAAGGGCTATGGCATCCTGTGGAACAACTATGGCATGACGGAGTTCAACCCCGCTGATCAGTGCGTGGTCCTGAAGAAACAGGCGGGCGCTGGTGAGAAAGAGATTGTCGATGTCACCTCCACAGAAGGCGGCAAGCGCGAGGTGCGCGAACGTCATATCTTCGAAGGCACCATCTCCATCGCTGAGGAGGGCGACTATGCCCTCTTGCTCGATGTGGGTCAGAAGATGGCACGCCGTCATAACCTCTGCATCGACGGTGAGACCGTCATCGAGATGCAGAACATTTGGCTGCCCCCTACGGCCTCACAGATCGTACATCTGAAAGCTGGCAAGCACCAGCTTTCGGCAGAGCTCACCAAGGATGATCAGCCGACACTCTATTATCAGAAAGTGAACGACGAGACCGTGTTCAGTTCACCTGTGGCTGAGCGTGTGGATTACACCGTCTTTACAGGCACCCCCGATGAGATCATCGCCACCTATCGCGAGCTCACAGGCAAGGCGCCGAAGATGCCGTCATGGGCATTGGGGTATATTCATTGCCGTGAGCGCTTCCACTCGTCGGATGAGATCCTGAGCACCGCCAACCGATTCAAGCAAGAGAATCTGCCCATCAGTATGATTGTGCAGGACTGGCAGTACTGGGGCAATACAGGCTGGAACTCCATGCAGTTTGATGCCGACAACTATCCTGACCCTAAGGCACTCACCGACAGTCTGCACCAGATGAACATCCGCCTGATGCTGAGTGTTTGGTCAAAGATTGATAAAAGCTCGCTGGTGGGACAGCAGATGGCGCGCGACGGCTTCTATATCCCCGAAACCGACTGGATCGACTTCTTCAATCCCGAGGCTGCCACTGCCTATTGGAAGAACTTCAGGGAGCGGTTGCTGCCTCTGGGCATCGACGCCTGGTGGCAGGATGCCACTGAGCCTGAGAACGATGATCTCGTGGGCCGTCGAGTAAACAAAGGTCAGTGGAGTGGCGAACAGGTGCGTAATGTCTATCCCCTACTCGTCTGTCAGACCGTTCATGACGGTCTCGTGGCAGCTGACCGTGAACCGATGATCCTGACACGTTGCGGTTTCCCAGGCATCCAGCGCTATAACGCCGCCCTGTGGTCTGGCGATGTGGGCAACGACTGGGAGACCTTCCGCCGTCAGATAACGGCAGGTCTGGGCATCCAGGCAGCAGGCATCCCCTGGTGGACCTACGATGCAGGCGGCTTCTTCCGTCCGCAGGATCAATACACCAACCAGGACTATATCGAGCGCATGCTGCGTTGGATCGAGACGAGCGTCTATCTGCCGCTGATGCGTGTGCATGGTTATATGAGCAACACGGAGCCCTGGAACTACGGCACTGAGGCACAACAGATCATTGCCGACTGTCTGAAAGAGCGTGAACGCCTGCAACCCTATATCGACTCCTGCGCCACCGCCATTGCCGATCAGGGCTACACGCTGATGCGCCCGCTCGTGTTCGACTTCGCCAATGATCCAGAAGCCCTGCAACAGAAATACGAGTATATGTTTGGTCCGAAGTATCTCATCAGTGCCGTTACCGAGCCAAACGTAAAGGAATGGAAGACCTACCTGCCTAAGAACAAAGGCGGTTGGACAGACTATCACACAGGCGTCCATTACGACGGCGGTCAGACCATCACCACCCCCGTCACCAAGGCCTATATCCCCGTCTTCATTAAGGACTAAGGACACGAAACAATAAACCCCTGCCAATCGGCAGGGGTCTTATTTGTGTTGTTGGATTTAGTATCTGACAACAAGGTAGTTTGACATGCTCCAGAATTTTTCTGCGTCAGTAATAGTCAGCGTACTTGTTCCATCGCCATTATCCGTGATCTTATATGATCCGGCAGGTGCCTGAGTAAGAATCTCCGGCTTCTTGCCTGCGATCTTGAATGAGTTCTGCTTGCGAATGTCGATCTTGGTAAAGACTGACGGGTTCACCTGCGACATGTTGAGCTTCGCCTTCTTCAGGAAACCACCCGAAAGGACACCGGCATCCTTCAGCATCTTCTTTGTGCCAAAACATACGTATGCCTCGTTAAGCATATTAGTCTGAGTTTCGATAACCTCATCTTTTGCCCTTGAGTCTTCCTCAAGAGTGGTTACCTGTGTGTTCAGCTGTGCCACATTCTCCTTCAGCGTATTGATATCGTAATTGCGCTGCTCCAACTCCTCTGTCAGCTTCACGATGGCCTGATCCTTCTCTTCCAATTGGGCTTTCAGAGAAGCGACGGTCTTCATCAGCTTGGCGTTCTGATTATCGCTGTCACCAAGCTTCTTCTCCAGTTCCGCCAGTCTTTCGCGCTGACGCTGTAAGATTTCCTTATAGGCAGCAATATTCTGCTTGATCTGCTCTTTCTTTGAAAGGTTCGATTCGCCCACACTGCGCAGGACGCTGCCGTCGAGATCGAGCACGCTATCCATACTTGCATTGACAACATCAAGAAACAGATCCATTTCACTCATCTCCGCATATTTGTCGTTCAAGGCATTTTTTAGCGAATCAACTTCTGGATTAGACTTTGTCTTCTCTCCACATGCAATCATTGACATGATCATCGGAATGACCAGTACATACACATACAACTTTTTCATAATTCCTATATTTTACAGTTTTAATCAAAAACGTTGCAAAGGTAGTGCTTTTTTCTGAAACAAACAAAAAAAACGCAGAGATACTGAGTTTTTTTATACTCAGCATCTCTGTGCTTTACAATTTATTCCAATCGGCGAACTCCTTCACCCCATCGAAGCAGGGGCAGTCGCGGTCGTGACTGAGGTCGCGATGCCCTACGATCAGGGCACGGGGGTAACGCTTACGCAACGCTTCGAGCAGCCGTGGCTTTTACTTTCAGTGCCATGTCGTTAAAATTTTTAAAGTGTTAAACAATCAGTTACCTTTTCGGAGGTGTATTTTCTGGAATTAAATCCAGCACTTGCTACATTTAAATGCAAAAAGTTCCAGAATTAAATCCCGCAGAATTCCTTCCGACAATGCAAAGGTACCACATTTCAAAACTCACTTAGGGGGGAGAACCCGCATGCGAGGCTTCAGACCTAACGCCTCCAGCTCTGCAGAGATACGAATAAGTAAGTAACAAAGATGATTTAATCCTGAAAATAGACGCGCTTGACACGGTTGGAGACACCTGTCAGTACCTCGTAGGGAATGGTGCCGAGCACATCGCTGAGCACGGTAACGGGCAAGTGCTCGCCGAAGATCTCCACCTGATCGCCCTCCTGACAGGGGATATCCGTCACGTCGATCATCGCCACATCCATACAGATGTTACCCACATAGGGAGCCTTCTGACCGTTCACCAGACAGTAGCAGCGGCGGTTGCCAAGTCCACGGTTCAGTCCATCGGCATAGCCGATAGGTATAGCGGCAATCACGGAGTCGCGCTCTATCCTCCCCTTACGGCTATAGCCCACCGTCTCGCCAGCAGGCACATGACGCATCTGAAGGATGGTGGTCTTCAGTGTAGAGACGGTAGAGAGCATACGGTTATCACGCGGGTCAACGCCATAGAGTCCGATGCCTAAGCGGCACATATCCATCTGGCGCTCCGGGAAGTGCTCGATGCCCGCAGAGTTGTCCATGTGGCGGAGAATCTTATGAGAGAATGCAGCCTGCAACTGCTGACTACCCTCATCGAAGAGTTTAAACTGACAAGCCGAGAACGCATCGAAGTCGTCGCTGTCAGACCCCACGAAATGGCTGAATACCGAACGTGGGATGATAGCCGTCTGGTGCTTCAGACGGTCGATCAGTTTGAACATATCCTGCTCAGGATCAAAGCCCAGACGATGCATGCCAGTATCCAACTTGATATGTACGGGCCAACCTGTGATACCCTCCTTACGAGCCGCCTTGATGAGCGCATCCAACAGGCGGAAGGAATAGACCTCAGGCTCCAGATCATAGTCGAACATGGTCTTAAAGGCCGTCATCTCAGGATTCATCACCATGATATTTGCCGTGATGCCAGCCTTACGGAGCGTGACACCCTCATCAGCCACAGCCACAGCGAGGTAATCTACACGGTGATCCTGCAAAGTCTTGGCGATCTCCACAGCACCAGCACCATAGGCATCGGCCTTGATCATGCACACCATCTTCGTATCGGGATGCAGGAACGAGCGGAAGTGGTTCAGGTTATCCACCACCGCATTCAGGTTCACCTCAAGGATGGTCTCATGCACCTTCTGCTCTAACTGCTCCGTAATGAGATCGAAGCCGAAGGGACGGGCACCCTTGAGCAGGATCAGTTCGTTATGCAGACCTGTAAAGGCATCACTCGACAGGAAATGGGGCACGCTGGCGAAGAACTGCTTGTCGGCAATCTGAATCTTATCGGCCTGCGCCATCAGTTCGGTGCCGATGCCAATAAACTTCTCGATGCCACGCTTCACAGCCAGATCGCTCACCTGGGCATAGAGCGCCTCAGGCGTCGTACCCGTCTGGAACATATCACTCAAGATGAGCGTCTTCTTCAGTACCCGTTTCGACTCACGACGGTTCATGAAGTCGAGAGCGATATCCAGCGAGTTGATGTCACTGTTATACGAGTCGTTGATCAACAGACATCCGCGCTGGCCTTCCTTCACCTCCAGGCGCATCGCTACAGGCTCCAACTTCGGCATGCGGTTAGCCAACTGATCAGGTGTCAGTCCAAGGCGCAAAGCCACCACGGCACAGGTGATGGTGTCCTCGATAGAAGCCTCATCGATAAACGGGATGTCGAACATGTTCTCCTCCTGTTGCCAGATATAGGTGATACGCGTGGTCTGACCCTTGTTCTCTATGTTCTTCACAAAGAAAGCGGCCTGCTCATCACACTGCGACCAGGCGATCTTCTCTCCTTTATACTGCAAGCGACGGATACAACGGCTCACGATGTCGTTGTCAGAGCAATACACCATCGCCTCTGTGTCGTGCATCAGTTCCAGCTTCTCCATGCACTTCTCCTCCATGGAGCGGAAGTTCTCCTGATGAGCCGCACCTAATGATGTCAGCACGCCGATGGTGGGCTGGATGATATCACGCAAGGCCATCATCTCGCCAGGCTGACTGATACCAGCCTCAAAGATACCGATCTCCGTCTGCTCGTTGAGCAGCCATACGGAAAGGGGTACACCAATCTGGGAGTTATAGCTGCGAGGTGAGCGCACAATCTTCTGGGAGGGTAACAACAACTGATAGAGCCACTCCTTGACCATCGTCTTGCCATTAGAGCCTGTGATACCCACGATAGGCATATTGAACTCATCACGATGGCGCTCCGCCAATCGTTGGAGCGCAGCCAGTGGCGAGGGTACAATCAGGAAATTGGCATCGGGCATTTGTTCTGTACCTGTTTTACAGAACTCCAGGATGCCCTTGGCTTCCACCACGAAGTTGCGGACACCCCGACGGTATAGGTCTTCGATATATTTATGGCCGTCATTACGGGCTGACTTCAGTGCAAAGAACAAGGTCTCCTCAGGGAAACAAAGCGAACGGCTGTCGATCAGCAACCAGCCAATCTGCGCATCAGCCTCACCGATGCGTCGTGCTCCAATAAGCGTTGTAATCTTCTCAATCGAGTATTTCATTTCTATTTTTGTTTTGTTTTAGAATGCAAAGTTAGGGTATTTTTTCTGCAATTCACCTACTTTTAACATAGTTTTATCTATCAGTGCCTGATATTCTTCCGATTCAGGGTCGAAGGGCTTATGATTCAGCACCGCTTTCAGAGATGCCCACTCCTTCAGGAACTGTTTCGCCTCATCACTCAGATAGCTGTCAGTGAAGCGTTCCCAGATATAAGTCACCGCCTGATCAGAGGGGTGCAGCATATCTTCCTTGTAGAAGCGATAGTCGCGCAACTCATCGTTTACGATCTCGTATGCAGGGAAATAATCTGCATCCACCTTTTGGGTAGCCAACAGCAGCGTGGCCTTAGACAGCTGAGAACCGTGATAGCCGTATTTACGATAGCGGATAGGACTGACAGTCAGCACTATACGCATCTCCGGATTCTGCTGGTGGAGAACATCGACCGTTTGCTGAAGATAGTCGGCACATTCATCTACCGAGAGCGCTTCTTCCTGAAAGAGCGACTGAGGGCGCTTCTGACAGTTATCCACAATCTCGCCCGTCTCTTTCAGACGATACACATGATTGGTGCCTAATGTGAGGAAAGCCACTTTCACTGATTTCAGATCTGCCGCATCAGCCACCAGCCGCTGCACGGTATGCAGGATGGAAGCGGGGTTATACATCACGCCATAGGGATTGACGATGGCCCTGAACTTCTCCTCGAGGAAACGCTGCCCGATAGCATCAGCAAAGCACGAGCCCACGAAGAGTAATAACTCGCAAGGACCAATCCTGAAATCAGGTAAAGGAATATCAACGATTGTACGAAAATCCATATCTATCACACATTTATTTAGACTGACGCTGGCGCACGGCCTCAAACAAGAGAATAGCCGCACTGACACTGACATTCAGCGAGTCGAGCTGTCCCAACATCGGAATGCGTATATGGGCATCGGCAGCCTGCCGCCATTGGTCGGTAAGACCTGTGGATTCCGTCCCCATGACAATGGCTGTACCGCGCTGCATATCCGTATCGTAATAGAGACTGGAATCCTGCAGTTGCGCAGTCAGTATCTGTATGCCACGCGCCTTCAGGAAAGCAATACATTCCTCTGAAGAACAAGCTACACAGGGCACACTGAAGATAGCCCCTATGCTGGAACGGATCAGGTTGGGATTATAAAGGTCGGTGAGCGGATCACAGACAATCACGGCATCAGCCTTTGCCGCATCGGCACTACGAAGCACTGCACCGAGATTGCCCGGCTTCTCTACCCGCTCGAGTACCATGACGAGGGGGGCTTTACTGAGCTGCAGGTCATCCAACGAGAGATGTTTCTCGCGAACCACAGCTATCACGCCCTCTGTACTGCCACGATAGGCCATCTTCTCATAAACTTGGGGGGTAACGGTGAGGGATAGGCTGGATAGGCTGGCTAGGCTGTCTAGGGGGGCTCGATCGACTAGGACAAAGAGCTCTGCTACCTCATAGCCTGCTTCCAGACAATGCATCAGCTCTCGACGCCCTTCTACGACAAAGAGGCCTTCTTTGCGCCGCAAAGCTGACTTCTGCTGAAGGGCCACCACATGCTTTACCTTCGCATTCTGGGTACTTGTAATAATCGTTTCTTCCATAATTTGCTGCAAAATTACAAAAAAACCGTGAAGATGCCTTGAGAAAGCCCAAAAATTTGTAACTTTGCACACAAAATAGAAAACTTGCAAGTTATGACATTACTAAAGAAATGCCTGCCTGATATATTGGCAGTGCTGTTGTTTGCCGTCTTGGCCTTTGCTTATTTCTTCCCTGCCGACATTGAGGGGCGCATCCTCTATCGCCACGATGCCTCCGCAGGACGCGGTGCTGGCCAGGAGGGTATTGAATATCTGCAAAAGACGGGTGAGCGCAGCCGATGGACCAATGCCCTCTTCGGTGGTATGCCCACTTACCAGATGGCACCATCGTATGGTTCTACCAACCTGCTGACAAAGGCTGTTGACGCCTATCATCTCTGGTTACCGGAAAACGTATGGTTCGTCTTTGCCTATCTGCTCGGCTTCTATATCCTGTTGCGCGCCTTCGACTTCCGTCAGCATCTGGCGGCATTAGGTTCCATCATCTGGGCCTTCTCTACCTATTTCCTGATTATCATCGCAGCCGGACATATCTGGAAGGTATGGGCACTGGCCTATCTGCCACCGATGATTGCCGGACTTGTGCTGGCCTACCGGGGAAAATACCTATGGGGATTTGTGCTTACGGCTATCTTCACCGCATTCGAGATCAATGCCAACCATGTGCAGATGACCTATTATTATTTGTTCATCATTCTATTCCTCTTTATCGCCTGGTTGGTGGAAGCCATCCAGAAAAAGCAACTGGCGCAGTTTGCCAAGGCCACTGGCATATGTCTCGCAGGTGCCGCTATCGGTGTCTGCATCAACCTCTCGAATCTCTATCACACCTGGCAGTACAGTCAGGAGTCGATGCGCGGCAAGAGTGAACTGGTGAAGAAGAACTCAGCCAACCAGACCAGTAGCGGACTGGAGCGCGACTATATCACACAATGGAGCTACGGTATCGATGAGACCTGGACGCTGCTGGTGCCTAACACCAAAGGTGGCGCTTCCGTGCCTATGAGCGAGAGCAAGATCGCGATGGAGAAAGCCGATCCCAACTATGAGTCTATCTACCAGCAGATAGGCCAGTACTGGGGCGAACAGCCAGGTACCAGCGGACCTGTATATGTGGGTGCTTTTGTGATGATGCTCTTCATCTTAGGACTCTTCATCGTAAAAGGACCTGTGAAATGGGCACTCTTGGCTGCTACCATCCTGTCTATCCTCCTCTCATGGGGACGAAACTTCATGGGCTTCACAGACTTCTTCCTCGACTATGTGCCGATGTATGCCAAGTTCCGCACGGTGGCGTCAATCCTTGTGATTGCAGAATTCACGATTCCGCTATTGGCGATGCTGGCACTGAAAGAGATTTTCAGCGGAGAGGTGACAAAGGAGAAACTAAAGATGCCACTGATTGTCAGCTTTGTCTTGACAGGTGGTGTCGCCCTGTTGTTTGCGCTGATGCCGTCGTTCTTCTTCGACAGTTTCATTTCCTCCAGTGAGATGCGTGCCTTGCAGAGTCTCCCCGCAGAACATATCCAACCGCTTATCACCAACCTGACAGAGATGCGCCAGGCTGTGTTTACTGCCGATGCCATGCGCTCGTTCTATATCATCCTGGCTGGTACAGGTATCCTGCTGGCGTGCCTCTACGGAAAACTGAAAAAGGAATATACCATTGGCATCCTTCTGGTGTTGTGTCTGGTAGATCTTTGGACGGTAAACAAGCGATATCTCAACGATGAGATGTTCGTGCCGAAATCAGAGCGTGAGACACCACAGGAGAAGACTCAGACCGATGAGCTCATCCTGCGTGATACAGCCCTTGACTATCGTGTATTGAATCTCGCCTCGAACACCTTCAACGAGAATGAGACCAGCTACTACCACAAGAGCATCGGCGGTTACCATGCTGCCAAACTGCGCCGCTATCAGGAGATGATTGAGACCTATATCAGTCCTGAGATGCAACGTATCTTCGGGGCTGTGGCTGAGGCAAATGGAGACATGACGCAAGTGAACGGCGACAGTATCTGTCCTGTGCTCAACATGCTCAACACGAAGTACTTTATCTTCCCACTTCAGGGCGGTCAGACCGTACCCATTCAGAATCCATATGTCTATGGTAATGCATGGATGGTGGATCAGATTTCTTATGTCAAGAATGCAAATGAAGAGATAGAGGCTGTCGGCAAGATAGACCTGCGCCATCAGGCTGTAGCCGACGAGAAGTTTAAGACGCAGTTGGGCGAGGCTGCTGTACAAGATACTGCCAGCATCGTCAAGATCACCAGCTATGAGCCCAATCGCCTTACCTACGATGTCAATACGGGCAAGGGCGGTGTACTTGTCTTCTCCGAGATTTACTATCCGGGATGGACGGCAACCGTCGATGGACAGAATGTGGAGTTAGGTCGTGTGAACTATATCCTGCGTGCCATCCACATTGAGCCTGGTCAGCATCAGGTAAAGCTGGCCTTCTTCCCGAAGTCAGTGAACATGACGGAGACCGTTGCCTATATCGCCTTCGCCATCCTACTGCTGATCATCGTTTATGTGATAGTAAGTCAATTCAGACGGAAGAAATGAAGAAGCTATTATCACTGCCGCCGAATCTGGTAGAGCCCTTTCACGATGTGACAGGACTGGATGCAGAGGATTATTTCTGCGCCTGTGATCCTGTTGGTCACCGACTGGGTAGTGGCGGTGGTACTACCTGGCTCCTTCAGGAAGCCTGGAGACGTGAAGAGAGCAACTCTTTCGAGGAATGGCTCTCTAAGGAGAAACGTATTCTGATTCATGCCGGCGGACAAAGCAAACGACTGCCCAGCTATGCAGTCTCCGGAAAGGTGCTCATGCCACTTCCCGTCTTCCGTTGGGAACGTGGCCAGAAGCTATCCCAGAATCTGCTCAGCGTACAACTGCCTCTGTATGAGAAGATGATGGCAAAGGCTCCTGACAACATCCATACGATGATTGTCAGCGGTGATGTGCTCATCCGTGCCACCCAACCTTTACAGCCTATCCCTGAGGCAGATGTGATCTGTTATGGACTATGGCTCGACGCCTCCGTCGCCAAGAATCACGGCGTGTTTGTCAGCAGTCGTCAGTCGCCTACGGTTCTGAAGCAGATGCTGCAGAAGCCATCGGTACAGACACTGGGAGAGTTGCAGAAAGATCACTATTATCTGACCGATATCGGTGTATGGCTCTTAAGCGACAAAGCGGTTCAGCTCCTCATGGCGCATAGTGGTGCCAACGAGAAAGCGCTACATACCTACGATCTCTACAGCGAGTTCGGTTGTGCCCTTGGTACTGATCCCACGATGCCCGATGATGCTATCTCCCAACTCAGCGTTGCCATCTTGCCACTTGGGGGTGGAGAGTTCTACCATTTCGGTACCTCACGCGAGATGATCTCCTCTACCCTACGCATCCAGAACTTAGTGAACGATCAGCGCGAGATCATGCACTTCGATCGTAAGCCGCATCCCTCTATCTTTGTTCAGAATGCGAAAACAGACATCTCCTTCACTGAGGAGAACACGAATATATGGATAGAAAACAGCCATATCGGTTCCCGTTGGACACTCACCCATGACCATGTGATTACGGGTGTACCTAAGAACGACTGGGACATCAGTCTGGCACCTGGTGAGTGTATCGATGTCGTACCTGTAGGCGAATCCGATTATGAGATACGCCGTTACCGCATTGACGAGCCAGTGAACAGCAACGAGTTGGCGGAACGTGCCAACCTGCGCCGACTCTTTGCACAGCGGGAGGCATTCCAACAGCAGAACTGGAGTGCAATGGCTCACAACTGGCGACACAGCGTATTCTACCAGCTCGACTTAGCCGATGCCGCCACCCAATTCCAGAAAGGCAACATACCCCTTCCACCGCCACTTACCGACGATGCGCCCCTGATGACCCGCATCCACGACGCCATGTTCCGTGGTGATAGCGATAAGGCCTTTGCCCTGCTTCGTGAAGGACTGCTCTCACAGCAGAACAGTTCAATGCCATTACCTACACGTTGCGTGGCTGATGATCAGATTGTATGGGGACGCTCCCCTGTACGTATCGACATTGCAGGTGGTTGGACCGATACCCCGCCCTATTGTCTGATGGAAGGCGGCAATGTTATCAACTTCGCCATCGAGCTCAACGGACAGCCTCCACTCCAGACCTTTATCCGTCCGACGCATGAGCCACGGATCGTACTGCGTAGCATTGACCTTGGTGCCGTTGAGGTGGTAGAGACCGATGAACAACTCACCGACTTCATGCATGTGGGTTCCCCCTTCTCTATCCCCAAGGCTGCACTCGTACTCGCAGGCTTCAAGATGCAACAACTCGAAGCCTTCGGAGGCGGACTGGAACTCACGTTGCTCTCAGCCATCCCTGCCGGCAGCGGATTAGGCACTTCCAGCATTCTGGCAGCAACGGTTCTCGGAGCCCTCAGCGATTTCTGCGGGTTAGGCTGGGATAAGAATGAGATTGGTCGTCGCACCCTGATGCTGGAGCAGATGCTCACTACAGGAGGTGGTTGGCAGGATCAGTTTGGCGGAGTCTTCGGAGGTGTGAAACTGCTTCAGACAGATAAAGGCTTTGATCAGAGTCCGCAGGTGCGCTGGCTCCCCAACGACCTATGGACACAACCCGAATATCACCCCTGTCATCTGCTTTATTATACAGGCATCACCCGCACTGCCAAACAAATTCTGGCAGAGATTGTGCGCCGTATGTTCCTGAATCATGGTGAGGAACTACAACTGCTCCGTGAAATGAAAGCCCACACGATGGAGATGTACGAGGCTATCCAATGTGTTGATTTCCAGCGCATAGGTCTGCTCATGCGCAACACATGGCAACAGAACCAGTTGCTCGACAGCGGCACCAATCCTGCAGCCATCCAGCAGCTCACCAACTTGATCGACGACCTCTGTCTGGGTTACAAGTTACCAGGTGCAGGTGGTGGCGGTTATCTTTACATGATAGCGAAGGATCCTGAAGCAGCAGCCCGTATCAAACAGATTCTCAACGAGAACCGTCAGAACCGTAATGCCCGTTTTGTAGAGATGTCGCTCTCCACAAAGGGCTTACAGGTCAGTAGAAGTTAAACCCCTCAAACACATATAACAATTATGAAAATAGGAATGATTGTAGCAATGGAAAAGGAACTGAAACAGCTCCGTCCGTTGTTCCCCGAAGACAAGGTGATTCTGCAGAAGAGCGGCATCGCCACCGTGAATGCAGCCATACAGGCTGTAGAAATGATCCGCCAGTACAAACCCGACGTCATCATCTCAAGTGGCTGTGCAGGCGGCAATGGCGACGATATCAATCTGCAGGATGTGGTAGTGAGTTCTGAGCTGACCTATCACGATGTGTATTGTGGCAAGGCCATCGACGAGACAACTATCTATGGACAGGTACAGGGGTTGCCAGCACGCTATCAAGCCGATCCCTATCTGCTTGAGAAGGCACAGAAGGCAGGTGCAAAGCCTGGTCTTATTGTTACAGGCGACTGGTTTGTGGATTCGAAGGACAAGATGCGTGAGATCGTAGGTCACTTCCCTGAGGCAAAAGCCGTTGACATGGAGTCGTGCGCCATCGCGCAGGTGTGCTATATCTATAAGGTGCCCTTTATCTCGTTCCGTGTGATCAGTGATATTCCGCTTCGCGACACCGATGCCTCGATGTATCACAATTTCTGGGACACTGCCGCTGAGAAGTCATTCTACACCACCAGAACATTCATCGAAAGTCTTTGAAAGGTAAAAAGTAAAAAGGTAAAAATATGGAAGTCATTCAGAGTTTCACTATCGATCATACCCACTTGAAGCCAGGTATATACGTATCACGTGAGGATAAGGGATTCACAACATTCGACCTGCGTATCACAGAGCCCAACAAGGAGCCCGCCGTAGCGCCAGCTGCTATGCACAGTCTGGAACATCTGATGGCTACCTGGTTCCGTAATTCTGAAGCAAAAGAAGATGTGGTGTATGTGGGACCTATGGGATGCCTCACAGGTATGTATATCATCATGACGGGAACTTATACCGTAGAGGACATGCGACGCCTCACCATCGCGTGTCTCCAGTGGATTCTCACGCAGACGGAAGTGCCCGCCACCCGTCCAGAGGCTTGCGGCAACTATCTGCTTCACGATCTCCCCATGTGTAAATGGGAAAGTGCCCGCTATCTGGATCGCCTGCAGAACGATTTCCACTGCGAATATACCAAGCTCCAGATTACCCTTGAAGACGGCAAAGTCTTTGCCGACGCTTAAACAATAATCCCCAACCAAATGGCTGGGGATTATTGATTATACTTTATTTGCCTTGACCTACGGCCGAGCCCACTCACGCTCGATAGAGTAAATCTATTTGACTCTATACTCGCTTAATCGTGGCCTTTTTACGCTGATCATGATCCAGGATGGTCTTACGCATACGCATGGACTTCGGCGTGACCTCCACCAGCTCATCCTGTTTGATATACTCCAGGCATTCCTCCAGCGACATCACTGTCTTTGGAATGATTCGGGCTTTCTCGTCAGTACCTGAGGCACGCACGTTGGTGAGCTGCTTAGCTTTGCACACATTCACCACCAGGTCGTTGTCATGCACGTGCTCACCTACTACCTGTCCCATATAGACATCCTCGCCCGGATCGATGAAGAACTTACCACGATCCTGCAATTTATCGATGGCGTAGGCAAAAGCATTACCCGTATCCATAGAGATCATTGAACCATTCACACGACGCTCAATCTCACCCTTATACGGCTGATACTCCTTGAAACGATGGGCCATGATAGCCTCACCCTGACTGGCTGTCAGCACATTGGTACGCAGACCGATGATACCACGAGAGGGGATATCAAACTCGATATTCACACGTTCACCCTGACTCTCCATCGAGGTCATCTCACCCTTACGACGGGTTACCATATCGATCATCTTCGAAGAGAACTCCTCGGGCACGTTGATGGTTAGCTCTTCTACCGGCTCGTGCTTCACGCCGTCGATCTCCTTATAGATCACCTGAGGCTGACCCACCTGCAACTCATAACCCTCACGACGCATCGTCTCCACCAATACAGAGAGGTGCAGCACGCCACGACCAGAGACAATCCACTTATCCGTAGAGTCCTCAAACGGCTCCACACGCAGTGCAAGGTTCTTCTCAAGTTCCTTCTCCAGACGGTCGTTGATATGGCGCGAGGTCACAAACTTACCCTCCTTACCAAAGAAGGGAGAGTCGTTGATCATAAAGAGCATCGACATCGTAGGCTCGTCGATAGCAATAGGAGGCAGCGGCTCTGGATTCTCGAAATCACAAATGGTGTCGCCAATCTCAAATTTATCCAGTCCAATAACAGCACAGATATCACCACACTCCACCTCATCGGTACGGATATGGCCCATACCATCGAAGGTGTGGAGCTCCTTGATCTTCGTCTTCTCCATCTTACCATCACGATGGGCTATCGTTACCTGCATACCGTCTTTCAAGGAACCACGATGTACGCGACCTACGGCGATACGTCCCTGATAACTTGAATAGTCGAGTGATGTAATAAGCATCTGAGGGGTACCTTCTATCTGCTTAGGGGCAGGAATCACCTCCACAATCTTATCCAGCAGATAAGTGATGTTGTCAGTAGGCTTCTTCCAGTCTTCACCCATCCAACCGTTCTTGGCAGAACCATATACAACGGGGAAGTCCAGCTGATCCTCTGTGGCATTCAGTGAGAACATCAGGTCGAACACCATCTCATAGACCTCTTCAGGACGACAGTTAGGCTTATCCACCTTGTTGACAACCACGATGGGTTTCAGACCAATCTGAAGTGCCTTCTGAAGTACGAAACGTGTCTGAGGCATCGGACCCTCGAAGGCATCCACCAGCAACAGACAGCCGTCTGCCATGTTCAGCACACGCTCCACCTCGCCACCGAAATCTGAGTGACCTGGGGTATCAATAATGTTAATCTTCGTTCCTTTCCAATTGATGCTCACGTTCTTCGAGAGAATGGTGATACCACGCTCACGCTCCAGATCGTTAGCATCCAACACTTGATTGCTGAGATTCTGTCCCTCACGGAAGAGATTTCCAGCCAGCATCATCTTATCGACCAATGTGGTCTTACCATGATCGACATGCGCAATAATTGCGATATTTCTGATATCCTGCATACCTATTAATATAAAAACGGGTGCAAAGGTACAACTTTTTTTGGAAATATTTGGTATTTATTCAAATTATTCGTACCTTTGCACCCGCATTTCGGAAAATCCGAAGCATTTGATGACGTCAACCACCAGTGATTAGGCAGGAACACACGTCTGAAAGATGTTATTGCAAAACAATTAATCACATTTTAAATTATGTATTTAGACAAAGCCAAGAAGGAAGAGATCTTCGGTCAGTATGGCAAGAGCACCACTGACACTGGTTCTGCAGAGGCACAGATTGCTCTTTTCTCTTACCGCATCTCTCACCTGACAGAGCACCTGAAGAAGAATCACAAGGACCACAACACAGCTCGTTCACTGACGATGCTCGTTGGTAAGCGCCGTAAGTTGCTGAAGTACCTTTACAACAAGGACATCAACCGCTACCGTGCTATCATTAAGGCCCTCGGTCTTCGTAAGTAATCACAAACATGTTAAAGCCTCGCAGATTGCGGGGCTTTTTTTGAATGAAGAAAGTAAAGAACAGCGAACTGCTCCTCTCCTATATCCGAGAAGGTAAAGCGATGACGGGTCGTGAGAAGCTGGCCCTGATTACTCAGTTGAGTATCCCCAGCATTCTGGCCCAGATATCCGCCACCGTGATGTTTTTCATCGATGCATCGATGGTGGGACATCTTGGTGCCAGGGCATCTGCGGCTATCGGACTCGTAGAGACCACCGGGTGGCTGATGGGCGGACTGTCGCATGCAGCGTCGCTGGGCTTTTCCGTACAAGTGGCGCACTTCATTGGTGCCAACGACTTTGAGGCAGCTCGTCGTGTACTTCGTCAATCACTGATCTGCTGTCTCATATGGTCACTGATGATGACAACCATTGGTATCGGCATCTCACCCTTCCTCCCCTATTGGCTCGGCGGCAGTGCAGAGATAGCCCATGATGCCTCACTTTACTTTGCTATCTTTGCCTTCTGCGGCATTTTCTTCCAGGCAGAAGGTCTGGCTGGTTCGATGCTGAAGTGTTCCGGCAACATGAAGATTCCCTCTGTCCTTAATATCTGCATGTGTCTGATGGATGTGGTGTTCAACTACATCTTTATATACGTGATGAATCTGGGAGTGACGGGGGCTGCCATAGGCACAGGACTTGCCATGCTGGTGACAGCCTGTCTGATGCTCTATTTCCTGCTGGTGAAGTCGAAGATGCTTTCACTCAAGGGACGTCCCGGATCCTTCAAGCCAAGAATAGACACTGTGAGCACCGCTGTCAAGATTGGAGCCCCCATGGGATTGCAGCACATGCTGATGGGTGGTGCCCAGATTGTAAGTACATTGATTGTGGCACCCCTTGGCACCATTGCCATTGCCGCACATTCCTTGGCTATCACAGTAGAGAGTCTCTGTTACATGCCTGGCTACGGCATTGCTGAAGCTGCCACCACCCTTGTAGGACAAGGCATTGGCGCAGGCCAGAAACTACTAACACGCTCCTTTGCCCGATTGTCTGTTGGGTTAGGCATCTCGGTGATGACGTTGATGGGTGTGCTGATGTGGATCTTTGCTCCACAGCTGATGGGCATCATGTCACCCGTTGAAGAGGTGATCTCCCTCGGTACAGAGGTGCTTCGCATTGAGGCTTGGGCAGAACCGATGTTTGCAGCCTCTATCGTCGTGAACGGCATCTTCATCGGAGCAGGTGACACACTGATTCCAGCAGCTATCAGTCTATGTTCCATGTGGTTTGTCCGTCTCACCTTGGCAGCAGGTCTTGCACCGAAATATGGCTTGAAAGGTGTGTGGACGGCAATGGCTATTGAACTCATCTTCCGAGGCTGCTGTTTCCTGACACGACTGTTCAAAGGAAGCTGGACAGAGAAACTGAAAGTTAATAGTTGATAGATATGATGACTAAAACAAAGCATTTTCTATGGGGATTTGTCCTCACAGTATCTTTATTCCCCTCAGTGATGTTCGCTCAGACCAAGAATACTGAGGTACTGTTTGAAACCACTGCAGGTAATATCCGCATCGCCCTTTACGACGAGACGCCACAGACCCGCGACAACTTCCTGAAGATGACGAAGATGGGTATCTACGACTCGTTGCTCATCCATCGGGTCATCAAGGACTTTATGATTCAGAGTGGTGACACCAATAGTAAGCATGCCAAACCAGGACAGCTGTTAGGTACTGGCGACTTCGACTATACCATCGAAGCAGAGTTCCGTTTGCCGCAGATTTTCCATCGTCGTGGTGCTGTAGCAATGGCGCGTGAGGGTGAAAAAGTAAATCCTGAACGTCGTTCTTCAGCCTGTCAGTTCTATATTGTCTGGGGAAAGGTGCGCAACGACATGCAGTTAGCTAAGATTCAGGAGAAGCTCGACTCTGCCACCCAAGGTCAGGTAAAGCTGACACCCGAAATGCTGGAGGTATATAAGACCATAGGCGGTGCCCCTCATCTCGACGGACAATATACCGTTTTTGGCGAAGTGGTTGAAGGTCTTGATATCGTAGAGAAGATACAAGCAGTAGAGACTGACAAGAACGATCGTCCACTGGAAGATATCAGGATTCTAAAAGCTACAGTGACAAAGGATCTCCCCCAGCCCAAACAAGAAAAGAAGATACCTGTTAAGAAGAAAATCGTCAAGACTGTACGATGTAAATAGACAAAAAAAAGCCGCTCAAGGGTCATCAACGACTCAAGGGCGGCGCCAACAATCTATGAATAACTAAAAACCTTTTCTGAAAGAAACGGAGTGTCACCACTGCGTCTGTTATCCTTACTAGCAAATCTTTCTAACACCTTAGAAAAAACCTATTGCCAATCAAAATAATAAACCTAAAACTAAAATCTAACTATTAACTCTAACTAAAACCTAAATTCTATCTTTACTTAACTAATACCTCGTGTTTGTGATTCTATTGAAGTATCTTTTGTCTTTTGACACTGCAAAGGTACGACGTTTTTTTTAACCCACAATAGTTTTGGGACTTTTTTATTGTAAAAGTACACTTCTTTTGATTTAAATCAATCGGTTGTGTACGAACACACTGTGATTGTGTTCGATAACAGCCCTAAATCTCCTTCAAGTCCTCCCCCACGAGATTGGTCAATTCCACAAATTCCGGGATAGAAAGTTGTTCAGGACGCCGGGTGAGAAGTGAGGCCTGAGCAGTGAAAATTGAAGCATCTGCAGGCAGAATCTGTTTCAATGAGACGCGCAACATCTTTCTACGCTGGTTGAACACTGTCTTTACCACTCGACGGAAGAGTTGTTCATCGCAGCCCAGATCTGTCACCTCGTTACGTGTCATGCGAATCACGGCACTCTGCACCTTGGGCGGTGGATTAAACACACCAGGTTCCACAGTGAAGAGATAGTCCACATGATACCATGCCTGAATCAGCACCGACAGAATGCCGTATTGCTTATTACCAGGCTGAGACGCCATACGTACTGCCACCTCGTGCTGGATCATACCAGTACAACAAGGGATCAGATCTTTATTATCAAGCATCTTAAAGAAAATCTGCGAGGAGATATCATAAGGATAGTTACCCGTCAACACAAACTGCTGTCCGCCGAACACCTCGTTCAGATCCATCCTGAGGAAGTCGCCTTCGATGATTGGGGCTTCCCGCTCCCGAAAGAGAGTCGCCTTCAGGTAGTCCACTGACTCACGATCGATCTCCACCACCTTGAATGGACGCGGCTTCTCAACAAGAAACTGCGTCATCACACCCATACCAGGTCCCACTTCAAGCACAGGGATATTAGGACAGGCATCTACGGTATCAGCTATCGCCTTGGCAATATTCAAGTCGGTCAGAAAATGCTGACCGAGATTCTTCTTGGGTCTTACTTGCTTCATGGCTGCAAAGTTACGAATAAGTGAGAGATTTTCCAAATAATCTACAAAAAAAAGACGGACCAGATTCACATCCAGTCCGCTTTTACTATGCTTTCTTCTAACTTAACTTTCGTTACTTAACACCTAAATTCATGTCGTTATTTACCTTCACGGCCTCAGCAATACATACTGCAACGACAAATGAAACCATAAATAATACTGTCATACTTAATTTCCTTTCTCTAATCGTTAATTTGTTATCCTGTTTGTCTTTTGACGATGCAAAGGTACGATTGTTTACGCACACAGGCAACATTTTGATTCAAAAAAGGCATAAAAAGTATCATTTCATTGACACGTGTCAAGTTTTATTCCTTCCTGGGAATGTCTTCGAGGGTCTTCTTCAGTAGCTGCCAGAAAGGCTCAACCGTTGCGATGAGGGCACGCTCACTAGTGGTGTGAGGCGACTTCATGGTAGGTCCGAATGAGACGACATCGAGATTGGGATACTTGCCCAGAATGACCGAGCACTCCAAACCTGCGTGGTCCACCTGGATGATGCCGTCAAGGCCGAACAACTTCTTGTAGTCCTTCAGCAGCAGGTGTAGGATTTCTGAGTCGGGGTTGGGATCCCAGCCACTGTATGAGCCTGCGGTCTCTACCTTCATGCCAGCCATGTTAAAGCAGCTTTCCAGCATCTTGACAATGTAGTCTTTCATATCCTCGCGACTCGAGCGAGCCAAGATCTTGAAAACGGAGTGTCCATCCTCGATGTCAATGATGGCCAGATTTGACGAGGTCTCTACTACGCTGGGGTAAGAAGGTATCATGCGTACTACGCCATCGTGACAGGCGTAAATGGCATCGATGAGGTTGTCTTGAATTTCAACGGGTACCTGCTTGGCAGGAGTTTCCACACGTTCCACATAGAACTTAATGCCTGTCTCAATGCCCTTAAACTGGCTGTTGAGTTCGGCCAGCCAGTCTTCTGCCAGTTCTCCGAGGGCTTCCACGTTCTCCTTCGGCAGCGTCAGCAAGGCTTCTGCTTTATAGGGAATGACGTTGCGCACCTTGCCACCATGCCATGATGTCAGACGGGCATCCAACTGCTCGATGGCCTCGCGGACAAAGCGTACCAGTTGCTTGTTGGCATTGGCGCGGCCTTCGTGAATCTCCAGACCGCTATGACCGCTGCGCAGTCCTTTCAGTGTCACCAGTACGGCAGCATCCTCAGGATCGGTATCTACCTCCTGGTAGTCGAGGGTGGCGGTAATGTCGATACCACCGGCAGAACCGATGACGAACTTACCCCATGTCTCTGAGTCGAGGTTCAGGAGAATGTCGCCTTGCAGTTCACTGGCAGGCAGTTCGTTGGCACCAAACATGCCTGTTTCCTCATCACGGGTGATGAGTGCTTCGATAGGGCCGTGCTTCAGACTTTTGTCCTCCATAACAGACATGATGGCGGCAACGCCAAGTCCATTGTCGGCTCCTAATGTGGTACCTTTGGCCTTCACCCAGCCATTGTCAATCCAAGGGCGGATGGGGTCAGTCTCGAAGTTGTGTGTCGATTCGGTGTCACGCTCAGGCACCATGTCCATGTGGGCCTGCAGGATGACACCCTTGCGGTTCTCCATGCCTGCCGATGCCGGCTTGCGCATCACGATGTTTCCGGCGGGGTCCTTGAAGGCCTCGACGCCTACTTCTTTGGCAAAATCGAGCAGGAACTGTTGGATCTTCTCCAGGTGTCCTGATGGTCGTGGTACTTGTGTCAGTGCATAGAAGTTCTTCCAAATGCACTTTGGATTCAGATTTTGAATTTCGTTCATAATACTATCGTTTTAGATTGAATACGTTTCGTATATAGTAGGGCAGCCCAGGCGTAGATGCCGAGGGCAATGACAAGCATGGTCTGAACGGTGTGGACGATCAGCACGAACCAGAGGGCTTGTTCATCGGCGACACCATAGAGAATCAGCATGGTCTTGATGGCGAAGTGCCAGGGGCCGGCACCGTTGGGTGTTGGTACGATGACGGCAAAGTTGGCTACGACAAACGATACGAGGGCACACCCGATACCCAGGTGCGACGTGAAGTCGAAGCAAAAGAACGTGAGATAATAATGCAGGAAGTAGCACACCCAGATACCAATGGAGAAAAACAGGTAGAGGGGCAGGTTCTTGACCCTTTTCAACGAGAGTACACCTTCCCAGATGCCATTCAAGGTCATCTTCACCTTATTATATATAGAGAAGTTCTTCAGCAACAGATGGAGCAGGATGAGGGCGGCGATGGCACAGATGGCTGTGACGATATAGCCCATCGAGGAGAAGCGGTCAAGGATGTGGTCAATCGAGGTGCCTGTCTTCTGGAAGAAGGTGCCGAAGGTACTCATCTCTACCAACAGGATCAAGCTCGAATAGCCCATGACAATGAGAGTATCTACCGCACGCTCAGTAACCACAGTGCCCAGAGCCTTTGAGAAGGAGATGCCCTCGTAACGCTTCAGCACGCCACAACGTGTGAACTCGCCGATACGTGGGATGATCAGGCTCACAGCGTATGACAGGAAGATGGCATAGAGACAGGTTGAAGACCTGGGCGACTCACCCATAGGCTCCAATGTCTGTTTCCATCGCCAGCCACGAAACATCTGTGCCAGGATGCCGAAAGGGAATGAGAGGAGCATCCAGGTCCAATCCATCTCAGAGGTCATGACATGCAGGAATCGTCCGAAATCCTCTCCCCTATACATCCAATATAGAATAGCCCCGCCCAAAAGAACGGGGAAGATGATTTTAGAGGCATTGATGAAAATCGTTTTTATTTCCATGGGTGCAAAGATACGATTAATCGAGCAAAAAACTCAATAAAAATTTGTTTTTTTACTCACTAATTATTATCTTTGCACCCGATAACTCAAATTATTAACAAAATTATGGACGATTACCCGGCGGACAATTACAATTTGTAAAGGCGGGGGATGGCGAGCAAGGCTGCTAATCCCTTTGCCGCTAAAACCATTTCACAAACGAAAAAAGGATTAGCACAATGAAGACTTTCTGGAACACCCAAGGCGGACTGACCCAGCTCACAGAGTGGCAGCCCAATTGCTGGATACAGGTGACATGCCCCACCGAAGAAGACCAGCACGAACTCGAAGAGAAGTTCAACATCCCCGATTACTTCATGTCGGACATCAGCGATACCGATGAGCGAGCCCGATATGAATACGACGACGGTTGGATGCTGATCATCCTGCGTATCCCCTATGTCAAGGAGATCCGCAGTCGTACACCCTATACCACCGTGCCCCTTGGTATCATCCACAAACGCGATGTCACCATCACCGTGTGTTATTACGAGACCAACATGATGATCGACTTCCTCTCCTTCCAGCAGAAGCGGGGCGAGGGTTTCACCGATCATGTTGATATGATCTTCCGTCTGTTCCTCTCCAGTGCCGTCTGGTATCTGAAACGCCTGAAGCAGATCTCTATGCTGGTAGATAAAGCCAAGCGCAACCTTGACAAGGAGGTGAACAATGAGAGTCTGATCGGCCTCAGCCGCCTGCAGGACTCACTCACCTACTTCCAGACCTCCATCCGAGGCAACGAGAACCTGCTGCAGAAGCTGAAGTTCAAGTTGCAGATCGACGAGCTTGATGCCGACCTGATCGAGGATGTCAACATCGAGATGTCGCAGGCCCGTGAGACCACCAGCATCTACTCAAACATCCTGGAATCCACGATGAACACCTACCAGAGTATCATCAACAATAATATGAACACCGTGATGCGTACGCTCACCTCAGTCACCATTATCATGATGATACCCACACTCGTCACCTCCATGTTTGGAATGAACCTCATCAACGGTATGGAGGCCAAGCCCTGGGGATTCGTCTTCGCCATCATCTTCTCAGTGTGCGTTTCAGGGTTGGCATGGCTCTTATTCCGCCGCAAGCGACTTGTGTAGGAGTGGAAAAGTTAAAAAAATAAAACAATAAACACTTTTTCACTTTTCACTTCTGCCATTTCACGCCTTTTTATTACCTTTGACCCCAAATGTGATGATGCTTTGCGTCATTAAGTGTATAGTCAATAACTAAATAGTTAAATGATGGACTCTCAAGAAAAAGCCCTTGAACAGGGACAGAATGAAGTAATCAAGGAAGAAGAAGTAAGTGCTCAGGCAGTGGAGACACCAGCAGAAGAGCCAGCTTCTCAAGTAGAAACCAAGGAAGAGCAGCCGCAGAAGGTCTATGCCAGCAAGGAAGAGATCTTAGAGCGTGTGCGCGAGATTGCCCATGGCGACGAGGCCCCTCAGAAAGAAGAGGTCGATGCGCTGAAGACAGCATTCTACAAGCTCCACATTGCCGAGCGTGAGGCCAGCCTCAAGGCTTACATCGATGGCGGCGGCGATCCCGAACAGTATCAGATTGTGCCAGATAGTGTCGAAGAAGCCTTCAAGGCCGAGATGGGCATTATCAAAGAGAAGCGTGCCAAGCTCTTCAAGGAGCAGGAAGCAGAGAAGCAGGAGAATCTGACCAAGAAACTCGACATCATCGAGAAGATCAAGTCCATGATTACCACCCCTGAAGAGGCCAACAAGAGCTATCAGGAGTTCAAGACCCTTCAGCAGCAGTGGCGCGAGATCAAGAACGTACCTGCAGAGAAGGCCAATGAGCTCTGGCGCAACTACCAGCTTTACGTAGAGCAGTTCTACGATATGCTCCGTCTGAACAGCATTGCTCGCGATGAAGACTTCAAGAAGAACCTTGAGGCCAAGACCCGTCTCTGTGAGATAGCCGAGAATCTGGCTAACGAAGAAGATGTCATCAGCGCCTTCCATCAGCTTCAGAAGCTCCATCAGGAATACCGCGAGATCGGTCCTGTAGCCAAAGAGCAGCGCGAGGAGATATGGAACCGCTTCAAGGCAGCCTCCACCGTTATCAACAAGCGCCATCAGCAGCACTTCGAAGGCATCCGTTCCCGCGAAGAGGACAACCTGGCACGCAAGACAGTGCTCTGCGAGAAGGTAGAAGCTATCGCAGCCGAAGAGAACAAGGGCAGCGGCGACTGGGAGAAGCGCACCAAGCAGATCATCGAACTGCAGGCGGAGTGGAAGACCATCGGCTTCGCTCCCCAGAAGATGAATGTCAAGATTTTTGAGCGCTTCCGTGCAGCCTGCGACGACTTCTTCGGACGCAAGGCAGAATATTTCAAGGGGTTGAAAGACACCTTCAAGGAGAATGCCGACAAGAAGCGTGCCCTCATCGAGAAGGCCAAAGCCCTGCAAGACTCTACAGAGTGGAAATCCACTGGCGACAAGCTCATTGCCCTGCAGAGAGAATGGAAGACCATCGGTATCGTACCTAAGAAACTGGGCGACCAGCTCTGGAATGAGTTCCTTGGTGCCTGCAACAAGTTCTTCGAGGCCCGCAAAGCAGCAGGCGCAGGACAGCACAGCGAGGAGTATGCCAACCTCGACAAGAAGCGCGAGGTCGTTGCCAAGCTGAAGAGCATCGCTGAGGAAGCCGGCGAGAACATCCAGGAGAAGGTGCAGAGCCTCGTAGAGGAGTACAACGCCATCGGCCATGTGCCCTTCAAGGAGAAGGATAAGATCTACGAAGAGTACCACGCTGTGCTCGACAAGCTCTATAAGGACCTGAACATCAGCGTGGCAAAGCGCCGCCTGAACAACTTCAAGCAGAACCTGAAACAGGTAGCAGAGCGAGGCGAGAATGCCCTCGACAATGAGCGCGCCCGTCTGTTCCGTCAGTATGAAGCCATCAAGCAGGAGGTTCAGACCTACGAAAACAACCTCGGTTTCCTGAATGCCAGCTCAAAGAAGGGCAACAGCCTGATCGACGAGATGAACCGCAAGGTACAGAAGCTCAAGGACGATATGAACCTCGTCAGAGAGAAGATCAAGGCCATCGATGCCGAAAACAAATAAGGACAAAGGCTTCCCTCCCGGAAGCCTTTGCTTTTCATGCTTATGCTTACGAAAATGTTTGAAATAATAGACACCGCAGGATCAGGCGACAAACGAGACCCGCGTATGCGCGACATTGAGGCAGAGATGATACGGAGTCATGCCTTATGCCTGAAGATCTCGTCCAGGAAGCCTACTGACCCAGACTACAAGAGTCTGCTGGAAGAATTGTTCCAGTGTGAGGTCGACGACAGTACCGCTATTGTCTCCCCCTTCTATTGTGATTGCGGATGCCGGATGACAATAGGAAAAAATGTGATCATCAACAAAGGCGCAACGATACTCTCTCCGGGAAAAGTTGAGATAGAAGACAACGTACTGATAGGACCAGAAGTTAAGATTGCGACAGTCGATCACGACTTCTACGATCGCCACAACTTACTCCACTTCGGCAAGGTGACAATCAAGGAGAACGCGTGGATTAGCATCGGTGCCATCATCTGTCCGGGCGTAACAATAGGTAGAAATGCCGTCGTAGCCGCAGGCGCCGTCGTAACAAAGGATGTCCCAGACAACGTGGTGGTTGGTGGCAACCCTGCCCGATTCATCAAGGAGCTAGATCCGCAAAAACTATCCTGACCACCAACGGCACGTTGGCACGAAAGGGAGACTGAAAGTTAGCTCGCAGCCGATTTTAACATTTCAAGGTTTTTGGGAAAACGCTTGCAGGAGTGATGAATTTTTACACCTTTGCAGTGTCAAATGTGAGAGGTGGAGACACCGCACTTTAAGGATAATAATTGCGAGATTTAAATCTAGATTTTGCGCGCATTAATGGTAGCAAGTTTTTCTTTAAAAGTGGTTTAAAACGGCTCAGTCAGGCGATGACGATAGAATAAATAAATTTCTTTACAGATAGACAGACAAAGAGAGAGAGAAAGAAGAAAAAAAAGAGAGCCGAAGCTCTCTCCTACTTTGGGGTATGTAGGTTTACTTACTTGCACTCGCCGTTGCCATAGATATAGGCAAAGGCGCCGCTCTGATAATCGAAGATCTCTTCGGGCTTGAAGAAGCGCTTCACCTCGATAGCTGCATTCTCTACAGAATCAGAGGCGTGAACGATGTTCTGCTGGTTGCTTACAGAGTAGTCGCCGCGAATGGTGCCCGGGGCAGCCTGACGGCCATTGGTGACACCTGCCATCGTGCGAACCACCTGTACAGCCTCAACGCCAGAGATAGCCATTGCTACAACGGGCGATGCCTGCATGGAAGCGCAAAGACCTGGGAAGAAGGGTTTGTCAACAAGGTGTGAATAGTGCTCACGTAGAATCTCATCGCTCAGTTGCATCATCTTCATGCCTGAGATGCGGAGTCCACGACGCTCAAAACGGTTTACGACCTCACCAATCAGTTGGCGCTGCACGCAACTGGGCTTTAATAATACTAATGTTGTCTCCATGTTTCTTAATTGTTTTAAATTAGTTACTAAAAATCGCCAAGTGCTTTTCAGCGACTTAGCGATCTTTTGTTGGGGTACTCGGACTCGAACCAAGAATGACAGGACCAGAATCTGTAGTGTTACCATTACACCATACCCCAATGTCATGCAATCGAAACGTCCTCGTTTCTGTTTTGCGGGTGCAAAGGTACAGCTTTTTTGCGAACTACCAAAACTTTTGGGCGAAAAATTATAAAAAACCGCAAAATTTCCACTTTTTCTTTGTTATTCGCCGTTTTATGAGTACCTTTGTACTCCAAAATTACACATATTATATTTAATGAAGGATTTAGTACAGACAATTACTGAAGCGATTCAAGAGAAAAAGGGCAGCGACATCGTGATTGCTGACCTGAGAAAGATAGAGGGCACCATCAGCCAATATTTTATTATCTGTCAGGGCAACTCCCCATCACAGGTAGAGGCCATCACGGAGTCGGTGGGCGACATGGCTCGCGAGCGGCTCAAGGAGAAGCCGACACACGTAGTGGGACTGGAGAATGCGCAATGGGTTGCTATGGACTATGGCGACGTGCTGGTGCATATCTTCCTGCCCGACGTGAGAGAGTATTACGACTTGGAGCACCTCTGGGAGGATGCCGTGCTCACGAGGATTCCCAATTTAGATTAATAATAAACGTTAAACAATAACCAATAACCGTTGGAAAATAAACGTTAAACAATATATATGGACAAGAACAATTTACCAAAGCAAGATAACAATGGACCGAAGATGAATATGCCCCGGTTTAATATGAACTGGATCTATATCATCGCCATTGCGGCCCTCGGACTGCTGTATTTCTCAAGCGGTGGTCCGACAAACAGCAGCATCGCCAAGAATGCCTCATACTTCGACTTCAAGACGATGGTGCAGCGCGGCTATGCCTCGAAGATCGTGGTGAACAAGAACCATAGCCTCATCAAGATGTACGTGAAGCCTGAGCACATCCGCGACGTGTTCCACCAGAGTGCACAGCAGACGGGCAAGGATCCGTATGTGGAGGTGGAGTTCGGCTCAATCGACCAGGTGGAGCAGTTTGTGACCAAAGCCAAGGAGGACAAGGTGTTTACAGGCGACTTCGTGTATGAGAACCAGAAGGACAACGACTTCCTGAACATGATCTTCTATAACCTCATGCCGATCTTCGTGATTGTGGCACTGTGGATCTTCTTCATGCGCCGCATGGGTGGCGGAGGCGTCGGCGGAGGCGGTGGCGTGTTCAGCGTCGGCAAGTCGAAGGCAAAGATGTATGAGAAGGGTGGCGACCTGGGCATCACATTCAAGGATGTGGCTGGTCAGGCTGGTGCCAAACAGGAGATTCAAGAGATTGTGGATTTCCTGAAGAACCCCGAGAAATATACAGAGCTGGGTGGTAAGATTCCCAAGGGCGCACTGCTCGTGGGACCTCCGGGAACAGGTAAGACGTTGCTGGCAAAGGCGGTAGCCGGAGAGGCTGGCGTGCCTTTCTTCTCGATGAGTGGTTCCGACTTCGTGGAGATGTTCGTGGGTGTGGGTGCCAGTCGCGTGAGAGACCTGTTCCAGCAGGCTAAGCAGAAGTCGCCCTGCATCATCTTCATCGATGAGATCGACGCCGTGGGTCGTGCCCGCTCGAAGAACCCTGCGATGGGTGGTAACGATGAGCGCGAGAACACGCTGAATGCCCTGTTGACGGAGATGGACGGCTTTGGCACGAACTCGGGTGTGATCATCCTGGCTGCTACCAACCGTGCCGACATGCTCGACTCGGCGCTCTTGCGCGCTGGTCGTTTCGATCGTCAGATCCATGTCGATCTGCCCGACCTGAACGAGCGCAAGGAGGTGTTCAAGGTGCACCTGAAGCCCGTGAAGACGGATGACAGCGTGGATATCGACTTCCTGGCTCGCCAGACACCTGGTTTCTCGGGTGCTGATATCGCCAACGTATGTAATGAGGCTGCGCTGATTGCAGCACGCCATAACAGTCAGACAGTGCAGAAGCAGGACTTCCTCGACGCTGTGGATCGTATCATCGGCGGTCTGGAGAAGAAGACCAAGGTGATGACACAGGCTGAGAAGCGCTCTATCGCCATCCATGAGGCTGGTCACGCCACCATCTCGTGGTTCACGGAGTTTGCCAACCCGCTGGTGAAGGTGTCGATCGTGCCGAGAGGTCAGGCGCTGGGTGCTGCCTGGTATCTGCCTGAGGAGCGTGTGCTCCAGACGAAGGAGGCGATGCTTGACGAGATGTGCTCGCTGCTGGGTGGTCGTGCTGCCGAAGAGCTGTTCGTAGGACATATCTCCACTGGTGCGATGAACGACCTGGAGCGTGTGACGAAGCAGGCCTACGGTATGATTGCCTATGCGGGTATGAGCGACAAGCTACCCAACGTATGTTACTACAACAATGCTGAGTTCCAGTTCCAGCGCCCCTACTCTGAGACCACTGCCAAGGTGATGGACGACGAGGTGATGAAGATGATCAATGAGCAGTATGAGCGTGCCAAGCAGATACTGACAGAGCACAAGGAAGGACATGCCCAGCTGGCACAGTTGCTCGTGGATCGTGAGGTGATCTTCGCTGAGGATGTGGAGAAGATCTTCGGCAAGCGCCCCTGGACCAGTCGTGCGGAAGAACTGTTAGAGGCTCAGATGAAAGCCGATGCAGAGCGTATGGCTGAGGAGCGCGGCAGACAGCTGGAGGCTGAAGCAAAGGCAAAGGCTGAGGCTGAAGCTGGAACAGGAGAAAAGGAAGAAGAGGAAAAGAAAGAAGAAGCTTAAAGGATTTATGAATAATTTCATTGTCAGAACCATTACAGCGGTATTTTTCGTAGCCGCCCTTGTGAGCTGTTTCCTGCGTGCAGAGGCTATGATACTGCTCTTTGCCCTGATCACGGGGCTTACCGTATGGGAGTTTACCGGACTTGTGAACAATCGTGAGAACATCACTGTGAACCGCATGATCTGCACAGTGGCTGGGGTGTATTTCTTTTTAGCGATGGCTGGTTTCAATAGCGGCATCACGGCTATCAGCGTCTTCATCCCCTACCTCGTCACCCTTATCTACCTGATGGTGGCAGAGCTCTATCTGAAACATCCCGACCCCGTGGGCGACTGGGCTTATACGATGATGAGCCAGCTCTATATCGTGCTGCCCTTCTCGCTGCTGAACGTGCTGGCATTCCAGTCGGGTGCTGAGGGTATCCATTATGTGTGGACGCTCCCACTCTCCGTTTTCGTATTCCTCTGGGTGAACGATGCCGGTGCTTACATCTGCGGTTCGCTGCTGGGCAAGCACAAGCTCTTCCCCCGCATCTCTCCAGGCAAGTCTTGGGAAGGCAGTATCGGCGGTGGCATCCTCGTGATAGCGGTAGCCATACTTGTATGGTATCTCACGGAGCAATACCAACTCAACGAAACGGGCCTCACTGCTGTGCAATGGGCAGGACTTGGATTGGTGATCGTATTATTCGGCACCTGGGGCGATCTCGTGGAGAGCCTTTTCAAGCGCACTCTTGGCATCAAAGACTCTGGCAACATACTGCCAGGACATGGTGGCATGCTCGACCGCTTCGACTCAACGCTGCTGGCCATTCCCGCCGCCGTAGTCTATCTCTACACACTGACCATTTTCTAGGATCATTATATATTAAATAATAATCCCCCTGAAAAAAATCCCCGAAATGTTTGGATGTTTCGGGATATTTTCATATATTTGCAGCGGATTCAGGGGAGAAATCCTGGATTAATGCATAGCTGATTATATCGCACTTACCGAAAAGACGTAGGAAACCTTATTTGGAATAGTTCGATTTATGGAGCAAGGGGAAGAGCCGGAAAGGCATTCCTGACACCTATTAGTTTTGCTCACGCCATGGCATGGTAGCTTTCTTATAAGGTGTCAAGGGGTTCCAAATTCCTACGTCTGCCCCTTTGGTAAGTGCATAAGGATGGCCACGCCATTTCTTTTGCCTTAACTTTCTGCATAACTTTTTGACATCAATCCAGTATTAACTAAAGCTTAAATGTTATGAAAAGGAACTACTTTAAAAATTTGACGTCAGCCATGTTGCTGTTGGCATCGTTAGCAATGGTGTCATGCGAATCGGTAATTGATGCCATCTTTGGCAAGGTTGACAATCCCATGGCCAAGGAAGTGGTTGAAACTATCGTCACAGTAACGGGATCCGATCCCTCTTCAGTTACCACTGCACTTCAAGCTATTGTTACCGACGAGGCTGTTGCTGCCGCAGCTGCCAAGGGCGAACCTATTAAAGTAACGATTGCCGGTAGTGGTGTATCAACTGATGCTGCCAACAAGACCATCACCATTCCACAGAAGAGTGGTGCAGCAATTGAGATTAATTTTGCGACTGTTCCCTCAGGAACTAATTCAAATGCTCTGGTGCTGCAAGCTAGTGAGGGAGCCGGTACTATTCCAACCCCTACTGCAAACAACAATTTGGTAGTTTCCATGCCCTCATCGGAGGGTCTCGCCATCACTATCGAATTGCCCCAGACCACCGTTACCTTAAAGACAGACGGTTCTGGCGCTGTAGTCTATAAGGATGTTATAGCAAAGACGGCCCAATCGACGATTATTATCGACAAGGGAGTTACCATTAAAGAGCATGAGTTGGTCGGTGGTAATATTTTAGTCAAAGATGGCGGTGCGATAGAAACCATAGCTGTAACTATCAAAGATAATGATGGTATGGTTTGCCTTGGATCTTGGTGGTGTGGTGTAGGGTTTAAGGAAAATGGACCTGAACCTAATTATGAAATCAAAAAAGAAGATGGTGGTTACTACATTCCTAAAAAAGTTAGAATAAAGAAAGGTGCTGGAAATCACATCACAGCATGGACAAATGGTCCCCGAGACGAAACTATAGAGAGTTTGTCTGCCGATAATGGTGTCAACGTTAGCTTACTGGTTGCACCCCAATATAAGGTCATCAAGGGTGAAGGAGATAATGAGCTATTAGTTCGGGGAGGCATAGGAGATTTAGGCGGTACTAACCAGTATAATTATGCTTTTGCCTCAAACACGGACTTGGTTAGCAATTTTGCAATAAAAGCAGAGATTGATGATGACCCTAATCTACCGGCTCATGCCTATAATAATGAAGTTGCCAATTTGATTATTAATTTCAATGCTGTTGAAGACAACGGTAGCAAAACATTCACTTTTGAGAATTGCGCTTTTGATAGTAACATACAGTTTGCACTTGGAGCTGCAAAAATTGTACACTATCAGCGTTATGTTGGTTTTGAAGTAAATCAACAAGGGCCTCCTCCTCATGAAGCTGGAACTCTTGAAGAACTTCTTGCGCAAGGCGTTCCAAACAAACAAGTTGAAAGAGGTGACGAAAGTGGTGGCTATTGGATTGATGATGATTACGCAGAGGAAGCTCCAACTTGCTCGAATTTTACATGTATTTTAAAATTCAAAGATTGTACTATTGGAGGGAATAATATAACAGCAGAAAACCTGAAGTTCCCTAAATGGGGCATATGGGGAGGAAATGGTAACATTCATTTCAAAGTAATCATTGGCGATAATACATATAATGTTGTTCTTAATGATCAGATATATTACGAAGATCCCGAATGGGGGGATACTATTCTAGAGGACCCGAATGAGTAGATAAAGAGAATAGATAGTCTATTCATCAAATCTAAAACGCCCCCAGCTAGACAAACCAGCTGGGGCTTTTTTTGCTCACAAGTCCCCATGTGAGCAATTACTTTAATAGCTATTATTCAAATATAGTTTATTTTTCAAACATTTCACTTCCCTCTTTGTCGCTTGAGAAATGCTTCAAAATGCCATACTAAAGGAAAATCTTGCTACTATTAATTCTAGCACTTTTTAGATTTAATTCTAGCAATTGCTAGATTTAATTCTAGTTTTTTATCCTTAACTGGCAATATTCCTACATCCCTCATTGACATTGCAAATGCACAATAGCTATGGGGTTACTCAACCAACTGGGCGATTTATTTTAGAAAGTATCACTATTTCTTCTAATTCGTTTAATATCACCTTGTTATGCAAGGTGATACTTTTTAGTTATCCATCACTACCATCAGCTGTAACAAAACAACTTGTTTTGTTGTGGAAGAAATGCCTTTTTCTATCGTAAAAGATAACTCCTTAGAATACAAAACAAGTTGTTTTGTTGTGGAAGAGATAGTCCCTTAGATGTCAATTGGTAATTCCCTCGTATCGCATTGTACGCTAAGACAATGAAGAGGCATATCAAGAATGTTCACCACTTGGTGTTACACCAGTTGGTGAACATTTACTACTTCTTCTCGTAAAGTACTTGGAGCGTGGGGGTGTAAGTGTTCTCAAGTGTCACAGTGACGAAACCGCCATCAGCCTCGAACTTTGCCACCTTATGGTCGTCGCCATGCAACGGCATGTTAGGCCATGCGTCAAGCTCCTTCTCCAGCTCGTCACGCCTCTGCTGCCAGAGCTGACGGGTGCTGTCGTTGGTTGAGACCTGGTAGTTCTCCTGTAAGGCCAGCAGCTTGCCATCCTGCTGAGCCAGCATCAGGCGGAATTTCTCATTGGGGTTTGCCATCACCACACGGGTAAAGGCGGAATCAGTCTTGGCAGAGTCAACGGCAAAGCCGCGAGCTATCAGAGAGTCACAGAAAGTCTGGAAAGGCAGACCCATAGACAGACCACGATAGGTGAGATCTTTCTCTTCACCACTGCAGGCACCAAGTGCCACAATTGCCATCAAGGCAAGGATAATCTTTTTCATTTCTTGCTTCTTTTAATCATTTTCGGGGCAAATTTACGAAAATATTTCGATTTCTTTCGCTTATGAGCTATTATTTCTCATTTTTTATGTACCTTTGCACAAATGATAACAATTAGCATCATACTTTCTGCCTGTTTGGCAATGGCAGCCCCAGAGACAGAGGACTCTATCCGCACGGAGCGGCTGGACGAGGTGGTGGTGACTGCCAAATCAGCACGCCAGCGCATCGAGAACGTGCAGACAGGTGCTGAGTTGATCGAGATAGACGAATTGACAGCAGCGCCCCAGCTCTTTGGCGAGAACGATATCATGCGCTCCATCCAGCTGTTGCCTGGTGTGAAGTCGGAGAGCGATGCCTCCAGCAGCTTCCAGGTGCGTGGTGGCACATCGGCACAGAATCAAGTGCTCTTCGACCTTGTACCTATTTATAATGTAGGTCATGTGGGCGGTATGTTCTCCACCTTCAACGACGACGCCTTAGCTGGAGCTACCCTCTACAAAGGACTGCTGCCTGCACAATATGGCGGTGCCTCATCGGCGGTATTAGACGTGACAGGGCGTACAGGCAACAAGCAGACCTATCATGGTGGTGCCACCATAGGCATCCTGGCAGCGAAAGGTACCTTTGAAGGTCCCATCGTGAAGGACAAGGCCTCTTTCCTCGTCACAGCCAGACGCACTTACATGGACTTGTTTCTGAAGACGGTGCCCGACTTCAGGCATAATACCCTCTACTTCTATGATGTGAACGCAAAGCTAGACTGGACCATCAGTCATAGAGACCAGCTGTTCCTGACCTTCTTCACCAGCTACGATCGCACAGCGGTGGACAAGATGGTGGATATCCGCTGGAGCAATCTGGTGGGAAGTCTGAAATGGCTGCACCACTTCAATGGGGGCTCTAACTCGCAGACCACCTTATATTATAGTGGCTATCAGAACGACAACGGTGTGGATTTCGTGGGTATGAACCTCTGGTATAAGGCACATATCCGACAGGGAAGTCTGCGCCAGGACTTCAATATCAACATCGGCGACCAGAAACTGAAGGCAGGTTTCCAATCGACACTGATGAACGTGAAATCAGCAGAATGGCAGGTGGTGAACAAATACGGCAAGGAAGAGCGAAGAGCCTGGGAGAACGCCTTCTGGCTGAATGGCGAATTCAAGTTCTCAGATATCCTCAGCCTCTCGGCAGGTCTTCGTCTGAACCTCTTCTCACCCCTCGGAGGCTCACTCTATTACGACATCGAGCCCGACGGCAGCATCGGCTGGTACTACAACTATAAGCGCAATGAGATTGTGACTACCCACAAGGTGCTGGAGCCCAGAGCCAGCGTCAATATCAAGACCTCGGATCTTACAAGTGTCAAGTTGGGCTACGCCAGAACCTCACAGAACATACACGCCCTGAGAAACCAGAGCACCTCTACCCCATTCGACCGCTATGCCATCAGCAGTAACATCTTCAAGCCAGAGATTGCCGATCAGGTGAGTGCTGGTGTCTATGCGATGACGGCTGACCAGAGCTATGACTTCTCGATGGAGGGTTACTACAGAAAGACAGACAACGTGCTCGACTATCGTGACGGCAAGAGTTTCAGCAGTGAGATAGAACTGGAGCGTCTGATACTGGCTGGCGAGGGAAAGAGCTATGGTGTGGAACTCTGTGCCCGCAAGAACCTGGGCAGACTGACGGGATGGATCGCCTACACGCTGGCCTGGTCAAAGACGAGGATCGACGGCATCAACAACGGCGAATGGTATGACGCCAACAACGACAGAAGGCACGACATCAACATCGTTGCCGCCTATCATCTCACAGACCGCTGGACCCTGAATGCCGCATGGGTGTTCAACAGCGGACAGGCCTTCACGGCTCCCAGTAGCAAGTATCAGATCATCGACAACTGGATCTACTACTACGCAGAGCGTAACGGCTATCGTGCTCCAGACTACCATCGCCTGGACGTGAGCGCCTCATGGACAAAGAAGGGAGAGAAGGTGACTCGCCAGTGGGTGTTTGGCATCTACAACCTCTATAACCGCTACAACCCGTTCCTGATTAACTTCGAGGACAGTAAAAACGGCGCACGCACCCGTGCTGTGCAATACAGTCTCTTCGGCATCGTGCCGTCAGTATCATTCAACATTAAATTCTAAGGAAACATGAGATATCATCAGCTGATTCTAATAGGTGTTCTAGGATGCTTCGCACTTCTTGAAACCTCTTGCAAGAAAGACATCGAGATAGACTATCATCAGGTGGATCCCATCTACGTGGTAGAGGCATCAGTGTCGAACGACGGCATGGAGGCACGCATCAGTGAGACCAACAATATGGATGATAACTCGACACAAAGCGATATCGACAGGGCAAAGGTGGTAGTGACAGGCAGTGACGGCAGTACGAACACGCTCACCTACACGAGAAACGGTTTCTACAGATCAACAGCCAAAGGTACACCAGGTGTAGAATATACCATCGACATCACGTTCGACAACAACCACTTCACCTCAAGTTCCATCATGCAGAACATGCCGAAGATGAACAGCTTCCGCTTTATCAGAAAGAAGATTGTGACGGAGAACTATCAGATGGGCGAGCTGATGCTACAAGATATCCCCAATGAAGACAACTGGTACTTCATGCACATCTACCGCAATGGTACCGGCTATCGATGGGCTGTGAAGCGCGATGACCAGAATCCGAACAGCGAACTGCAACAGCTCTTCAGCTTTGCGCGTGAAGGCAGCAACGACGAGGACCTGCTGAAAGACGGCGACAGGCTGCATATTGAGATAAGAGCCATCGACCAGAAGTCATACGACTACTTGTATTCGATGCAGATCATGGACAATACGGGCACCAATCCACTGCAAAACTTCACTGGAGGATGCTTGGGCTACTTCTCAGCCTACAGCCAAATCACCTACGACTGCCAGTTCTATGAGGCAGACGTAGAGGATGAGGAATAAAGAAAGAACTTACTTAACGGAATCGGACTGCTTGCGGATGATGACGGTAACGGTGACATCGTACTCATCGTTAACATAACGTATCTGCATCTCTTTGTCGGTAAACCACAACACCTGTGCCAGGATCTTACGAGACTCACCTTCGCTATTGACGCAATCCAACTTCAGATTGTTGTTGTCGCACTGGAAAGTGCCTTCGAAGATCATCTCTCCCTCTGTATCTACCGAAAGGAAAGAGCCTTTGCGAACCATGCCGTTGTAGTCGCCATCCCCATAGAAATAGAAAAGGTCGTAGGTCAGATTATCGGGCTTTGTGTCAGGATCACCTTCGATGATGATATCTCCCTCGCCCCAGCCACGCTGCCAGGTGCCGACAATCTCTTCACCTAGGCGACGACCATCGTCGTCACCACCTGAACAGCTGAACAGGCATAATAGGGCAGCCATAAAGACTGCCCTATATAGATATTTAAACTTCTTACTTAACATTTCCTACTTTTATCAGGTACTCCGCAATCTGAACAGCATTCAGGGCAGCACCCTTACGGATCTGGTCGCCTGAGAGCCAGAAGGTAAGACCATTCTCGTCAGAGAGATCCTTACGAACACGACCTACATAGATATCATCCTTGCCAGCAGTCTCCAGAGGCATCGGATAGGTCAGCGTGGTGGGATCGTCCTTCAGATGACAGCCAGGAGCGGCGGCAATCGCCTTCTGAGCCTCTTCCACGCTGATGGGCTTCTCCGTCTCGATCCACACACTCTCAGAGTGAGAGCGCAACGAGCTGACACGTACGCACATAGCTGAGCACTTGGCATCGGTATGCATGATCTTACGGGTCTCGTTATACATCTTCATCTCCTCCTTTGTGTAGCCATTAGGCTGGAACACGTCGATCTGAGGTATCACATTATAGGCCAGCTGGTGGGCAAACTTCTTGATGGTCTTTACCTCACCCTCTTCTACCATCTCCTTATACTGCTGCTGCAGCTCTGCCATCGCTGCGGCGCCGGCACCTGAAGCACTCTGATAGCTCGACACATGGATGCGCTTGATGTGGGAGATCTGCTCCAGGGGCTGAAGCGCCACTACCATCATAATAGTAGTACAGTTAGGATTGGCAATGATGCCACGCGGACGATTCAAGGCATCCTCTGCATTGCACTCAGGCACTACCAAGGGTACATCGTCGTCCATACGGAAAGCGCTGGAGTTGTCGATCATCACAGCACCATATTTCGTGATGGTCTCTGCAAATTCCTTTGATGTGCCTGCACCTGCACTGGTGAAGGCAATATCCACATCCTTGAAATCATCGTTATGCTGGAGCAACTTCACTTCGATTTCCTTTCCCTTGAAGGTATATTTCTTACCTGCACTACGCTCAGAACCAAACAACACCAGTTCATCCATGGGGAAATTCCTCTCATCAAGAATCCGCAAGAACTCCTGTCCTACGGCTCCACTTGCACCTACAATTGCAACTTTCATACTGTCTAATTTACAAAATGATTAAATTTGGCTGCAAAGATAGTAATATTTATCGAAAAATCACTAACTTTGCAGCAGAAATGACACTATTATCTGCATATTTCCCAATTACCGACCCCACATTGGTGTTCTTTGTGGTGCTGATGATTATCCTGTTTGCCCCTATCGTCATGAGCAAACTGCGTATCCCGCATATCATCGGAATGGTGCTGGCAGGTGTCGCCATCGGACAATACGGCTTCAACATCCTGGAGCGCGACAACTCGTTTGAGCTCTTCGGGCGCGTGGGTCTCTACTATATCATGTTCCTGGCTGGACTGGAGATGGACATGGAGGGTGTGAAGAAACACTCACGACAGTTTATGATATTCGGACTGCTCACCTGTTTCATACCACTGATCCTCACCTATGTGATGGCCATTTCCTTTTTAGGCTATTCGAGTTCTGCCTCGTTCCTGCTGGGCTGTATCATGGCATCCAATACACTGATAGCCTACCCCATCATTGGGCGCTATGGCCTGCAGAAGCATATGAGTGTGAGTCTGAGTGTGGGCTCATCGATGATCTCACTGTTTATGGCACTGGTGATGCTGGCAGCACTGTCGGGCTCGTTCAGCAAGGACAGTAACTGGCTGTTCTGGATAGACTTCATCTTGAAATTCGCAGTGTTCTGTATAGGAAGTATCCACCTGATTCCCAAACTGACGCGCTATTTCCTTCGTCGCTATAGCGATGCCGTGATGCAGTACATCTTCGTGTTAGGGGTGATGTTCCTCAGCGCAGCCCTCACCTCACTGATTGGTATCGAGGGAATCTTTGGTGCCTTCTTCTCAGGTCTGATACTGAACAGGTATATCCCCAAGGTATCACCACTGATGAACCGCATCGAGTTTATCGGCAATGCTCTGTTCATCCCCTACTTCCTGATTGGTGTAGGTATGCTTATTAATGTAGGCACTATCTTCTCTGGTATCGACATGGTATGGACGGTATTCCTCATCGTATTCTTCGGCACCTTCGGAAAGGCTGTTGCCGCCTACGTATGCAGTCTGCTGTTTCGTCTGACGAAAGCAGATGGTAACATGATGTTTGGTCTGACCTCGGCCCATGCGGCAGGTGCCATCGCAATGGTACTGGTAGGTATGCGTCTAGAGGTATCACCAGGTGTCTATCTGATGAATGACATTATGCTCAACGGTGTGGTGATGATGATTCTCTTCACCTGTGTCATCAGCACCCTTATGACACAGCATGCTGCCAAGCAGATTATCATCCAGGAGAAGAGTCACCTGCGCAATGATGTCACCATCGGTGAAGACGATGAGAAGATACTGATCTGCGTGAAATATCCTGAGATTGCGCCACAACTGCTATCCCTCGCCACCACAATACGCAATCAGCGACTGAACAAGGAACTGGTAGCTCTGAATGTGGTGTATGACGACAAACATAGTAACACCTCTCGGGAAGAGGGTCTGCGCCTCTTGGAGCAATTGCAACAACAGGCCAGTGCCTCGGATGTAAGGGTGCAAACTCAGGTGCGTCTGGCTACGAACATCGCCAATGGCATCAAGCATGCCTTCCGCGAGTTCGCCTGCTCAGAGATTATCATGGGTATGCACGTACATACGGACATCAACCCGAGGTTCTGGGGTGAGTTCATCCAAAGCTTATATAACGGTCTGAACCGTCAGATCATCCTGACCCGATTTGTGCAACCCATGAACACGCTGCGACGTATCCGGGTGGCTGTTCCCTCAAGGGCTGAGTTCGAGCCTGGGTTCCACCGATGGCTGGAACGACTGAGCCGACTGGCAGGACAGTTGGATTGCCGTATCCAGTTTCATGGGCGTCAGGAGTCGCTGACACTTATCGCAGAGTATATCAACAACCGTCATCCGAACGTGAGAGCCGAATATACCCCGATGGGACACTGGAACGAGCTGCCCCAGCTGGCTGCCGACATCTCTGAGGATCATCTCTTCGTGGTGGTGACTGCCCGTAAAGGCACCATCTCATACAAAAATGCCTTGGAGCGACTGCCAGATGAGCTGCAGAAACACTTCTCAGGCAAGAACCTGATGATTATCTTCCCAGATCAGTTTGGTGTACAGAAGGAAGAGCGCATGAGCTTCACTGAGGCTCAGCACCATGAGGAGAACAGTATCTATGCAAACATCTCGCGCTGGATACATGAGAGAAAGAAATTGAAAGATTGAAGTTATGATTGATATAAAGAATATTACCAAGAGCTTTGGCTCACTGCAGGTGCTGAAAGGCATCGACCTGCACATCGGGAAAGGCGAGGTTGTGAGTATCGTGGGACCCAGCGGCGCAGGCAAGACCACACTCCTACAAATCATCGGAACCCTGGATCGCCCGGATACCGGTCAGATACAGATTAACAACATCGACGTGACACGACTCAGTCAGAAACACCTGTCTGATTTCCGCAACCAACATATCGGATTCGTGTTCCAGTTTCATCAACTGCTCCCTGAGTTTACGGCTATCGAGAACATTATGATTCCAGCTTATATCGCTGGTGCCTCTAACAAACAGGCCAGGGAAAGGGCTGAGGAACTGTTGGCTTTCATGAAACTCTCTGATCGTGCTTCGCATAAGCCCAATGAACTCTCTGGTGGTGAGAAACAGCGCATCGCTGTGGCACGCGCCCTGGTGAACCACCCTGCCGTGATATTGGCAGATGAGCCTTCTGGTTCTCTTGACACGAAGAACAAGGAGGAACTGCATCAGTTGTTCTTCGATCTGCGAGACCAGTTCGGACAGACCTTTGTGATTGTGACCCATGATGAAGGACTGGCAGCTATCACTGATCGTACTATTCACCTAAAAGACGGACAAATATGTTATCCCTCGGAGACTATAATACTTTAAAGATCGTCAAGTCAGTAGATTTCGGACTGTATCTGGACGGTGGTGAGGAAGGCGAGATTCTTCTCCCCCAGCGTTATGTGACAAAAGACATGCATGTCGGCGATGAGATAGAGGTGTTTCTCTATCTTGATCAAGAAGAGCGACCTGTAGCCACTACAGAGCGTCCCTATGCCAAAGTGGGTGAGTTTGCCTACCTTCAAGTGGCTTGGGTGAACCAGTTTGGAGCTTTCCTGAAATGGGGGCTTATGAAAGATTTGTTCTGTCCCTTCCGAGAGCAGAAGAAACGGATGGAGCAGGACCACAGCTACATCGTTTACATCAAGATCGATGAAGACAGCTATCGTCTGATGGCTACTGCCAAGGTGGAGAAATATCTCAGTGTTCCCACCATCAACGATCTGCCTTCGCTTCAGCATGGCACAGAGGTTGACATCTTGGTGTGGCAGAAGACAGATCTTGGCTTCAAGGTTATCATCAACAACAAGTTCCAGGGGTTGATATTTGAGAATCAGATCTTCCAGCCCTTGCATAGTGGCATGAGACTGAAGGCCTACGTGGATCATGTACGTCAGGATGGAAAGATAGATATCGTGCTCCAGCAGACAGGTCGCCAGCAGACACTCGACTTTGCTGAAGTGCTGCTGCGCTATCTCTATGAGAACGACGGCTATTGCAACCTGGGCGACAAGTCACCAGCCGAACTGATCTACGATCGCTTCCAGGTATCGAAGAAAGCTTATAAGAAAGCGATTGGTGATCTCTACAAGCGCAGGCTGATCATCATCGAAGAGGAGGGAATCCGTCTCAAATAAAGACTCCGTAGCCCTACTATAACGAGGTACGTAGCTCGACACCTTCGACCTACGTACCTCGTTTTTATAGAGTCTTATCTTAGAATTCTGCGCTCTTCGGCGTTCTTGGGAACGGAATCACGTCGCGGATGTTCTGCATACCTGTTACGAACAGGATGAGACGCTCAAAGCCCAAGCCGAAACCTGCATGAGGACAGGTACCCCAGCGACGGGTATCAATATACCACCACAGATGCGTCTTATCCATCTCGCGGCGCTCAATCTCACCCATCAGCTTGTCGTAGCTCTCCTCACGTACTGAACCACCGATGATCTCACCGATCTGTGGGAACAGCACATCAGTGCCCTGCATCGTAGGACCAGGAGCAACAGCACCCTTATATCCGATACTACCCTCACCCTGCTGCTCGTTCTGCTTCATATAGAACGACTTGAAAGCACGGGGATAGTCAGTCATGATAACAGGCTTCTTGAAGTGCTCCTCCACGAGATAGCGCTCATGCTCTGAAGCAAGGTCATCACCCCAGTTGCAGGGGAACTCAAACTTCTTACCGTTCTTGATAGCCTCCTGCAGGATGTTGATACCCTCGGTATAAGGCAGACGTACAAAGGTATCCTTCAGCACACCCTCCAGACGCTCAATCAGCGTCTTATCGATCATCTGATTCAGGAACTGCAGGTCATCCTTACAGTTGTCGAGTGCCCAGCGTACGCAGTACTTGATAAAGTCCTCTTCGAGATCCATCAGCTCTTCCTGATCCAGGAAGGCCACCTCAGGCTCTACCATCCAGAACTCAGCCAAGTGGCGTGGTGTATTAGAATTCTCAGCACGGAAAGTAGGTCCGAAGGTATAGATAGCACCAAGAGCTGTAGCACCAAGCTCACCCTCAAGCTGACCAGATACCGTCAGTGAGGTCTGCTCACCGAAGAAATCGTCGTCGTAGATAATCTTACCCTGCTCGTCCTTCTTCAGGTCGTAGAGGTTCTTGGTAGTCACTTGGAACATATTACCTGCTCCCTCACAGTCGCTGGCAGTAATCAGCGGTGTGTGGAAGTAGTAGAAGCCATGCTCATGGAAATAGGTATGGATTGCCATCGCCATATTGTGACGGATACGCATCACAGCTCCAAAAGTATTAGTACGCAGACGCATGTGGGCGTTCTTACGCATCACCTCAAAGCTCTGTCCCTTCTTCTGCATGGGGTAGTCGTTACCACAGAGTCCATAGACCTCAAGCTTGGTGGCCTGGATCTCTGACGACTGACCTGCACCCTGGCTCTCAACCAGTGTACCCTCAGCACAGATGCAGGCACCTGTCGTAATGTCCTTCAATACCTGCTCGTCAAACTTAGAGGGATCAACGACAATCTGAACATTCTTGATGGTAGATCCGTCGTTAAGGGCGATAAAGTCAACTGCCTTAGAGCTGCGATGCGTACGCACCCAGCCCTTCACGCAGATGTCCTTACCATATTCTGTGCTTTTCAGCACATCAATAATCTTTGTTCTTTTCATTTTTATTTCTAGATTTTTCTAGCCTGACTAGTTATACTAGTATTCCTAGTTATTACTCGTAAGCACCCATTCTCAGGCGATCTACCTCCTCCTCTGTGAGGTAACGCCAGTCACCACGCTTCAGGTTCTTCTTAGTCAGACCTGCAAACTGTACGCGATCGAGCTTCTGTACATGATATCCCAGGCTCTCGAAGATACGACGCACAATGCGGTTCTTGCCGCTGTGAATCTCGATACCCACCTGCTTCTTGTCTGTAGCATGAGCATACTGCACATCGTCGGCCTTGATCTCACCATCCTCCAACTGGATACCTTCGGCAATCTGCTGCAGGTCGTGAGCTGTTACATTCTTATCGAGATAAACGTGGTAGATCTTCTTTTTCAAATACTTAGGATGTGTCAGCTTAGAAGCCAGGTCGCCATCGTTCGTCAGAAGGAGCACACCTGTGGTGTTGCGATCCAGACGACCTACGGGATAGATTCGCTCTGGACATGCATTCTTCACCAGATCCATCACAGTCTTACGCTGCTGGGGATCATCGCTGGTGGTCACATAGTCCTTCGGCTTATTCAGCAGCACATATACCTTCTTCTCAATCTTCACGGGCTGATCGTGGAACTTCACTTCGTCAGTACGCAAGATCTTGGTACCCAGCTCAGTCACCACCTCACCATTAACGGTGACAACACCTGCCTGGATGAACTCATCAGCCTCACGACGGCTGCAGATACCGGCATTAGCCAGGAACTTATTCAGACGAAGCGGCTCATTGGGATCGTAGTTGATCTCCTTATACTCGATACGCTTCTTCATACTATACTTTGCATTGGGATCATAGTCGGCAGTATGCTGACGAGGCCCCTTCTTATATGGGTTTGCCCCATAAGGCTTGCCATAGCCACCCTGCGAGCGCTGACCATAACCGCCCTGAGAACGCTGGCCATAGCCACCCTGCGGGCGCTGACCATACCCCCCCTGCTGAGGACGCTGACCATAACCGCCCTGACGCTGCTGGCCATAGCCACCTTGCTGAGGACGCTGACCATAACCACCCTGACGCTGCTGACCATAACCACCCTGCTGAGGACGCTGATTATAACCGCCCTGAGGACGCTGGCCATAGCCACCCTGACGCTGCTGACCGTAACCACCCTCATAGTTATTACGAGGACGATAGCCACCACGCTGTGGAGCATTGCTTTGCAGACCTGCACCAAAACCTTCTGGACGGAAGCCACCCTCATCGTCGTGCTGATGATAGTTTGGACGCTCGAAGCCGGGGCGAGGAGCTGCTGTATGGATACGCGGACGCGGAGAGCGCCCCTGTCTTACCTCTCTCTGGAAACCATCTTGCTGTGTTGGTTCTTCGTGCTTCTTCTCGTTGTTCTCAAAATCCATGTTAGTCTTTCTTTTTAATTGTTCTTACTCTTTTTATTAATCTTAATTTTGATTGGTTGATTAGATACCTGTATAAGTTGAGGGAGTTATAGCACGCAGTTCTTCTTTCACGTTCTCACTCACCTCGAGCGTCTCGATGAAGTCGCGAATCTTCTCCCCTGTCAATTTTTCATTTGTTCTTGTCAATGCTTTCAATGTCTCATAAGGATTAGGATAAGCCTCACGGCGCAGGATAGTCTGAATGGCCTCAGCCACCACGGCCCAGGTGTTGTCAAGATCCTCCTGCAACTTCTCCTCGTTGAGTATCAGTTTACGCAGTCCCTTCAGGGTGCTCTGGAAAGCAATCAGTGCATGACCCATGGGCACACCCACGTTACGGAGCACCGTAGAGTCGGTCAGGTCACGCTGCAGACGGCTCACAGGCAACTTAGCTGCCAGGAACTGCAGGATGGCATTGGCAATGCCGAGGTTACCCTCCGAATTCTCATAGTCGATGGGGTTCACCTTATGAGGCATCGCACTGGAGCCCACCTCACCAGCCTTGATTTTCTGCTTGAAGTAATCCATGGAGATATACATCCAGAAGTCACGGTCCAGGTCGATGATAATCGTATTGATACGGCGCATGGCATCAAAGATGGCGCCAAACCAGTCATAATTGGAGATCTGTGTCGTGAACTGCTCACGCTCCAGACCAAGTTTCTCACTCACGAAGCTGTTACCGAACTCACGCCAGTCGTACTGGGGATAAGCCACATGATGAGCATTGAAGTTACCCGTAGCGCCACCAAACTTAGCGGTTACTGGTGTCTCTTTCAACGCACGCAACTGCTCTTCCAGACGATATACATATACCATCACCTCCTTACCCAAACGCGTTGGTGACGCAGGCTGTCCGTGTGTCTTTGCCAGCATCGGAATATTCTTCCACTGCTCAGCATAGTCGTTCAGCTGCTCAATCAACTCTTCCAGAAGCGGATAATATACCTCTTCAAGTGCCTCCTTGATAGAGAGGGGCACACTGGTGTTATTGATGTCCTGTGAGGTGAGTCCGAAGTGAATAAACTCCTTGTATTGTTCGAAGCCACCCATCACATCAAGTTTCTCCTTGATGAAATACTCCACAGCTTTCACGTCGTGATTCGTCACCTTCTCGATGTCCTTCACCCGCTGGGCATCAGCAGGCGTAAACTCACGATAGATGTCACGAAGCTGATCGAACAAAGCATGATCAACTGTCTGCAATTGCGGCAAAGGCAATTCACAAAGCGTAATGAAATACTCTATTTCTACACGTACGCGATACCTGATAAGGGCATACTCTGAGAAATACTCTGCCAATGGTTCGGTTTTACCTCTATAACGGCCATCAATAGGCGAGATGGCGGTCAGTTCACTTATATTCATTTTCTTATATAGATATCCTGCTCAAATTTCGCTGCAAAGGTAAACCAAAAAAACGAAACTGCAAAATTTCAAAGAAGAAATTTTGCAGTTTTATCTTATTTTATAACTGATAGAGGTCGCTATCAGCCATCAGCTCCACTTTTTTCTCTGAAAGAATCTTTTCGCACATATCCAGATCGGTAGGCCGGATCACCACATAAGCCACATCTCCGTTGGCGAAGGAGTACATATACTCAATGAACACGCCATTGTCGGAGAGATGCTTTAATACTACCGCTAATGAGCCACTGGTGTTCGGACATACAAAGCCGATGACATCAGTAATCTTCACGGCGAAGTGTGCCTCTTTCAACACCTTATAAGCCTTCTCAGGATCCGAAACGATACAACGCAGGATACCGAAGTCGCTGTTATCAGCAATACTCATGGCAGAAAGGTTGATACCTGCAGACCCCAGGGCCTCAGTCACCTCGGTCAGTCGTCCAGACTTATTCTCGAGGAATACAGACAGTTGCTTTGCTTTCATATACTTAACGTTTTATGGTTTTTAATATCTTACTTCTCAAACTTACGTTTGTCGATCACACGCTTGGCCTTACCCTCAGAGCGCTCAATACCCTTCGGCTCTACCAGCTTCACCTTAAAGCCCAGACCGATCACGCTACGCAGTTCACTCTCGAGTTTCTTCTGCAGACCTACCATCGTAGCCATATCGTCGGTGAAGTACTCATCCTTCACTTCTACCTTCAACTCAGAGGTATCAGTATTGTTCACACGATCTACTGTCAACAGGAAGTGAGGCTCATACTCAGGCAGCTTCAGGATGACATCCTCGATCTGCGACGGGAACACGTTCACACCACGGATAATCAACATATCGTCGCAACGGCCCAGGATACGATCCATCCTAACTAATGTACGTCCACAGGCACACTTCTCATAATGCAACGCAGTCAAGTCGTGCGTTCTATAACGCAGCAAAGGCATGCCCTCCTTCGTCAGATGGGTGAAGGTCAACTCACCAAACTGTCCCTCTGGCAACGGCTCACCCGTCTCCGGATTCAGAATCTCGGGGTAGAAATAGTCTTCATTCAGGTGGGTTCCGCACTGGTGCTCACACTCATAACCCACACCAGGACCTGCGATTTCACTCAGTCCGTAAATATCGTAAGCCTTGATGCCGAGGCTCTCCTCCAGCTTCACACGCATTTTCTCAGTCCAGGGCTCAGCACCAAAGACACCTACCTTTAGCTTGAACTCGTCGCGGGGCCACTCGCACTCCTGCATCGCCTCACCAAGGAACATAGCATAAGAGGGCGTACAACAGAGTACAGTTGTTCCGAAGTCATGCATCAGTGTCATCTGCTTCTGAGTGTTACCTGAAGAGATAGGAATCACAGAGGCGCCGATATTTGTAGCACCATCATGCGCACCCAAGCCACCAGTAAACAGGCCGTATCCATAAGCCACCTGGAAGATATCATCCTTGCCTGCGCCATAAGCAGTAAAGGCACGGGAGATAGCCTCAGCCCACATCGCCAGATCCTTACGGGTATAGAGTACCACCACAGGTTTTCCCGTCGTTCCTGACGAGGCGTGGATACGTACAATCTGACTCATCGGCACGGCAGCCAGTCCAAACGGATAATTGTCACGCAAATCGAGTTTATTAGTAAACGGGAGCTTCACGATATCATCAATACTCTTGATATCGCCAGGCTCAAGACCCATCTCCTGGAACTTCTTCCGATAGAAGGGGGTGTTGTGATAAACATACTCCGCCATTTTCACGAGGCGGCGGCTCTGGATTTCGCGAAGCTGTTCGCGATCCATGCACTCAACGCTTTCATTCCAAATCATAAAATCTACTTAGTTTTTAGCTCTAAATTACTCGTTTTGCCCTGCAAAAGTAATGTATTTTTTCCATTCTCACAAATTTCACGCAAAAAACTTGCTCCCAGAAGCAAATTTTTAAATACTATCAATCAAGATTTCTATCAAACGGGGTAAGGCATAGTTGTCAAGATCAGCCTCGGCAATCCAGATATAGTCAGAAGGGAGCTCAGGCTGCTTATCAGTTTCAAGCAGATAGAAATCTGCGTATAGAACCCGATGGGTCAAGACATGTTTCACATTCTTACGCAGTAGTTTGGCTGTCGGTGGCAATGCCGATTCCACATCCACCAGCACTGGTTCCCAAAGACCTTGCCAAATATCGCCAGCCCCTCGGCGATGGATGGCAGTCTGACCCTGACAACGTATATAAATATAAATAAGGTGTCGTTCACGAATCTTCAAGGTTTTCAGTTTCACCGGTAGTTCTTCCACTCTGCCCTCTCGTAAAGAAAGACAGGAGTCCATCAAAGCACAGCTTTCGCAATGAGGCGACTGAGGGGTGCATTGGATGGCACCGAAATCCATGATAGCCTGATTGTATTGAGAAGCAAGTGGAGAACGATCAGTGGTAAGTGAGGAAAGTTGATCCTGGGCAAGAGCAGCGAATGTCTTTTTACCCTCCGTCGTGTTAATAGGTGTATTGATACCGAAATGACGAGCCAGTACGCGATACACATTTCCGTCAACCACAGCAACAGGCAGATTGAAAGCTATCGAAGCAATAGCCGCAGCTGTATAGTCGCCCACACCTTTGAGTTTCTTTATCTCTTCAAGTGTATCAGGGAAATGCCCCAATTCCACAATCTGTTTGGCGGCATAATGCAGGTTACGGGCTCTACTGTAATAGCCCAGTCCCTGCCACTCACGCAACACTTCGTCTTCAGTAGCTGCAGCCAGATCCTGCACTGTGGGCCAACGACGCATGAATCGTTCCCAGTAATCCCATCCTTGTTTTACCTGAGTCTGTTGAAGGATTATCTCCGATAACCATATCGCATACGGATCGTGTGTCTGTCGCCAAGGCAGATCACGTCCGTTATCACGAAACCATTCCAACAAGGCCAAAGACATCATAGTTTGCCCTGATCGCCTAAATAACTGTCTTTGAAACCTAAGAAATAGAGCACACCATCAAGACCGATAGTGTTGATACTCTGTTTGGCATTAGCCACCACACGGGGTTTTGCATGGAAAGCAATACCGAGACCTGCTTCAGAGATCATCGGCAGATCGTTGGCGCCATCACCCACAGCAATGGTCTGAGCAAGATTCACCTTCTCTACCTGAGCAATAAGTTTTAGCAACTCTGCCTTACGATGACCATCCACAATCTCACCCACATAGCGTCCTGTGAGTTTACCATCCTCACCAATCTCCAGTTCGTTGGCATATACATAATCGATGCCATAGCGACGCTGCAGATATTCGCCAAAATAGGTGAATCCGCCAGAGAGAATAGCTATCTTATAACCACAGGTCTTCAGGATAGACATCAATCGATCGGCACCCTCGGTAATGGGCAGGTTTTCTGCAATATCTTTCATTACACTCACGTCAAGCCCCTTCAACAGCGCTACTCTACGGGTAAAGCTCTCCTTGAAGTCGATCTCACCACGCATGGCACTCTCTGTGATGGCACGTACCTCTGCTCCCACGCCATTACGCTCCGCTAATTCATCGATGCACTCTGTCTGGATGAGTGTGGAGTCCATATCGAAACATATCAAGCGACGCATACGACGGAACATATCATCACGCTGGAAAGAGAAGTCGATTTCCATCTCCTGCGACAGTTTCATCAGCTTCGACTGCATCTCCTGACGGTTGATGGGTTCACCACGCAACGAGAACTGAATACAGGCACGTGTATGCTTGGTGGTATTACGGATACTCTTACGTCCTGTCAGTCGAAGGATGGAGTCTATGTTGAGTCCCTGATCAGCAAGGATACGTGTAGCCCCTTCTATCTGCCGCGCCTCCAATTGACGTCCCAGCACCATGAGGATATATCGGTTCTTACCTTGATGCCCCACCCAGTCTTCGTACTCATCGTCAGTAATGGGTGAGAAACCGATGTTCACATTCAGTTCGGTAGCCTTGAAAAGCAGTTCCTTCATCACCTGACCCGAATGGTTTTCATCCATACGTATGAGAATACCTAATGATAATGTGGAATGGATATCGGCCTGACCGATGTCGAGTATCTGTGCATCATACTTTGCCAAAATGCCCATAATTGATGCCGTGAGTCCAGGTCGGTCCTGCCCCGTAATTCGTACTAAAATCTGCTCCTGTCTGATCTCCTTCTCCATGATATTTCTATTTTTTAGTTTAATCACTAACAATTATTGGTTACCGGTTATTGGTTATTATTTATCACCTGCTGATAGATTTGCAACCCATAGTCAGCACCCTTGGCATAAATATACTCCATAATGTCGCTGGTGTCGTGTTCAAAAGTAACTAAATCCTGTGCATAGAGCCAGAACACGAACTCCACACAACAACCCGATGGCTGGGGTGCCTCTGACAACTTTACGAGGGGATTTTTCTCACCTATTACCTTTGGATGCTCCTTCAACCACTGTTCTATGTGCTGACGGAACTTTGTGATGTTTGCCACCCCATCCTCGTCAACTTTCAAAGAGCGAAAATCATAATACACCTTCTTTACCTGCTTGCGCCCTTCGTTCTCAATCATACCTTGCCAGTTCTGGAACGCTCCATCCACCAACATCTGTGGTGTAACTGTGACTATGGTGTTATCGAAGTTGCGAATCTTCACCATCGTGAGCGAAATCTCCTCCACCTTACCATTGGCTCCCGCTGAAGGCACCGTGATCCAGTCACCGATGTGTAGCATATCATTTGATGTCAGGCGGATACCTGCCACCAGTCCTTTGATGGTATCCTGAAATGCCAGCATCAGGATGGCAGATGCTGCACCCAGACCAGCAAAAAGCGTAGCAGGACTCTTATCGATGATGATTGCCACCACAACAATTACACAGATAAAGATCATAAGAATCTTCAGAACACTGCAAAGGGTGTATAGATACTGTAATCGTGAAGAGCGGGGACCATTTGACAAACGCTGGAAGGAGTTGATAAACTCAAGAATGGTACGCACTGTCATAAAGGTGAAGTAGATAGCCGTAAGACGACCCACAATTTCCTCCACCTGCGGATACTCATAGAACACATGGGGCAATAGGACCCACACTATGATAGCAGGAATGATACGACTGGCAGATGTCAGCACCTTTTCGTTGAAAATGATATCATCCCACTTCGCTTCAGTCTTGTGTGTCACCTTCAACAACAGGGGCACCAGCAGTTTCCTGCAGAGCCATCCTGCCAACCATGCCAACAGGAAAGCCAACACCACAAGGATAACATAACGCACCAGAGAGACGTACTCCCCCGTCAGTCCTGTCAGACTGATCATCTTTTCCATATAAATCTTAATCGCTTCCATAACTCTTACTCATCACACAGCGCCGTACATACCTTATCCTGGAAATCCCTACCGTCGGCATTACGGAGCACACCTTGATTAAAAATACCGAAAGCCAGTACATGACCATTGGCAGAGGTGAGATAACCTGCTAAAGAAGATATGCCTGTCACTGTACCCGTCTTTGCCTTTACCTTACCATTGGCAGATGAATTCGTCATACGTTTCTTAAGTGTTCCATCCTGACCTGCTATAGGCAAGGCAGGATAAAGCTGCATGAAGATATTCGTATGCCGATAAGCGTAGCACAACAGCTTTACCATCAGCTCCGGTGTCACATAATTATATAGCGACAGGCCACTGCCATCTGCAATCCTATAGAGTACGCCTGTGACACCAGCCTTTGAGAGTTCCTTCTTGACAATCTGACGGGCATGAGCAGCTTTTGCTGTATGTGCTCCTTGTGAGGCAGCTATCTGATAGAACACTGACTCGGCGTAGAGGTTATCACTATCCTTCAGCATTGGCACCAGTATCTCATTCAGCTTGTGGCTGCGCAAACAGAGCATCAGCGCATCTTTTGAATAAGGGGCTGTGGTGATAGGAGCCTCAACCACAATACCTGCCTCACGCAGCATATTGGCAAAGACAGACATAAAATCATCCTTCCGTTCTACCAGCAACGACGAGAGGTGAGGGTTGTCATCATCCCAACACCAGCCTTCTCCCAACAGTTCCTCCTCTTTAAACGAAGGGGCTGCCACCAGTCGTCCACGGATGGTATCTACACCTAAAGCCCGTACACTCTCAACAAAAGCACGCATGTCATTGGTATCGAACATCGGATCCATACTGCCTACGCAAATTAGATCACCTGTCAACACACTGTCCTTTACTATGCCCTGATAGCGAAGAGAGGTATTCAGTCTATACTCGCCACCTAAAAGATCAATAGCTGTCACAGCGGTAAGTAGCTTCATCGTCGAGGCAGGGCGCAGCGTCTGCTTTGCACCATAGCTATACAATATGGAATCGGCAGTGAGGTCATAAACCATCAAACCTAATTGGGTTGTTTCCAACAGAGGGGTCTTCACAAGTGAGTCCAGACGGGCCTGTACGTTCTGCGGCCATGGGAGCACCACAGCCGCTGTATCCGTTATCAACGTATCCGCAACTACTCTGTCGGTCTGCGCTTGCAAACCAACGAAGAAGGTTGCCACAAAAAGAGTTGTAATATTCCTAATACTTTTCACCTTAATTTAATTATCATTTATCAATTCCTCCTATACTTCGACACTAGCTTTTGTATAGCCTTGTCCAGCGATTCAGAAGGTTCTATTATATTATAAGTACTCCAGTAGTCAGGGTCAAGAAAATATTCCACCTTGTCGTAATACGAGTCACGCGAATCAAAAGAGCTGTTAGAACCGATAGGATGGATATCTGATGAACTGCTGTCAGTCACCACCATCTCACAGGTAGCTGTAAATGAGGTAGCAAACAGACGTTTCTTCCAGTCACAGTTGAAGCGGAAGGTATTTTTCAGGTAACTGATCCGAGTCACACCATCGTCGTAACGGTAATCTACCACACTCGACAACTCACGTGGTCTGAATTTCACACCGAGCGGTTTCTTCACCAGCATCGTCCTTGTCGCCTTTTCCTTATCTCTCATATCCAGGTTAAGCTCAATACGTGTAAAGGCATGTCGCTCACAATCAATGTATATCTTACCATGATAGAGCGCATAAGGCATATCCGATTCAGGCTCCATGTGTATCACGTATTGTTGACGGTCGTTAATGAATTCCGGCACTCCCATCTTAAAACTGTAGGCATCCATCTCTTCCTTATTCAACAGGAAGTCACGGTTCTTCACCAAGTCCATCACCACAGCCTGCACAGGACCACCCATCACCTTGATGCCTAAAGTGTCGCTCGATTTCTGACTCAACAGTCTGCGCCCCTTGATGATAGCCACCCTGTCGCGACTTACACTCCGGTTGTAGCCCGTCTTATACATATCTTCCACACCCTCTGCCACATAAATATAATGTTTACGTTTCATGGCTGTCTCACGATAAAAGCCCTTCAGCATCTCTGGTACCATGCTGTAGTTATCGGGAATCTTACGGATGGCCATCTCTACCAATTCTCGTGGATCCTCATTGACCACCACAATCTCACGCAGCTGTATTGTTGCCGGACGGAGTCTTACCTTAAGATTCTCTGTCTGCCCTGCCTTCACATTCAGATAACGGGTCTTATAACCGACATGCGAGACACTCACTTTCTCCGGGACCTCTGATAACTTGAGGCTGAAGTCACCATCATCATTTGTCACAACAGATACCCTACCTGCAGAGACGCTCACCTGTCCAAGTGACTGCCCTGTTTTGTCATCTACCACGTTGCCACTGACCACCACCTGCTGAGCAAATACAGCCAGTGGGGCAAGCAAGAGGATTATCGTCCACAGTCTCTTCATCTTCGCCGTTGGTTTTGGTGCAAAGATACAACTTTTTTCTACAGAATGCAAGTATTTTCCAAAAAATAACTACCTTTGCACCAAATAATCAAAATATGTCAACTATGGTCTATAAGTATGATTTCCTTGTAATCGGTGCCGGTGTGGCTGGAATGAGCTATGCCTTAAAAGTGGCCAACTCTGGTAAAGGCCGCGTTTGTATGATTTGCAAGACCTCTCTCGACGAGGCAAACACCTCGTTTGCACAAGGTGGTGTGGCTTCTGTCACCAATATGAAGGTTGATACCTTTGATAAACATATTGCCGATACCATCATTGCAGGCGATTACATCTCCGACCGCAAGGCTGTGGAGCAGGTTGTTCGCAATGCCCCTGAACAGATCAGCGAACTGGTGAAATGGGGTGTCAACTTCGACAAGAAGGAAGATGGTTCCTTCGATCTTCACCGTGAAGGTGGTCATTCTGAGTTCCGTATTCTCCATCATGCCGACGATACAGGTGCAGAGATCCAGCGCGGACTGATGGAAGCCGTGAGAAACAATCCCAACATCGACATCAAGGAGAACCATTTTGCTGTAGAAATCATCACCCAGCACCATCTGGGCGTACGCGTTACCCGCCGATCACCCAATATCCAATGCTATGGTGCCTACGTGCTCAATCCCAAAAGCAAGAAGGTTGATACCTATCTTTCAAAGGTAACGGTGATGTGTACAGGCGGCTGTGGAGCCGTGTATCTCACCACCTCGAATCCCGTGATTGCCACTGGCGACGGCATCGCTATGGTATATCGTGCCAAGGGAACCGTTGCCGATATGGAGTTCGTACAGTTCCACCCCACTGTGCTCCACAATCCGAAGGAGACCCACCCTGCCTACCTCATCACGGAGGCCATGCGCGGCTACGGTGGAATTCTGAAACTGCCCAATGGCGAGACCTTTATGGAGAAATATGATGAACGTCTTTCCTTGGCACCACGCGATATCGTGGCCCGTGCCATCGATAAGGAGATGAAGATCCACGGTCTGGATCATGTATGCCTCGACGTTACCCATAAGGATCCCGAGGAGACACGTCATCACTTCCCCAACATCTACCAGAAGTGCCTCAGCATCGGTATCGACATCACCACCGACTATATCCCTGTGCGCCCTGCCGCCCACTATATGTGTGGTGGTATCAAGGTCGATCTCAACGGGCAGTCCAGCATCGAGCGTCTTTATGCTCTCGGCGAGTGTTCCTGCACTGGTCTGCACGGCGGCAACCGTCTGGCTTCTAACTCACTCATCGAAGCAGTGGTCTATGCCGATGCAGCTGCCAAGGACTCTGTAGCACATGTCGACCTCTATGACTTCAACAATGAAGTACCTGCTTGGAATGATGAGGGCACCATGACCAACGAGGAGAAGGTGCTCATCACGCAGAGTGTGAAGGAGGTAAATCAAATCATGTCAAACTATGTGGGCATTGTGCGTTCCGACTTACGCCTGCATCGCGCCTGGGATCGTCTCGACATGCTCTATGAAGAGACAGAGCGTCTCTTCAAACGTGTCAAGGCATCGAAAGACATATGCGAACTACGTAACATGATCAATGTGGGCTATCTCATCACCCGTTGGGCCTTGGAGCGCAAGGAGTGTCGTGGTCTTCACTTTACTACCGACTACCCTGTCCATGCCTACGACAAGAAGTAAGTTATTGCGAGCTATGATAAGCGGCAGGTCTCGATAAGGAGACCCGCCGCTTATTGTTTAATAGGTATAAAGTCTTATTTGTAGCACTCGAAAATAGTATCAACCATCTGCTTGGGAAGCTTCTTGGTAACTAGGCTGACAATCCACACTACAGGGAAACCACCCACCATGGCAATAGCTCCACAGTTGATAGGGTTGATGGGATTACCAATGAGCATATTTACCACTGTAAGACCTACACCCCAGATAAAACAACCCCAGACGGCTGCCTTGGTGACACCACGCCAGTAGAGTCCCAGCATGAAAGGCGCCAGGAAAGCACCTGCCAACGCGCCCCATGAGATACCCATGAGCTGAGCGATGAACGTAGGCGGATTAAGAGCTATCAACAAGGAGATGGCAATGAAGAACATGATGAGTACACGCATCACCACCACTTTGCGACGCTCGATTTTCTCTGAAACGATATCGTCAATGGAACCTTCTTCCACCTCACCTGGCAGCGACTTCTTGTCGCGATAGATGAGGTCGAGGGTCATCGTAGAACTGGATGTTAGTACCAGCGATGCCAAGGTTGACATGGAGGCAGAGAGCACCAGCAGTACCACGAGAGCGATGAGCACGTCTGGCAGTGTGACCAGCATGGAAGGTACGATGGAGTCGAAGGCTAGCTTACCATTAGGCAATACGGGAGGCATGCCAAACAAACGACCAAACCCACCAAGGAAGTAGCAGCCACCTGCCACGATGAAAGCGAAGACAGTAGAGATAACCGTACCACGCTTAATGGCACTCTCGTCTGTAATAGAATAGAACTTACCCACCATCTGTGGCAGTCCCATCGTACCAAGGGAGGTAAGCACCACTACACCTAACAATCCCCAGGGATCAGGGCCAAACCAGGTGGCAAAGCCGCCATTTACCGTTGGGTCGGTATCAGAAGGCAGAGCTGCGAGCTTATCGACAGCTGCGACAAGACCACCCTGTACATTGAGTACCGCCACGATGACAGCCACGATGCCGAAGAGCATAATGATGCCCTGAATGAAGTCATTCATAGCAGTGGCCTTATAACCACCAAGGATGACATAGACGGCAGTAAGGATGGCCATAATCACCACACATATTTCATAAGGGATACCAAAGCCCATTTCAAAGAGTGTGGAGATACCTTTATAGACACCTGCGGTATAAGGGATAAGGAATACAAAGGCAATGACAGATGCCACCACACGCAGCCCTTGATCGGCAAAACGGGTACCAAAGAAGTCGGGCATGGTCCGTGACTCGATATGCTGGGTCATCAACTTGGTGCGACGACCTAATAGAATCCATGCCAAGAGAGAGCCGATGACGGCATTGCCTACCCCAATCCATGCGGAGGAGAGTCCATACTTCCAGCCAAACTGACCTGCATAGCCCACAAACACAACGGCAGAGAAGTAAGAGGTACCAAAGGCAAAGGCAGTAAGCCAAGGACCTACTGCACGTCCGCCCAATACGAATCCATCGACACTACTGGCCTGCTTACGGGTATAAAGGCCTACACCAATCATCACAACCAGGAATATAATGGTTAATGTAATCTTGATAATCATAACTTCAATTCTTATTGTTCAACGGTTATTGTTTAATGTTTAATGGTTATTGTTCAAAACGCCACCTGTACTTGTGCTTGAAGCCAGTTATAATCGTTAGTACTGATTTTTTCACCACAGAGGCAGCGCGTATATTGCAGTTGCACACGGCACTTCTTATAGAACCAGTACTGCATGCCGATGGTGAGGTTGGTCTGATCCCATCCATCCACCTTGGTATTGCGATCAAAAGTCTCACCACTCGCCACAAGATCAAGGGCATCAATCAGAGGAATAGCAGCTGTAACGTAGCCACCTCGGCTACACACATCGCCGTCCTTACCGCCAAGCCACTCTGCACGGATGCTGGCAGGACGAGCCTCCTTATATTTACTACCCGTATAGGGGGCAGTCTTATATTCACCACCTACACTGTAACGATTGCGCTTATAGTTGTCACCTACCTTGATATCGGGGTTCCAGGCGGCTGTATTCACAGCACAGCCCGTGCCCAGATAGCCGGATGCCACAATGCGCAAACCATCCACTGGTCGCACTTCTAGTTTGGCGATGAAGTCTTTCTGATTATTAAGATCTCTACGGTTAATTCCCTGACCGCTCATCAGTGCCAGCTCATAATGGATCATGCCTTTCGCCAGATCACCATACACCTCCAGTCCCATGTCACGACCATAATTCACGCCGTTGAGGGGGTCAGGACCTTCACCAGCCAGATAGAGCACAGCCTGAGAATAGACATCAATAAGCTCTAACTGAGTGGGTGAGAGCGGATTCTCCATTGAGTAAGAGTGTTTGAATTGCCCCAAACGAACAGTCAGCTCATTGCCCTTGGAAAAGCGATAATCGGTGTAGAACTCCTGTACGACACTCGAGAAATCGTGCATAAACAAGAACGACCATCTGTCAGTAATGCGTGCCTTTGCCCATAGAAGGGTTCGTTTAAGGTTGAAGGCATTGGTAGCCTTGTTGTTAGAGTTCTGGTACGACCATCCAGCTTGCGCATAACCGTTGAGCGTAATGCGGCTAGTAAGCTCTTTCATCCAATCTGGTTGATTTTTCTTTTCTTGGTTTTGGTTTTGTTGCCCCATGGCAGCAACGCTGCTGAACACCGCTAGCATAACAGCCAGTGTCCGAAGTTTGCAAGTAATACGTTTCATTTTGTCATAAAATTAAGAATTTAGTTGTTCTTGCGTCGGCAAAAGTACAACATTTCTTTCAAACTGACAAAATAATAAGCAAAAATGTTTAGTGACATCAACATTTTTTCGTAAAAAGGTTTTGGTCGTTTCATTATAAATGTGTAATTTTGCACCCGATTATGGCCAATATGGAAAAAACAAACGCTCAGTTTGAACAGGCTTTGGCTGAATGCCGTGCACTGTTTGAGAAGAAGCTTCATGACTACAAAGCTTCATGGCGCATTCTGCGCCCTACGGCTCTTACCGATCAGTTGTTTATCAAGGCGAAGCGCATCCGCTCGCTTGAAATCAAAAAGGAATCGCTGGTGGGCGAAGGCATTAGACCTGAGTTCATCGCGCTGATCAACTACGGTATCGTGGGTCTCATACAGCTTAACAAGGGTTTCGCCGATACAGTGGACATCGACAACACGGAGGCCATGCGCCTCTACGACCAGTTTGCCAACGAGGCACTGGAACTGATGAAGCGCAAGAACCACGACTACGATGAGGCGTGGCGAGGCATGCGCGTAAGCAGCTACACCGACCTCATCCTGACGAAGATTGAGCGTATCAAGGAGATCGAGAACCTGTGCGGCGAGACACTCGTGAGTGAAGGTATCGATGCCAACTATATGGACATTATCAACTATGCGGTCTTTGGAGTTATAAAACTGTCTGAGTGAGAAAAACTGCCGTAAACGTCTGTCGTCTGCTACTGGCTGTGGCATTTATCCTTTCAGGATTCGTCAAAGCCGTTGACCCATTAGGTACGCAGTACAAGATACACGACTATCTGGGAGCTATGGGACTGGCAGTCTATGTGCCCGACTTCATGACGCTCTCGGCTTCTGTGACACTCTCGGCAACGGAGTTCTTCCTGGGCATCTGTCTGCTCTTCGCCATACGCCGACGACTGGTGTCGCTTATCACAATGATATTCCTGGTGGTGATGACACTGCTGACACTGTGGCTGGCTCTGGCAAACCCCATCAGCGACTGTGGCTGCTTTGGTGACGCACTGGTGCTGACTAACTGGCAGACGTTCTGGAAAAATGTGGTGCTGCTGGCGGCCTCTGTGCTTGTGTGGCGCAATCCGCTCGACATGGCGCGTTTTATCAGCAGAAGCAACCAGTGGATCGTAATGAACTACTCTGCGTTCTTCATACTAGTGATCATCGCTGGTCGTAGTCTCTACACCCTACCCCAGTTTGACTTCCGCCCTTATCATATAGGTACAAACCTGCGTGAGGGATGGCAGCAGATGATGGATGGTGCGGATTCGCCCTATGCGGAGTTCTTCATCGAGGATATCGACGAAGGCGAAGACATCACAGAAAAGGTGCTGCAGAATGAGGGTTACACCTTTCTCTTGGTATCACCGCATCTGGAACAGGCCGACGACTCAGAGCTCGACGATATGAATCGTATCTACGAGTATTGTCAAGACAACGGCTATTCGTTCTACTGTCTTACAGCCAGCAACAAGAACGGCATCACACGCTGGCAAGACATCACCGGGGCGGAATACCCTTTCTGCCAGACTGATGAAACAACATTGAAGACGATGATACGATCGAACCCCGGTATGCTGTTGCTGAAAGACGGCATGATTATCCGGAAGTGGAGCCACAACACGCTGCCCTCTGAAGAGGAGATGGGTCAGAACCTGGAGGAATCAGGGATTGGGGATCTGCCATCCGACAATGTGGCGAGTAAGATACTCTGGATTCTCACATGGTTTGTGCTACCTTTAGTGCTGCTGGCCATCGGCGACAGACTCTGGCAAAAATGGAAAAATATCAAACTGTCAAATAGTAAAATAGCAAAATATCAAAACCCTTTTAATTACGAACAAAAGATTATGAGAAAGAAAATTGTAGCAGGTAACTGGAAGATGAACATGAATCTCCAGGATGGTATCGCTCTGGCAAAGGAGCTGAATGAGACATTGAAGGCTGACAAGCCCAACTGTGGTGTAGTGATCTGCACACCGTTTATCCACCTCGCTTCTATCGCACAGTTCCTCGACCAGGACATCATCGGTCTGGGTGCTGAGAACTGCGCTGACAAGGAGAAGGGTGCTTTTACTGGTGAGGTGAGCGCCGAGATGGTAAAGAGCACTGGTGCTCAGTACGTGATTCTGGGTCACTCAGAGCGTCGCGAGTACTACAAGGAGACTCCTGAGATCCTGAAGGAGAAGGTGCTGCTGGCTCAGAAGAACGATCTGAAGGTGATCTTCTGCATCGGTGAGAGCCTGGCAGAGCGCGAGGCTGGCAAGCAGAACGAGGTGGTAAAGGCCGAGCTCGAGGGTTCAGTATTCAACCTCTCTGAGGAGGACTTCCGTAAGATCGTTATCGCCTATGAGCCAATCTGGGCTATCGGTACTGGTAAGACCGCTACCGCAGAGCAGGCTGAGGAGATCCACGCTTACATCCGTTCAATCATCGCTGAGAAGTATGGTCAGGCTGTTGCCGACGACACCACTATCCTCTATGGTGGTTCATGCAAGGCCAGCAACGCTCCTGAGCTGTTTGCTAAGCCTGACATCGACGGCGGTCTGATTGGTGGTGCTTCACTGAAGTGCGCTGACTTCAAGGGTATTATCGACGCTTGGAAGAAGTAAGAGCAGTGAGACAATTAATCATTACCATCACATTGTGTATCGGTTGCATCACAGCAGCCGATGCACAATCTACTTTCACTGAGCGTCTGCAGAATAGCAAGGCAGGTGAAGGCACAGTCAGTGTGACTCAGGACAAGAGCATCGACATGCTCGTGAATGGGACTACTGCAACAAAACAACCAGAAAAAATCAAGCCTGAACAGAAATCAACTCTTACACCTGCAGCGAAAGACAAAGCTGAGATGAAGGAAAAAACAGAGCCGAAAGCAGCTCCTAAGGGTAATGAAGCACAGGCTGCTATCACCCCTGACACCATCGATGTACAAAAGAAGGTGATGAAGGGCATGAAGATCAACGGCTATCGTGTTCAGGTATTTGCAGGAGGCAACTCACGCAACGACAGACTAAAGGCCGAGCGCACAGGAGAGAATATGAAAAGCCTCTTCCCTGGCGAACCAATCTACGTGCACTTCTATTCCCCCAGGTGGATCTGCCGCATGGGCAACTACCGCACCTATGAGGAGGCCCACGAGGTGTTGAAAAGGGTAAAACAGTTTGGCTACAATTCGGCTATTATTGTGAAAGGAAAAATCACCGTACAGTATCAATGAGTTACGAAACAGAGTATCACTCAGGCTATGAGCCCCAGTATCGCGAAGGACTGGAAGAGCTGGCCGACCATTACAAAGAGATTCTCACCCTGTTGGGAGAGGACACTGAGCGCGAAGGACTGATGAAGACCCCCATGCGCGTGGCAAAGGCGATGCAGGTGCTCACACGCGGTTATCAGATGGATGCCCATAAGGTGCTCACTGATGCCCTCTTCAAGGAAGACTACTCGCAGATGGTCATTGTAAAGGACATCGACTTTTTCTCACTCTGCGAGCACCACATGCTGCCATTCTATGGCAAAGCGCATGTGGCATATATCCCTAACGGCTACATCACTGGTCTTTCGAAGATAGCCCGCGTGGTGGATATCTATGCACATCGCCTGCAGGTGCAGGAGCGCATGACACAACAGATCAAGGACTGTATCCAGGATACCCTGAAGCCACTTGGCGTGATGGTCGTAATAGAGGCTAAGCATATGTGCATGCAGATGCGAGGCATCGAGAAGCAGAACGCCATTACCACCACCAGCGATTTCAGCGGTGCCTTTAATCAGGCCAAGACACGACAGGAATTCATGAACCTTATTCATAACAATCAAATGTGATCAGCTATGCGCAGACAAAAAATCAACTACTCAGACTCTGAGAAGACTTTCGTTCAGAAGCTGCTCAGCAGCAGGGGCGGACGCATCGTATTCATAGGTGGCATCATCCTCGCCGTCTTGGGTTTCGTTCTTATCTCAGCACCTTCCAAAAAGGAGATGGCCAAGGTGATGACAGACAACGTGATGCAGTGCCTCGAAGACAACAACAGACATAAAGGTGATGCTATCGACAACTTCGTTCACAACCTCACCTACTCGTTTACAGAAGCCGATACCACCAACATTGCACCAGAGGTACTGGAGGCCTATCACAAGTACAACAGACTGGAACCCCATCGCCACCTCTTCTACTCCACAGCCTATATCCATAACAACATGCACCCGGAAGGTTTACGCATTGGCGTAGGTTTCCTCGGCTTTGTTTTCTCTACACTGCAGTACTCTGATCTGATACTCGATGTAGAACCTGTACATAAGGGCTATGAGCAGAAGTTGCTCGACCCTGTGAATATTGAGGAGACCGACTTAGGCAGTAATCCTAACGTTCGTGAGTATCACTATGGAGGTGATCCTGACCGATAACTGCATGAACATCATCGTTTCGCAAGAGATAGAAAACGTATGCCCTAACTTCGTAGGAGCAGCTGTCGAGGCACAGGTTGTGAACTCGACGTATAACGCTACACTGTGGGATGAGATACACGCCCTCGAAGAGCGTTTCCGTCAGGAGCTCACCACGGAGAGTCTCAAAGAACTATCAGGAATAGCTGCCACACGCCGGGTATATAAGGCCTGTGGAAAGGATCCATCACGCTACCGTCCCGCCAGCGAACAACTCATCCGTCGTATGTTGCAGGGCAAGGAGCTTTATCAGATAGACACACTAGTGGATCTGGTCAACCTCGCCAGCATCGCCTACGGTTACAGCATCGGTGGCTTCGATGCCGATAAGTTTGTGGGCGACACACTCACCCTTGGCGTAGGACGTGAAGGAGAGCCCTACGAAGGTATTGGACGAGGTATGCTCAACATTGCAGGACTGCCAGTATATCGTGATGCCCAAGGCGGTGTGGGTACACCCACCAGCGACAATGAGCGCACGAAGATGACGCTGCAGACCACCCATCTGGTGGTACTCATCAACGGCTACGACGGACAGGAAGAGCGAGTGCTCGAGAATGCCCACTTCATTCAGGAACTGCTACGCAGATATTGTCAGAGTGACGGAGGGTCTGTCACCCTTTACAAATAAATCAAAAACCAACTTGATATGACTAACGACTTGAAACTGCGCATCGGTATCATCGGTGCCGGATGGATTGCCGAAAAGGCAGCCATCACCCTCAACGGCCTCACAGACTGTGAGTGCTATGCCATCGCTTCACGTACTCAGGAGAAGGCCGACGCCTTTGCAGCCCAATGGCATGTGAAGAAAGCCTACGGCTCTTACGCCCAGCTCATCGCTGATCCAGATGTAGATCTCGTCTATGTGGCTACCCCCCACTCACATCATTACGACGTGACACTTGATGCCATCAAGGCTGGCAAGCCCTGTCTGGTGGAGAAAGCTTTCATGGCCAACTGGAAACAGGCAAAAGCAGTGGTTGACCTTGCCCGTGAGCGAAAGGTGTTTATTGCTGAAGCCATCTGGACACGCTACCAGCCAGTAGTCACCATCGTGCGCGACCTGATAAGCAGCGGACGCATCGGCACACCCCGCCTGCTCACTGCCACCCTGGGCTACTCGATGGGCGACAAGCCTCGTATCATGCGTGCTGACCTCTGTGGTGGAGCCCTACTCGACCTCGGCGTCTATGCCCTCAACTTTGTGCGAATGTTCTTCCCTGCCGATATCGTGAATATAGAGAGTACCTGTGTGAAGAGCAAGACAGGCATGGACCTCACCAATGCCATGACCCTGACACTGGGCGACGGCATGCTCTGCAACCTCCAGTCGAGTGCTGCCTGCGTAGGCGATAATATCGGTGTTATTGCAGGTACTGATGGCAATCTCATCATCGACAATATCAATAATCCACAGAAGATAACTGTCAACACCCACGATCGTGAGTTTGTAGAAGACATACACGTACCCCAGCAGATTACAGGTTACGAGTATCAGTTCATCGCCTGCAGACAAGCCCTGATCGACGGACTTCTGGAACCCAAGGAGATGCCGTTGGAAGAGACGCTCTACATCATGCAGCTCATGGACGACTTCCGCCAGAAGTGGGGTGTTCGCTATCCGATGGATTAATAGGCGTAAACTAATCCGTATTTCTCATGCAGCAGGCGCAGCGTGCCGTCAGCCTTCATCCGCTGGATGGTTTTGTTCACCTGCTGCAATAAATCTTCTTGTCCTTGCCGCATTAGCACCCCTATCTCCCCTTTCGTAAAAGGTTCGTTCAACAGCGGAGCAGCCAGTCGGCTGTCGGTCTGCACATAATAAGGTGCCTCTGTGATCTCCGTGATCATCACGTCAGCCTCTCCCTCGGCTATCAGTGAAGGTATCTCCTCATTCTTCTGATGAACGATGATGGTGGCATGTGTCAGCTTCTCGTTAGCAAACTTCTCATTCAGTCCACCGGGATTCACCATCACTCGCACATCCTCCTTGTCAAGGTCTGCTAAGGTATGGAAACGATCGGCATCCGTCGCTCTACAGAGGATGGTCTTGCCGTTAGCCAGATAGCCCTCACTCATCAGCATCGTCTCCTTTCTGGTGTCAGTGATGGTGATTCCTCCCATAGCCAGGTCGAAGGTCTGAGGCTCTGCCAACACATCAGCCGTCAGTGTAGGCCACGAGGTCTTAACGAACTTCGTCTCGACACCCAGACCTTTGGCAATCTCCCTTGCTACCTCGATGCCGAAGCCCCAGTAGGTGCCATCGGCTTCACAGAACGACAGCGGCCTGTAGTCACCAGTGGTTCCAACAAGCAAGGTGTCTCGCGCCACAATCTCAGCTACCTTTCCACCGACAGGTGCATTAGGGGAGTCGATGTTCGAGCAGGCAACTAGAAACGTTGTGCTGCAAAGGGTCAGTATAACGGTAAATAATATCTTCTTCATATCGTTAAGTATTTTCCTATTTCTCAAAACCTATTCCTTAATCGTAATTTCTGCGGTTATACTATGAAAAACTATCCCGTGCACTAAGAAAAATTTTCTCTATAGTTATGCCGCAAATTTTGTTGCCTGATGCCTGTTTTTAAGGAACGATGCAAAGGTAATGATTTTTGGTGAATTATACATATTTTCAAGCGATTATTTTGGCTCACCGGTAAATAAATTCATAAAGGCATACGATTTTGGCTTATTTTTTGTACCTTTGCAGTCAGAATGAAAGATGTAAAAGACAGATACAGGCGATTTAAGGAATGGGAGCAGCAGCCTCACCAGGTGGCTCCGCTCTCAGAAGAGCAACACAAGTGTGCTACCTGTGGCACACACTATACAGGCAACTACTGTCCCCGATGCGGCCAGTCGGCTAAGATAGGCCGCTACTCCTTCAAGAATGCGTTTCTGTTGCTTCTTGATGTGTGGGGTTTGGGCAATCGGGGCATGTTCCGTAGCATCCGTGACCTGATACTACGCCCTGGCTACATGATCCGCGACTACCTCAGAGGTATGCAGATGGCCTATTTCCCTCCCTTCAAGATGTTCTTTCTGCTCCTCACCCTGTCGTTCCTGATAGACACGGGCATGAACTTTCAGGGCGAGAACCGCTTCCAGCTACAGCAGGAGCAATATGAGAAGACCATAAAAGAGGCTAAGACTGAGCAAAAACAGGCGGAGGCAAAAAAGGGGAAGGCAGAAGAAGAGACCGACAAGACACTCACTGCCGAGGAAAGGGCAAGGCAGCAAAAGAAGAAAAAGGTATTAAACATGTTTGACACTGAAGAGATAAACTTAATTACCTGGGAGTGGTGCAACAAACATGTCTCGCTGGTGTGGCTCACTGGTCTGCTACTCTTCACCGTGCCCCTCTACATGATGTTCCGCCATAGTCCTGCCATACCAGACTTACGATTTTCGGAGTGCTTCGTGGCAATGATCTACATCACCAATATGCTTCTGATCTACAGCATCGTCCCCTCATTACTGTTGGCCCTCGGTTCAAAGACAGATGAGGTGATCAGTACGCTGCTCCTACTACTGGCCATCATCCCCATCAAGCAATTTTCGGGCTACAGCTACTGGAGCACCATCTGGCGACTGCTCGTTGCCCTCATCCCCTTCACGATCATCGTCGTCCTACTGACCATTGTCATCTTCTTTACATACGCCTACATCTATATCCATTATTAGAGGGAAAACCTTATAACACAAGGAATTCACTTCCTGTAACGATCGTATTTGTCATTATAAGGTGGATTATGGATAGGCATCATGGGATTCTTCATCAGCCAGCGGCTCCAGCCAGTACGACGTTCGAACTCAGTAGGAAGGATGGAGTTCGCCCACACCAACTGCGGGTTGGACATTCCCCATTCGATAGTGATATACTTATTGCTGCTGGCCTGCCAGAGCACGGGCTGTCCCTCGTTGTCATAACACAGATAGCCCAAAAGGTCGTCAATGCGCTGCTCTTCGTAATTGGCAGTTAGTTTGCCCAGTGCACCCAGTGTGACGCTATAGCTCAGTGGGTAGTCAACTTTCAGGCCGGTATGGTCTAATGCATAGGCGTGATGTACCTGAGCCGCCTGTATGGCGCGTTTCAGATCGGCATAGATGGCACGCAGCTCCTGGCTGTCTTTATAAGGACCCTCCACCAGCTGGCGGCAATAGTCGAGCAGATCGTACATCGGCTCATCGTTGAAATACTGATAGCACTTCGAACTAGGCGTTACGTAGTCGGCTGAGTTGTTAGTCAGATGCGTGCAGAGGAAATTGACAAAGCGGCGCATCGGATCCCATACTGCGGGCAGTTTCCTCATGTCGGTAAGCACGAAATCCTTGTTCAACGGCACCTTCGTGAGCTTATCTTCAGGCAGATAGTCGTTGTGCTGTGCAGCCACGCTGTCGAGATAGGCACTCATCTCGCTCTCGAAGCCCTTCCCCTGGGCAATGTTCTCCAGCGCTGTCAGCAGGTGCTCGTAACTGCCGCCTCGGTTGGAGTGGCCTGACGCCATCACATAGTCAGTGACACCCGTCAGTTCCGAGAGGAACTCGATGTTGTTCAGCATGCAGCAGTCGAGGTAGAGCAATTTCAGATGGATGCCTGCGCGCTCCAGTCCCTGACGTAGTTCCCGGGCGGTCATGGCGCGGTCCTGCAGATTATCATCGAGCAGCACGCCGATATGGCTCATGCAGATGTTTGGATACAGATCGTCGGGATCACCGACAGCCCATCCGCTGCCATGCCCCGTCAGTATGAGGATATAGTTGTCGGCGGGAGCCTCTTTCTTGCAGAATCTGACGAACGAGGCCAGGCTGTCGGGTTGGAACATTTCTGCCTCGCTGCCGCCCCACAGGTCGTTGTCGGTCAGGTCGAGAAAATTTTTAATGTTCTTCTGCGCATCGGGCAGTTGGTCATTGGTAAGTTCGTAGCGATACACAAAGCCAGGTCTGCCGCCAGGCACATAATTATATTCGTACTTATTCTTCATCCTCGATGTCTCCTGTTTGAGACCTTCAGGCGATGAGTATTTCATCTGGACGAAGACGTTCGCATCCGTCGATCCAGCATCGGGATCGGGCAAAAGATCCTTGAGCTCCCCCTCGATATTATCATCCAGATTGCCGCCGCCAATGGCATAGACCATCAGGTTGAAGGGTTGCCGATCTTGGCCCTTGGCAGACATAACGACGATGAGAGTCAACAAGAGAAAAAACATTCTACTCATATTTGAAAGAGATTAGTAGTTAATAAATAAAGGTTCAGAATCTTTCGATCCTCAGCCTCTTTTACTTTTTGTCGGGATTACTGGACTCGAACCAGCGACCTCGCGCCCCCAGTAGCTAGCCAACTGGCGCTAAATCCCACTGAAAATCAACGATTTCTGCTATTCTTCTATCTTACGGTTTACATCTGGGTTTACTTTTGTACACCGTTTGATTAGACATTAAATAATTTCAATTCTCGCTTTGATCCACTTGGAATCGGTTACAAAATTACAGCAAAAAGAGGATAAATGCAAATAATATTGCATTTTTTTTCTAAATCGCAGTCATTTTGTTAGAGAAATAAGATTCCTCCATATTTCCAATTCTGACAGAAACTCATATATTTAGCAAAGTTTATTTGACATAATCAGCTATTAGACTCTTATTCTTTTCGGTGGCGAAGTTACGAATAGTTTTTCAGATAGCAAGCAAACTCCCAATAAAAAAGTGACAATTTAACAAAAAAGAGGCATAAATCACCTTGTATAGATGAAATATGCCTCTGTGTTTATTAGAATCGGAAATCAAAAATAGAATCTCCAAATCGGTAGCCATTCACCTTTTTACCATCTCCCTAGTTAGGAAACAAAAATTCCCAGCCTGGGAATGAAATGTTCCCAAACTGGGAACAAAGTATTCCCATTAGGGGGAATATTTCGCAGCAATAAGGGGCACTTATTTCAAGATAAGTGGCGGTTATTCCTGAATAAATATTAGGTATCGTAAAAAAAACTATCACTTCATTTGTCTGATGAACCATCCTTGGTTTACTTCTCGGTTTACTTTTGAAGTAAACCAGCACGTCAACCGCATTCACGCCGTTTTGAACGGAATAAAAGAAAAGAGCCCGAAAATCTACTGATTCTCAGGCTCTTAACCTCTGTCGGGATTACTGGACTCGAACCAGCGACCTCGCGCCCCCCAGACGTGTGCGCTACCAACTGCGCTAAATCCCGATCATAAAAATAATGCTTAGCACTGACTTTTGTCGAATGCGGGTGCAAAGGTACATACTTTTTGCGAAACAACCAAATTTTTAACCAACTTTTTTCTTTTAAGATATATTATCATAATTTTGGAGGCTGTTATTTGTATATACCGATTATTATAAGTAACTTTGCATTCGCAAAACATGAATCGTACAAATGGAACAATATAGACTTACAGCTCCACAACGGCTTGACGTCACCGTCGAGCTGCCAGCCTCTAAGAGTATTTCTAACAGAGCACTGATTATCTACGCGCTCAGCGGAGGCACCCAGCTGCCTGAGAATCTCAGTGACTGCGACGATACAGAAGTAATCATCAAGGCACTCCAAGAGATGCCTGAAGAGATTAACATCAAAGCCGCTGGTACTGCCATGCGGTTTATGACAGCCTACCTGAGTGTGGCTGGTGGTACGCATGTGCTGACAGGAACGGAGCGTATGAAGCACCGTCCGATAGGGATCCTCGTGGACGCCCTCCGGTTATTGGGTGCAGACATCACGTATGTGGGCGAAGAGGGTTTTCCACCACTCCGCATCAACGGTAAGAAGCTGGAGGGCGGACTGCTGGAGATACCTGGCAACGTGAGTTCACAGTACATCTCTGCCCTGTTAATGATCGGACCGAGTCTGAAAAAAGGACTCACCCTGAGACTCACAGGTAACATCATCTCAAGACCTTATATCGACTTGACACTGTGGACCATGCGTGAGTTTGGGGCTGATGCCGACTGGAGTACAGTGGATACCATCACAGTGAAACCAACGCCTTATCAGAGTCGTCCCTACTTCATCGAGAACGACTGGAGCGGTGCCAGCTACTGGTATGAGATTATGTCGCTGATACAGGATCAGGATGCTGAGTTAAGGCTTTCAGGACTGATGGACGGTTCGAAACAGGGCGACTCTGTGACACGGTATATCTTCAGCCTGCTGGGCGTGAAGAATAAGTTTGAGACGAAGAAGGTGGGTATCCCCCAGACAGTGACAGTGGCAAAGAACGGCCGTTGCGTGTCGAAGTTGGAATACGATTTCGTGAACTCGCCCGATCTGGCGCAAACCTTCGTGGTGACCTGTGCCGCCAAAGGCATCCCCTTCCACTTTACAGGTCTCTCTACCTTGAAGATCAAAGAGACGGACCGTATTGAGGCCCTGAAGAAGGAGATGCGGAAGCTGGGCTTTGTGTTGAAAGACAGAAACGACAGTGAGCTGATCTGGGACGGTGAGCGCTGTGAACCAGACTTCGAACAAGGCATCGACACCTATGAGGATCATCGTATGGCACTCTCTATAGCCCCTTTTGCCTGTATCCATCCAGGACTGATCATCAACAATCCGCAGGTGGTGACTAAGTCGTACCCCCATTTCTGGGATGACCTGAAGAAGGCTGGATTTGAGATTGAGAGATTATGAGTTTCGCTTTAGTATGTATCAGCATGATTGCGGTGATCGGACTGATAGCCGCCATCGCCTCCCATTTCGACAGGAGTGACGACACCATTGCCGTAGCCCACGACTGCGCCACCTGTACGGCTGCTCAGGAAGGCAACTGCAAGATTCACTGCCTGATAGAGGAGAAAAAGCGCAAGGAAGCTGAAGAGAAAGAAGGCACATGCACTGGAGATGGCACATAGCACTCATCGTATTCTTCGTTGCAGCTGTTATTGGCTGCTCGACCAAGAAAAACACCGTCGGCTCACGTCGATGGCATGCATTTAACGCGCGCTATAACACCTATTTTAATGGCTCTCAGGCTTTCATCGAGGGAAACTTAGAGAAGGAAAAGGGACATCAGGACAACTTCACAGAGATGCTGCCACTCTACCCTGTGGGCAAGCGTGAGAGTCGGGAGTTAGGAAAAGCTATGTATGAACGTGCCATTGAGAAATGCGAAAAGGCCATCCGTCAGCATAGTATCAAGGCAAAACCAGAGTGGAACAGCAATCGCAGGAAGACTGCCAAGGATCGTGAGTGGCTGGGCAGAAGGGAATATAACCCTTTTCTCTGGCGGGCATGGCTATTGCTGGGCAAGGCGCAGTTTCAGGAGGGAGCCTTCGAGGAGGCTGCCGCCACCTTCACCTACATGACGAGGATCTACCACACCCAACCCATGCAGAACGGACTGGCCAGAGCATGGCTCGCCAAATGCTACACGGAGCTGGGATGGATGTACGACGCAGAGGACGTGATCAGGAACATGAGTCGTGACTCGATGGACTTCAGGGCAGTGAAAGACTGGGACTATACCTACGCCAACTACTATATCTCTCAAGGCGACTACCAGAAGGCGGTGCCCTATCTGCGGAAGGTGATCAGCCATGAGAAGCGCCGCGTGCAGAGAGCCAGAGAGTGGTACCTGATGGGACAGATAGAGACCCAGCTTGGTCATCGCGACAAGGCATTCGACGCTTTCCAGCACGTGATCAGAAACCACCCACCCTACCAACTGGAGTTTAATGCCCGCATCGCCCAGACAGAAGTGATGCCCCAGGGAAGCAGACAGAAGATCAGTAAGCTGAGACGGATGGCGCGCAACGACAACAATAAGGAGTATCTGGATCAGGTTTATTACGCCATCGGCAATGTGTATCTCACAGAACGCGACACTATGCAGGCCATCGCTGCTTACGAGAAGGGCAATAAGGCCTCTGTGAGAAACGGCATTGAGAAGGGCGTGCTGCTATTGACATTAGGTAATCTCTACTGGGACAAGGAGCGTTACAACGATGCACAGCGCTGTTATGGCGAAGCCATCGGCCTGCTAGACAGAGAGCGTCCTGACTATGAACAGCTGTCGCTGCGCTCGAAGGTGCTCGACGAACTGGTGCCCTATACAGATGCCATCCACCTGCAGGACTCGCTGTTGCTGTTGTCGGAGATGCCAGAGGCAGACCGCATGAAAGCCATCAACCGTGTGATTGAGGCCCTGAAGCAACAGGAGAAGGAAGCGCGTGACGCCCTGTTGGCGGAAGAAGCCGAACAGCAACAAGGCACACAGGCTGGATTCAACCAGCCTCAACTACCGACACCACAGGCACCACAACAGGGCAACGGACAGTGGTATTTCTATAATCCTGTAGCCGTCAGTCAGGGTAAGGCTTCGTTCCAGAGGCTCTGGGGCAAGCGTGAGAACAAGGACAACTGGCAGCGCAGCAACCAGACTGTCGTCAGCCTAGAGGAGAAAAAGAATCTAGAGGATCCAGATAGCCTAGGAACCCTAGAAACCCTAGAAACCCTAGATAGCCTAGGAACCCCAGATAATCCCGAACAGCTCGATCCGCATGATCCTATCTACTATCTGGCACAGATATCTTTCACACCGGAAGAGAAAGCTGCTGCTCACGAGATTCTGAAAGATGCCCTCTTCCATGCAGGTATCATCTTCAAGGATAAGCTCGACAACCTGAGACTCAGCGAGAAGATGCTAGTAAGACTCACCAACGAGTATCAGGACTACCCACAGATGGACGAGGCGCTATATCACCTGTTCCTGCTCTATTCACGACAAGGGCGCACCCTGCAGGCCACAAACTGTCTCAGCAGACTGAAAGCCGACTACCCCGACAGCGAATGGACCATCCTGCTCTCCGACCCTTACTTTAAGGAGAATGCCCGTTTTGGTGAGCACATCGAGGACTCTCTCTATGCCGCTACCTATGAGGCCTTTAAACAAGACAGGCTGGAGGTCGTGAAACATAACGCCAAACTCTCGGAAGAACGGTTTCCATTGGGTGCCAACCGTGCGAAGTTCATTTTCATCGATGGTATGACTCGCCTGAACGATGGTGACGGCGACGGCTGTCTTGAGCGCATGCGCCAGGTGGTGGAGCAATATCCTGAGAGTGAGGTCAGTGAACTGGCAGGTATGATTATCAAGGGTGTGCAGGAGGGTCGACGCCTCTATGGCGGCAAGTTCGACATTGGTGAAATATGGTCCAGAAGAGACATCACGATGCAGGCAGACTCCACGAAAGCTGACACCCTAAGTGCTGCGCGCGACGAACGGTTTATGTTTATCCTAGCCTATGAACCTGACTCCGTGAACGAGAACCAGCTGCTGTTCGAGATGGCTCGCTATAACTTCACTAATTTTCTAGTGCGCAGCTTCGATATCACCATCGACGAGGATGAGGGGCTGCATCGTATGCATATCAGCGGCTTCCTGAGCTACGACGAGGCGATGCAATATGCCCGTCAGCTCTATGCCGACAAGGTGATGGCTGACAAGCTGAAGGGCTGTCGCAGTATGATTATCAGTGAGAGCAACTTCGCCCTGATAGGCATACGGTTCAGCTACGACGACTACCTGCAGTTCTATGAGGACACCTTCGTACCCATGAAGGTCAGTGAAAAGAAACTGCTGATAGAGCCGGCAGAGGTTGAACGGATTGACGCTGAGGATGTGGTGACACCTGAGGAGCAAACCACAGAGGAGCAAGACGACCTGTTCCCCACAGAGAGACCTCAGCCGCAAGTACAGGATTTTGAATTTGAAGATGACTTTTGGTAAAGGTAAAAAGTAAAAAAGTAAAAAAGTGAAGCATGACGAACGGATTGTTACTTTGGGTAGATGATGAGATTGAGCTGTTGAAGGCGCACCTTCTATTTCTGGAGAAGAAAGGCTACGGGGTGATGACTGTTACCAACGGCAGCGATGCCATCGACCTGTGCAAGGAGAAGAACTTCGACCTGGTGTTGCTCGACGAACAGATGCCAGGATTGAGTGGACTGGAGACGCTGCGACGCATCAAGGAGCTGCAGCCCTCGCTACCTGTTGTCATGGTGACAAAGAGTGAGGAGGAAAATATCATGGAACAGGCCATCGGACAGAAGATTGCCGACTATCTTATCAAACCCGTGAATCCTAACCAGATTCTGCTGACACTGAAGAAGAACATTCATCGCAAGGAGATAGTGACAGAGGTGACCCAGAGCCAGTATCAGCAGAACTTTCAACAAATTGCGATGCAGATTCTGGACTGTAAGTCGTGGAAAGACTGGGCTGACGTGTATCGCCGACTCGTGCATTGGGAACTGGAACTGACTGCTGCTGACAGCACCATGACAGAGATGCTGCACATGCAGAAGGAAGATGCCAACAATGGCTTTGCCAAGTTTATCAAGGCAAATTACCTTTCGTGGCTAAGTGGGCGCGAGGGCGCTCCTATCCTCTCCCCCGATATCTTCAAGACCAAGGTGTTTCCACTGCTCAACGAGGGGCAGAAAGTGTTTCTCGTGGTGATCGACAACTTCCGCTATGACCAGTGGCGCATGCTTGAGAAGGAGTTCTGTGAGAACTTCGACATCGACGAGGATGTGTATTGCAGCATACTGCCTACTGCCACCCAATATGCACGCAACGCCATTTTCAGCGGACTCATGCCCAACGAGATTGAGAAGATGTTTCCCGACCTCTGGGTGGATGAAGACGAGGAGGAAGGCAAGAACCTGAACGAGGAGCCCCTTGTAAGGACTCAGTTGGAACGATTTCGCAGGAAAAACACGTTCTCGTATCACAAGGTGAACAGTTCCAGCGATGCCGACAAGCTGCTGCAACAGTTCAATACCCTCATGAAGAATGACCTGAACGTGATCGTGTTCAATTTTATCGACATGCTGAGTCATGCCCGTACAGAGTCGAAGATGGTGCGTGAGCTTGCCAACAATGAGAGTGCCTATCGCAGCATTACCCTCTCCTGGTTCCGCCACTCCGTGATAGCCGACTTCTTCAAGCTATTGGCACAGACTGACTGTCAGGTGATACTGACCACTGATCATGGCAGCATCCGCTGTACGCAGCCTGTGAAGATTGTTGGCGACAGAAACACGAACACTAACCTGCGCTATAAGTTAGGCAAGAATCTGGCTTACGACGACAAGAGCCTCTTCGTGATCAAAGAGCCCCAGAAAGCGCTGTTGCCTGCCCCTAACCTATCGACAAGCTATGTCTTCGCTACAGGCGACTCGTTTTTCGCCTATCCGAACAACTACAACTATTACGTGACCTACTATCGTGACACCTTCCAGCATGGTGGTATCTCGATGGAGGAGATGATTATACCGATTGTAACGATGAATAGTAAAAAAGTAAAAAGGTAAGAAAAAGAGATATGGATATCAAAATCAATGATTTAGGCAGTATTCATGAGGCTGCACGCCAGTTTATCGCCCAGATTGGCGAACACAAGGTTTTTGCCTTCTATGGCAATATGGGCGCAGGGAAAACCACATTTGTAAAGGCGATCTGCGAAGAACTAGGAGTGGATGATGTCATCACCAGTCCTACATTTGCGATCATCAACGAGTATCATGCAGAAAAGGGTATCATCTACCACTTTGACTTCTATCGCATCAAGAAACTCGAAGAGGTGTATGACATGGGATATGAGGACTATTTCTACAGTGGGGCACTCTGTTTCATCGAGTGGCCAGAACTGATAGAGGAGCTACTGCCAGAGGACGCTGTGAGGGTGAGCATCACAGAAAATGCCGATGGCACACGAACCGTCAAGATATAAATAGAAAGAGGTGAGCCTGTGCCCACCTCTTTTCTATGATACGTTCTGTTCCTGGAAATCCAGGTCTGCCTGTACGATGAAAAACACTTCTTTAGGATTGAACGTGGCACAGAAGCCCTCGTCCTTAGCCCGCTTACACACATAAGAAGCTATCTCCTCGAGGTCGATATCCACTTCCTCCTCCTCGCTCTCCAAGATACCACTTGTATAATAATAGTCAACAATGAGATCCATCATATAGAGGATATCCTTGTCGCTATAGAACTTCTTGATATCTGAGGGCAGCTGTGTGCGAATATAAGCCAGTTCCCGTCTGTTCTCCTCTTCGTCGAGACGGATTTCTTCGTCAAAACTTGCCATCCTTACAGCAGTGCTTGGAATTTCTCCTCAATCTTTGCCTTTGGCTGTGCACCAACCATTTTGTCAACCACTTCACCATTCTTGAAGAAGAGGATAGTGGGGATGTTACGGATGCCGAACTCAGCAGCCAGATCATCGTTCTCCTCTACATCGCACTTGCCCACTACGATCTTACCATCGAAGGTCTGAGCCAGTTCTGAAATAATGGGAGAGACCATACGGCAGGGGCCACACCATGTAGCCCAGAAATCCACTACCAGTGGCAGATTGCCACTCTTCAGACTCGCAAAATTCTCATTTGTGATTGTTACTTCCATTGTTTTCTTTATTTAAAAGTGAATACTAAGTTTATAATAACTTCTGCAAATTATATGCCATTAATTAATACGATAGTCGAGACCATCTACCTTGTCGATATAGTCGATCAGTGAATGACGCACATCAACCCCATGACTCTTACTGCGCAACAGCACATGATTAGCACCTCGCGAGTCGCGCAACTGGAAGAAGAGCTGCGTCTTTCCAGGGTTATTGCCAATAATCTCGTTGAGATCGGCCACTACCTGGGTATCGAGCATGTCAGTCACCATCGAGATGGTGATACGCTCCACGGCTTTCTCCTTCACACGCTGCAGATACTCCACGTTCTGCACCTTGAACTCCATCTGGTTGCTGTGCATGAAACGGGGCTGCAACTTAGCTGTGACATAGACTGAAGCTCCTTCTGTAAACATGCCGTTCCAGCGCCCCCAATCCTGTCCGAACAACGGTATTTCGCCAGAACCTTCAAAGTCCTCAATAGTAACGAAGCCACAGGGCTCACCACTCTTTGTAAACTTCTGACGCACAGCTGTCACGATGCCACCCAACAGGATATCCTCTCGCCCGTTCAGCTTTGTCAGATCTGCCAAATCGGCACATTTCGCATTACAAAGGTTGTCGAGGATGATCTTATACTCATCGAGCGGATGAGCCGAGAGATAAATGCCCACCAGCTCACGCTCCTTATTCAGACGCTCTATGTCGCTCCAGCGGATATCGTTCTTGGGAGGCTGTGGCTGTGCAATCTCCACCTCCTCGCCCATCATCCCAAACAGCGAGTTCTTCATCTCTGCCATCTCCTGCTGATAGAGCTGTCCATAGCGACAAAGTGTCTCAATAAACATCTCACCTTTATTGTTGGTAGCAAAGTAATCCTCACGACGGATGCCAAAGCTGTCGAAGCCACCACTCAATGCCAGCGATTCAAAAGCCTTACGATTGACAGCTGAGAAGTTGACACGCTGGGCAAAATCGTAGATATTCTTATAGGGGCCGTTCTTCTCGCGCTCCTCGATAATCGACAGTGCTGCAGAGTCGCCCATACCCTTGATGGCACCCATTCCAAAGCGGATCTCTCCATGATGGTTTACACCAAACTTCTCATACGACTCGTTCACATCAGGGCCTAAGGTGGCAATGCCCATCGCCTTGCATTCATCCATCAGTTTTGTAATCTCCGTAATCTGATCCCTGCGGCGACTCATGATGGCAGCCATGAACTCAGCAGGATAGTTGGCCTTGAGGTAAGCCGTCTGATAAGCTACCCATGAATAGCAGGCTGCATGCGACTTGTTGAAGGCGTAGGAAGCAAACTTCTCCCAGTCAGCCCATATCTTCTCCAATATCTTCGGATCATGCCCATTCTTCTGTCCACCCTCGATGAACTTTGGCTTCATGGCATCTACGATATCCTTTTTCTTCTTACCCATCGCCTTACGCAGGGCGTCACTCTCACCACGGGTAAAGTCAGCCAGCTGGCGCGACAGCAGCATCACCTGCTCCTGATATACCGTGATTCCATAGGTATCTTTCAGGTACTTCTCCATGCAGGGAATGTCGTATTTGATTTCCTCTCGTCCGTTCTTACGCGCAATAAAAGAAGGAATATAATCCATAGGACCGGGACGATAGAGGGCATTCATGGCGATGAGGTCTTCAAACACAGTCGGATGCAGTTCACGCAGATATTTCTGCATGCCTTGCGACTCAAACTGGAAGGTACCGATCGTGCGACCTTGCTGATAGAGCTCATAGGTCTTGGGATCATCGATGGGGATGGTGTCGAGATCCACGTCGATACCACGTGTGCGCTTGATGTTAGCACAAGCCTCTTTCAACTCCGAGAGAGTCTTCAGCCCTAAGAAGTCCATCTTGATGAGACCTGTCGATTCAATCACGTGTCCGTCATACTGCGTGCAGTTCGTCTTCGTACCCTTGAAGTCCGGATCGTCTGCCGTTGAGACTGGCACATGATCAGAAATAGGGTCGCGACAAATAATGAAGCCACAGGCATGAATACCTGTGCCACGCACTGTTCCCTCGAGCATCTTCGCATACTTGATGGTGTTTGCCATCTGCGGATTGTTAGAAGCCTCAGCCTCCTGCAACTCTCTTGTACACTTGATGGCATTGGGCAGATTCATCTTCATACCATCAGGCAGACGATCTGGTATCGCCTTACACAAGGCATTCGAATCAGCCAAAGGCAACTTTTCCACACGTGCCACATCCTTGATGGAGTTCTTCGTGGCCATCGTGGCGTATGTGATGATATGGGCACAGTTCTCATGACCATACTTGTCCATCACCCACTTCAGCACCTTGCCTCGTCCATCGTCATCGAAGTCAGTATCGATATCAGGCAGTGAGATACGGTCAGGATTCAGGAAACGCTCAAACAGCAGGTCGTACTTCAAGGGGTCGATCTTCGTGATACCCAGACAATAGGCGACCACAGAGCCTGCTGCAGAACCACGTCCCGGCCCTACCATCACACCCAGTTCATCACGGGCAGAGTTGATGAAGTCCTGCACAATCAGGAAGTAACCGGGGAATCCCATCGTCTTCATGATATGCAACTCGAACTTCACACGTTCCACCACTTCGTCAGGTATCGGACTGCCATAGCGCCTCACAGCACCTTCGTAGGCAAGCTTTGCCAGATAGTCGGCCTCAAACTTGATACGGTAGATCTTATCATAGCCTCCCAGTTTCTTGATTTTCTTCTCTCCTTCCTCTGGGAGCAACTGGTTCTCGCCGTTCTCATCGCTCGTAAACTCATCGTAGAGCTGCTGTTCGGTGAATTTCTGTCGCCACTCCTCCTCTGTACCAAAACTCTCTGGGATGGGGAAGAACGGCATGATGGGATCGGCATCCAGACTATAGGTCTCCACCTTATTTAATAATTCTACAGTGTTACTCAATGCTTCAGGCACGTCGCTGAAGATATCATTCATTTCTTGACGTGTCTTAAACCACTCCTGCTTGGAGTAGAGCATACGGGTGGGATCGTCAAGATCCTTGCCTGTTGACAAGCAGAGCAGGTGATCATGCGCTTCCGCATTCTCCCTGTCCACGAAGTGGGCATCGTTCGTGCACACCAGCTTCACGCCATACTCACGTGCCAGTTCTATCAGCACCTTGTTGGCCTGTTGCTGCAAGGGGAAGGTCTCGCGATTCGCACGGATACTGGGATCAGTCACCTCATGACGCTGAAGTTCCAGATAGTAGTCGTCGCCCCAAAGACGCTTATGCCATTCAATAGCCTCACGTGCCCCGGCAATGTCGCCTTTCAGGATCTTGGCAGGAACCTCACCAGCGATACAGGCCGAGCAAACAATCAGATCCTCATGATATTTCTCCAATTCATGCCTATCTGTACGCGGACGACTGTAGAAGCCTTCCACCCACGAGTTGCTCACGAGCTTGATCAGATTCTTATAGCCGTTGGCATTCTTTGCCAGTACAATGAGGTGGTAACCACCCTGATCCTCTCGTGTCTCTTTCAGATGCATATCGCCACGACGTGACACATACATCTCACAGCCGAAGATGGGCTTGAAGGGTTCGAGCCCTTCTTTTTTGCGCTGTTTATTCACGCCATTGCAGATGTCGTGAAATTCCTTAATGCCGAACATATCGCCGTGATCAGTGATAGCCATACCCTTCATGCCATCATTGACCGCTTTATCTACTAACTTCTTGATACTCGACTGACCATCGAGGATCGAGTAGTAGGTATGTACATGTAGATGTACGAAATCTTCCATTTCTTAGTCTTTATCTTGTTGTTTCGAGCTCCAAAGTTACGGCTAAAAAATGGAAATACCAAAAGAAAAACGTGAAAAGTTTGTAACTTACGTAAAAAATACGTACCTTTGCAGGCGAGTATTACAACAATCAATGATCCGATGGGAGAAAAAATAAAGAAACTAAAAAAGATAAGAATTCATCGAGAAGGAACCAATGAATTGACTCTCAGCGCTTTAGCTATAGCAGCTATTGCTTGGTTAATTTGGTATGGCTTCCACTCGCACATTTTTTTATGGGCATTCCTCATCGTCTTCGGCACTGCGTGGCTGATTGCGCTCAACTTCTATCGTTGTCCGATCCGCTACTTCAATGGCGATTCTGAGAAATTAGTGGTGGCGCCTGCTGACGGTAAAATTGTAGTGGTAGAAGAGGCTGAAGAGAACACCTACTTCCACGACAAGCGTCTGATGATTTCTATCTTCATGAGTCCGCTGAATGTACATGCCAACTGGTTCCCTGTAGATGGTAAGGTGAAGTTTGTAAAACACTTCAACGGCAACTACCACAAAGCCTGGCTACCTAAAGCCAGTGAGGAGAATGAGCATGCCGACATCATGATTACCACACCTGACGGACAGGATATCCTGGTACGCCAAATTGCCGGTGCCCTCGCCCGCCGCATCGTCACCTATGCCAAGGCCGAAGAGGAGTGCTATATTGATGAGCACTTAGGCTTTATCAAATTAGGGTCACGTGTCGATGTTTTCCTTCCACTCACAGCAAAGCCTTGTATCACGATGGATCAGCCCACTACAGGCGACCAAACTGTGATTGCCAAACTGGCATAACAGTTATTTAATGGTTATTGTTTAATGATTAAAAAGCACATTCCAAACACGATTACTTGTTGCAACCTCATTTCTGGTTGTGCGGCTACTTATTTTGCCTTCATGGGTGATGCCCGTATGGCTTTGTTGATGATTGTCGCAGGTGCTGTGTTTGACTTCTTCGACGGAATGGTAGCACGTCTGCTCCATGTGTCCTCCCCCATCGGAAAAGAGCTCGACTCGCTGGCCGACGATATCACCTTCGGCTTTGCACCATCCGCCATCATCTTCGACTACCTCGCATCGTTCCACCTCCACATGCCCATCATGCCGTTCTTTGCCTTTATCATGGCAGCCTTCTCTGCCCTCCGCCTGGCGAAGTTCAATCTCGATGAGCGTCAGGCCTTAGGATTTATTGGTCTGCCCACCCCAGCCAACGCGCTGTTCTGGGGTTCGCTCATCGTAGGTCTGCAACAATATGAGGTGAACTTCGAGGGACTTGAATGGATCATTCTTATCGGCACCATCCTCAGCTGCTATCTGCTGATTGCCGAGATTCCTATGTTTGCACTGAAATTCAAGCACTGGGGATGGAAGGGTAACGAGATCAAATATATCTTCATCCTCTCCTGCATCCCGCTGCTTCTACTCTTGGGCACTATCGGACTTGCAGCCATCATCGCATGGTATGTCATCCTCTCGATTGCCACTTCCAAGAAATAACAGAGAGATAAGAGATACCTAAAACAATTCTAAAAAACTATTTGTAACATGAAAATCCTAATTGGTGCTATTGTCTTCGGACTGATTATCATCTCCATCATCGTGATGTTGGTGATCAACTTCACCTATAAGGGCTTGAAGAAAATGAAAGAGGAAGTTGTGGACGACTACTACCAGCATCAGAAAGAAAAGGAGCAGAAAGAGAAACATCCTTTTGGCAAAGATTACTTCAAGAGTGCTTCTACAAAGAAAAATCAGCAAACCGGCAAGCAGAGCAATGCCAATGCTGAGAAATCACAACAGAAGCCCCAGCAGGAGCAAAAGAAAACTACCCACAGGACAGCTGCAGGTAGTAATGTAACGATTATCGATGATCGTGAAACAAGCGACAAGCGCAAGATCTTCGACGACCAAGATGGTGAATATGTGGAGTTCGAGGAAGTCAGCGACTAAATGCCCACCTCACCCACTCAATTGTGAACCAGCGTACCAATAGGCTGGCCATCCATCACCTTCTTCAGGTTACCCACCACATCCATATTAAACACATAGATAGGCAGATTGTTGTCCTGACACATGCAGATAGCTGTCAGGTCCATCACTTTCAGACCACGAGCCAGCACCTCCTTATAGGTAATCTCATCAAACTTCGTAGCTGTAGGATCTTTCTCTGGGTCAGCGGTATAGACACCGTCCACACGTGTACCCTTCAGCATCACATCAGCCTCGATCTCAATGCCACGCAGACTGGAGCCCGTATCAGTTGTAAAGTAAGGTGAGCCCGTACCAGCAGAGAAGATGCACACATAGCCAGCCTCCATCGCCTCGATAGCCTTCCACTTTGTATAGAACTCACCGATCGGCTCCATACGGATAGCTGTCAGCACCTTGTTCTTCACACCCACAGCACCTAATGCGCTGCTCAATGCCAGCGAATTGATCACAGTGGCGCACATACCCATCTGGTCACCCTTCACACGGTCGAAGCCCTTCTGTGAACCCGAGAGTCCACGGAAGATATTACCACCACCAATCACGATACCGATCTGGACACCCATCTCACTGATCTCCTTGATCTGGTTTGCATAATCACTCAGGCGCTCAGGGTCTATACCATAACCCTGTTTGCCCATCAGACTCTCACCTGAGAGTTTCAAAAGGATTCTTTTAAATCTTGCCATCTCTGTAATTTACAATTTAACGATTTACTATTTTACTATTTATTGATAAGAAACTGCACTTCCTTAAACGCATATCGGCGCACCAGCCCTGCTTCGTCCCTTATCAGCAGATGTCCATCTGGCTCCACATCCACAATCGTACCTTCAAAGCGCCCCGTCTTATCAGCAAAGGCAGCTTTCTGTCCTAAGCGAAACAAACGTTTCCGATAGGTCGAGGCATTGTTCTTGCGAGTTGAAACTTCATTGAAGGTATGCAGAAAGTCATTCAACAGGATCTCCCGATTGGTATCACAGCCCGTCAGTTGCTTGATAGACACCGGGTTGGGGGCATCACTCACAAACGTCTGCTGATTCACATTCAGTCCGATACCTATGATCGAGTCCTTCATCTCACTACCCTGCAGGCGATTTTCTATCAGGATGCCACATATCTTCCGTTCACCCACATAGATGTCATTGGGCCATTTGATGCTCGCCTCCATCCCGATTGTCTCACACAACGCTACCGACACCATCTCTGTAATACGGAACTGCTCACTGGCAGGAATATCTGTCGGATGTATCAGTATCGAGAATGTGAGGTTCTTCCCCCGTTCCGACTCCCAGCTGTTGCTACCACAGCCTTTACCCGCTGTCTGATAATCCGCCACCACACAGAGGTTAGATTCATCCCCATATGTCTTCAGCCAACGGTTAGTAGAGTCCGTTTCTTCGATATGTATCACCTTAAATTCCATAATCCGCTTGCAAAGATACAACTTTTTTTATAACTTTGCACCATGATTTCAGAAGAACAGCAAAAAAAAGACGAACGCTATATGCGTATGGCTCTTGATGAAGCGCAGACGGCCTTTGAAGCAGGCGAGATTCCCATCGGTGCCGTTGTGGTTTGTAAAGACCGTGTCATCTCCCGTACCCACAACCTCACAGAGACGCTCTGCGACGTAACGGCTCACGCCGAGATGCAGGCTATCACCGCTGCCGCCAACACCTTGGGCGGCAAGTATCTCACTGACTGCACACTCTATGTCACCGTGGAGCCTTGTGTGATGTGTGCAGGTGCCATCGGATGGGCACAGATCCCTCGTATTGTCTATGGTTGTATCGACGACAAACGGGGCTATCACGAGTATGCACCTCACGCCATGCATCCCAAGGCTACGATTACAGGGGGCGTGCTGGAAGAGGAATGCCGCACGCTGATGCAGGACTTCTTCAAGTCTAAGCGGTAGAAGGATGCTTTACTGCTTCGGCAGTTCAAAGACGAACCGTGAACCCTCCTTATAGTTCTCATCGAGCCATATCTTACCGCCCAACAGTTTCACAATAGCCTGACAGATAGAAAGCCCAAGGCCTTGTAACTTCTGATTATCGCCCATCTCTCGGAAAGTATCAAACACATGAGGTCTACGCTCAGCCGGAATACCTCTACCTGTATCAGTCACACTCGTGCGCAACGTATTCTCAAATTCCATCGTAGCCACTGTTATCACACCTTGATCAGTGTACTGGATGGCATTCTCTATCAGATGGCGCAACAGTGCCTCTACAGCTTCTTGATTCGTCTGTACAGCATAGTCGTCAGAGATTTCCGTTTCGTAGAACATGCGCACGCCACGCTTGCATTGAGGGCGAAGTGCATCGACCATGTGACGACACAGGTGATTAGGCGACATCGAATAATTCATAGGCAGTGCCTTCTTACTCTCATAGAGCGACAACTCTGCCAGCTCGTCAATGAGTTTGGTAATAGTCTTCGAACTGTCCTTAATCATATTACTGAGTTCCTCACGCTCCTCGGGCTGCAGCTCATAGTCTGTTGTGCCAAGGATGTGAGAGAATCCCTCGATGGGGTTCAGCGGTGCACGCAACTCATTCGTGATATTTGTGATAAAGGCGTTCTTCATGTCGAAGGCTTCCACCGCCTGCTGATGTTTCTCTTTAAGATGTTTGTTTTCCTTCACCAGGAGCTTGATACGCCTGCGATGCTCCCACACCGCAATAGCGAGAATCAAGATCATAGCCACGATAGCTGTCAGGATGATCCATTGCCTCAGTTGGGCGTTCTCTTCCTCCAACAGCTTCTGCTCCAGCTTCAGGCGCTCATTATTCATCTGCACATAACAGCTGGCCATGACATTGCCGTGAGACACCAGTACGATCGAGTCGTTGATCTTCTTAAATTTTGCCATCTGCTCATAGGCCTTATTATTATCTCCCATACGGTGATAGATCACTGCCATGCGCTCAGCCTGTGTCTCAGGTGCCAACTGCTTACAGAGGCGCAGTGCCTCTGCATAGTTGCCATTAATAATCTCATGGTTCACCTCCACCACTGGCTCTATCGTTCCGATACCGTCAGACTGTTTCAGCGCCATCAGCTCGTTATAGATGCTGTCGTAAAGTTCTCTGTTATTCTTGTTAAAGGCAAACTGACTCAGGCGGAACAGTGCCCTGCCCTTGTGGATAGGTGCCACATTCGGCTCTGCCAGAATCTGGCGGGCATATTTCAGACCAGCCTTCTGATCCTTACGATGGTTGGCAATCTTCATCAGCTCCTGCAGATCGTCACCAGCACTCTCGTTGGGGAAATACTTATGACGGAACTCCACAGCTTTCAGGAAACCTGACTCTGCTTCATCGTAGTGCTGCATCTGCAGGGCATTCACCGCCTTTACATGCAGCACGATGTACTTACCCCAGTGACTGCTCTGCGCTTCGGCATAGTCAGCAATCTTATTAGCGATTGACTCTGCCGCAGGGTAGTTCTGGTGAGTCGCCTCATAGGTGGACTGATTACCCCATGTGATGTAAAACAGACGTTCGTTGCCCTGCTGCTGACAAATATTTTTCAGAGTTTCTGTTACTTCAGTGAACTTATCCTTGTCAGGTGTACTGATAAGTCGCAGCATCTCCGCGTGCAGTTTTGTCAACTGCGTATCGTCCTTAGCCTCAACTGGGAGGCTGATCAGGAAGACAAATACCAACATTATAAAGTTAATTCTCTCTCGCATATATATCCGTTTTTTTTTACGTTAAAATCAATAGATTGACTAATCCTTCTGGTTGCAAAGATACAAAATTTATTCGGAAATTGTTTGTTTTTCACAAAAAAAATGCATACCTTTGCAATTAGAATATTTTAAAAACCTATATTCGCATGATCATGAAAGAGAGATATTTGTGGGAAAGCTGGCAAATAAAACGTTGGTTGCTGCTATTCATTTTCTGCATATCAAACTCCGTCTTTCAGGCTGTCGCACAGACTGAGAGTCCAAGAATTTATACCGAAGAAGATCCACTGATCTACGAAGATGCCCGTGATCTGTGGCCCTATTCCTATATCAATGACGAAGGAGAACCTGAAGGCTTTAACATCGACCTGATCGACAAGTTGATGAAGGCACTCAACATCCCTTATGTCGTGAAGCTCAAGTCACAACAGGAAGCCTTCGACGACCTGAAGGCTGGACGCTCCGACCTGACGCTCGGATTGGCTACCGGTTTCCATGATGCCTACGGACATTATGGTCGCCATGCCGTCACACTCTTTACCCAGAGCGTTGCCTCCCCAAAGAAGAACAAAGTGGAGATCAAGACCTTCCGTGACCTAAGCAAAGACGGTCTGCAGGTGATTGTCAACGACTCCAGCCTCTGCCACCACCTGATGCTCGACTACGGCTGGGCAGACCACGTCATCACCACACGCGATCCTAAGAAAACCATTCAGGACATCAGTACCAACGAGGAAGGACAGATGGTGTGGAACACGCTCTCCCTGAGATGGCTCATCAAGCGCTTCCATCTGGATAACCTGGAAGTTACTCCAGTGAATATGCCTCACGGCGAATATAAGTTCATGTCGAACGATCAGCACCTGCTCAATCTGCTCGACGACACCTATGCCAATCTCAACCTCAACAACGAGATATCCCCTATCGAGAATAAATGGTTCTATCCCGAGCATGTGGAGCCTCAGACACCAGTATGGGTGTGGTATTTCGTGGCGATAGCCGCACTGCTGTTTATCATAGCCCTGGTGTTTATGGCAATCTATCAGATACAGGCTCGCCGTATCATCAAAGAGAACCGTAAACTGAACCGCCGCCTGGCCCTCATCATCGAGACCAGCGGGGTGCGTATCTGGACCTACGATGTGAAGCAACATGAGTTTGCCTGGCGTAGCGACAACGGTAAGATTGCCTATACCTACTCCGTGGGAGAATTCGCACAGCGTTACAGCGAGAGCGATTGTACAAAACTGAAGGATGCGCTCAACCGTCTCGTCACCCAGCATAAAGACGAGAGAGGTCACAAGGAAGAGGAAATTACCCTCGAACTGAAAGCGAAAGACATGGAAGACGGCGACAACGAACTGCGCGACTTCATCGTGGTACTCTCTGTCCTGGAGCGCGATAAGGATGGTAAGCCTACCATGATTATCGGCACCAAGAAAGATGTCACAGGGGCCCATCGTCTGAAGCGCATCGAAGACGAGCGCACCCTGCGCTACTGGTCGATCTTCTACAGCGAGGATGCAGCCATCTTCCAGTTCGACAAGCATGGCACCATCGTGGATGCAAGTCCTAAAGCCTGTGAACTCTGTCACTGTAACAGCGACGAGCTCGTCAAGCAGCACATACATATCAACGACTTCTTCAAGACCAGCTTTACCGACCTGACGAAGACTGACGACTTCCACGCCATCCAGATCATCAATGGCGAGAAGATTGAATACAAGATGAAGGTCTGCAACAACGACAACAACAAGCTGATAGGCATCTTCGTCTTCTGCCAGGCTTACCAAACCGATTTCAACTTCTAATGCATCGTCTTATGAAAAGATATATCACCGCTACACTTCTGTTGCTGGCCGTTGTACTTCAGACGGCTGCACAGGCCCTGACTGACAGATACACCAGACAGCGTCCTTTGGTCATCACCTGTCACTGGGACACCCCGCCCTACGAATTCCTGAACGATGACGGCCTGCCCGCAGGCATCAACGTCGAAATCGTCGAGTACGTGATGAACAGGCTCGATATCCCTTGCATCTTCATCATGAAGGACTGGGGTATTGCCAAGAATATCTTCCAGACAGGCGAAGCCGACCTCATCCTGAGCGATGACCGCTCTTTCCACGACGCCTCCTACCGTGTTTCTAAAGAGGTGCTTAACTACCAGCGTTCGCGAGACGGTGCTGTGAGCGAGGTTCACTTCATCAGCCGAGACCGCCAGCTCATAGACCAGATCGACGACCAGTACCAGCGTATGAAACAGAACGGTGAGTTGGCTAACATTATGGACCGTTGGCAGAAGCCAGGACAACGACAGACAAGCTCGACCTCCATAATTCTCAGCATCGCAGGAGCCATCCTACTCTTTACAGCCATCCTCTACCTGTTCGACTTCCTGTCAAAGCGCTACGTAGAGAAAATAACCCGTTACTCCACCGACCTCAACGGCATGATAACGAAAGCCCTGCACATGGGCAGCTACGATGTCATGGTGTATGACATCGCCAAAAACCATGTCAGCAACCAGTACGGCACCATTTTGCCGAAAGAAGGCTGTCCGCTGGAGGAGTACGTACAGCGCATCCACCACGACCAGCGCGAAGAGTTCACCCACAAGCTGAAAAGTCTTGTAGAAGGTCGCGAACGCCATTTCGAGCTTAATAAACGCTGGAACAAAGGCACCGACCTGAGTCCGCATTACCTGAACTTTCAGGGGCATGCCATCTGTGAACTCGATAATAACGGTCAGCCCGCCTATATCATCAATGCCGTCAACGACGTGACTCGCGAGAGGCAGATTTACGAAGCAACTCGCGACATCGAGCACAAATACGAGACCATCCTCAACGATCCTTTCGTAGCCATGTCTTTCTATGACAGCAGAGGCATCCTCATCGACCATAATGAGGCCATGAAGAACCTGCTGCATGGTATCGATAGCAGTCTGTTCAAAGAGATCTCACGCCCTCAGGATCGTAAAGATATGCGTGTCACCCGACACCTGTATTATCCTGAATATGGCATTGATAAATATATAGAGTGCCATATCAAGGCACTCTATAATGCAAAGGGTGAGGTAGCCAACTTCCTGGTAACAACCAATGAGCAGAAAGTTACTTCTTAAACTGGAACAGATGTACGAACCCTGTTGTCATGAACACGTCATACACGCGTTCCTGTAAGCCTTTTATATAAATCTCACAATGATTTGCACGACAGCGCTGATTGATAGCCATCAACATGCGCAGTCCACTCGATGAGATGTAGTCCAATCGGCTACAGTCGATCACGATTTCACAGTGTTTAAACTCAAACAGAGGTTCTATTTCCCTTTCCGTCTCCTGTGTCACTGACGTGTCTAACCGTCCGTCAAGAATCAAGGTCACTTGATGTTCATCGTCTTTTCTGATTGTTGCTTCCATTTTTCGATTTTTTATTTATTTCTCTCTACTTAATTTCTCACCTTTAAGAAACTTCTTCATAGTCAGCACATTCTGACTATTCTGACGCTCATAGCTGATAACGTCCATGTAGTGGCGCATCAGGTGAATACCCAGACCACCCATCTTCTGCTGCTTTGTCGCCTCTACCACGTCACCAGTCTCTGCCATCGTAGGATCGAAAGGCATTCCGTCATCACGCAACTCAAAGGTTACCGCATCATCATCGGCTGTCACCTCCAGCAAAATCGTAGAGCGCTTACCTTCAGGGAAGGCATAGTTCATCACATTCACCACGGCCTCCTCTACAGCCAGGTTCACACCTGCTGTCGTAAGCTCGTCGAAGCGCATGTCTTCGCAGATGCTGCCGATGAAGATGGCAAGCGCCGGCACCTCCTGTACATTGTTCACCAACGAGATACCACGGCGATAAATAGTCTTGTCATGACTGCCCTGATATTTGATGGCTAACAGTGAGATGTCGTCACTCTGTGGGACATAGTTCACAAACACGCGCTCAGCCTTACGGATGGTCTGAACGAAGGTACGCGAGTCGAGATGCTCCGCCGACAGGCGCAGGGCTTCATCACACATACGTTTCCTGCCAAATTGCTCATGATCCTCTGTTTCGGCCTCGGTATAGCCGTCGGTATAGAGGAACAAAGTGGTACCTTTATCCACTAGCGACCGCTGCTCTGTATATTCCCAATCAGGCCGCAAGCCCAACGGGATGTTATTGTCCACATTCACAAACCGGGTATGGGCACCGCCCACCAGAACAGGAGGCTCATGTCCGGCATTCGTGTATGACAGTCTGCCAGTGTTCAAATCGAGTACACCCATGAAAAGCGTCACAAACATAAAAGAGTCGTTGCTCTGACACACCGAACGGTTGATCGACTCCACAATCAGCTTAGGCGACGTATGCGTCATCGAGGCACTGCGGAACATCGAGCGCGCCACAGCCATCACCAGAGCTGCCGGAACACCCTTGCCTGCCACATCGCCAATACTGAAGTAGAGCTTCTCGTCACGGATAAAGAAGTCAAACAGGTCTCCGCCCACCTTCTTGGCTGTCACCACCTCACCATAGATATCGATGTCTGTACGTTCCGGGAACGGTGGATACACCTTTGGCAGCATGCGCTGCTGAATATCACTGGCAATCCTCAGTTCCTGTTCCATAGCGGCATTCGAGGCAGCAGAGTTCTTCAACTCATCCACATAGTTTGTCAGGGAGTCCTGCATATCTTTAAAAGCGGTGCGCAGCGCATCCACCTCACGTGTCTTCACCTCAGGTAATGCCACATCGAAGTCGCCCTCTGCCACCTGACGGGCTGCCATCACAAAGCGGGTCAAGGGTTTCATACCTTTCTTGATATATTCGTGGCACAGAATGTATATTAACACCAAACCGATGAACAAGACCGCTAAGATGATCGTGGCCAGCAGATTGCCTTTATAATGGATGATCGGCTCTGGCACCACGATGGCAATGGTCCAGTCGGCATACTTCACATACGAGTAGAACACCCAGCAGTCCAGACCGTCGCTTTTCAACTCACAGGTACCGCTCTCACGGTTGATCATCTTACGAGCCAGTGCATCGTCAAGGGTATCAGGCGTCAAAGCTGCCACATCCTGAAACTTCATCTTCAGCACACGGCTTTCGTCTGGATTCACCAGATAGGTACCATCACAGTCGATGATAAAGCTGTAGGAGTGCTCCTTGAATCCTTTCTCGTAACGTTCATGATTGGCACTGTCTTCCTGCTTGATACGTTCTCTGAGCCATTCCAGCGACACGTCGGCTCCCAGCATACCCACCTTGCGCCTAGCAGGGTTACGCAGGTGTACCATATAGGTGGTGGTGAGCTGTTGCGATGCTGCACGATCGAAATATGGGGGTGTCCAGTCGCCTTCAAACTTATCGAAGGCTTCCTGATACCACGAGTGTATCAGGAAATCAGGGTGATACTCGTTCATCTGCTTTCCTTTGAACACCCCCATCGAATCACGCCAGGCGTAGATCTCAAAGTGATGTCCCTTCTGAGGAAAGTAGTCGGGTTCGAATATCAGACGGCAGCTCGACATATAGGGATTGCGCCCCAGCATCTTCTCCAGGTGTGTCTGCAGCGCATCGGGGTCATCAAGGTCACGCTCAATGTTCTCAATACTGTTGATGGCACCCACATACACGTCGGAGAGCACGCCACGTATCTTCTCGTTCTGGTGAAGCACCACGCTCTCATAGCGCGCCTCTACCTCACGGGCCATCGAGTCCTTCGTAATCACGAAGATCGCAATCATGATAATCGTCGATATCACGATCAGCACTGCCATGATACCGAAGCTCAACCGATTTGTGAACGAGCTCTTTGCCATTACTATTAAGGTAATCAGTTATTTCATCTGCAAAGATAGCAGTTTTATCCGAAACAACCAAATTATTTGATCAAAAAACTATGTTATTTACTTATCTGGTGAGGGAGAACTTGAGGGAGAGACCGAAGTCACGGGTGGTGGTAGGATAGGCACTGCTGGCAAGCAGGGGTGTGTTTGTCTGCTGATCGAAATAGGCAGTGATGGTCATCAGGCGACTCAGGGTATAGTCCGCCATAAACGACAGTTTGAAGGCGCTGTTGCCACTGGAAGCCGAAGAGGTTCCTGTGGCGATGTCACGGGTGATGGCAGCCTGGCTACGGAAAGAGATGTCGAGGCGCAGGTTCAGGTCGTGGTTCACACCGGATTTGGAGCTGGATTTACCAGAGTTACCAGCCGGACTGGACTGACTCGATTTAGTAGGAGTCTTCGACCGCTTCTGAGTTCTGCCCACCTTACGGCTGAAACCATCGGTGAAGAGACGGAAGTCCTGTATCTTATAGCCGAAACCTATCACCCAGTCACGACTCAGCGCCTCGTTGAGCTGCACACTGGTCATCGAGAGACTGAGCACACGGGTGGTGCGGTACTCAACCTTTGCCGTGAGGTTATTATGGAAGGTGGCATCGATACCCAACAGGGGTGAGAAGGCCTCGTTGATGCTCACTGTGGATACGTTATACATCGATGAGGGCTGGAGGGCACCCGTGGCCTGATCCTTGATAAAACCTAACCCGTTCATATACTCCTGCCAAGAGCTGTACGAGGCATAACTACCCACGCTATACACACTTTTATAAGCGTGATTCAGGGTGAGACTCTTCAGATACTCCTGCACGAACGGGAGTCTTGACAGACCTGTATAACGCACTGTCCAGTTGGGCAGCAGACGGGTGATGGCAGGGAAGATGCTAAGCGACTTACCAGCTCCCATCGTATAGGCAGAGAGGAAGGCAGGCACCATCACGTCGGCACCATAGGGGTTCACATCCTGGTGTTTATGGGGGGCATCGGCATACTGCGCCTGTACCCTGCTCCGGAACTCCGGCAACAGCGAACGGAAGTGGTCGAAGGCATCGGAGTGATAGCCGTTGCTGGCATCGCCCATTCCTGCAAGGGAGCCCGTCAACGAGATGGTGGTCATATTAAACGAGCCACTATGGGTGGTGGGCTTGCCTGGATACATAAACTGGATGCTGCGGGCACGGTTGTCGGTCCAAGAGGCATTGAGGTCGATCTTCAGGTCGCGGATGGGTTCCAGCACGGCCCTTATCTGCAGGTCATTGGTGCTGTTGACGGTAGCCGGTGTGGAGATACTGTCGTTTTTCATCAGCCACCCGTTTTCCAGGGCCTTGTCGATATAGCTGTCGCCAATCATACCAAAGGCAAAATCAAGACCTGGTGACAGGAGTCCGTCGGCACGCTGTCCGAACATATCGCCAATCATGGGCAGGAACCCAGGCAACAGCATGGAGTACTGGTTGCGGTAGCTCACGTTGACGGAGCGCACCATCATCAGGAAGCGGGCAGCAGCCTGAGTGGGCTTATACCACCACTCGTTTTCTCTCGATGGTTTAGCCACGATACTGAGTTTCAGCTGAACGGTATCTTGGTTCTTGATGAGGATCTTATTCTGATCGATCACCTTGTATTTGATGTGATAGGGCTTACCATCACGCGTGCGAGCCGTCACATCCAACCTACGGGTATTCTTGTTGTGGGCCACGGTGATGGTGGTATCGGGGCTCAGGGTGATCTCGCGCTGGTAGGCGTTTCTATGCAGAGGTAGCACCTTCTCATCAGGAGTAGGCTCGCTGGGCTGGCTAGGATTCCTAGGCAGCCTAGCCGGCCTAGGTTGCCTAGCCGGCCTAGCCTTTCCAAAGCGCTCATCGGCTTTCTTCAGGAAGGGGAAATAATGATAAAACGTCTCGAGATTGAAGGCCCCGTTGATATTTACGTTTCGATTGCTGTTCACAGTATTACCCAGCGACACACCATCGTTACGCTTCGTTCCGCGCACCCAGGTATAGCGGGCATTATAGGAGGCATCGCTGTTGATCCACTCAAGATACGGCAACTTGTTCAGCGGCAGCTGATAGCTGGCAGTGACCTGTTGCTGGTAGTCGAGCGGTGTTCCCAAGTTCTTGATGCTGCGCCACACGGAGTCCTTCCATGCCGAATAGCGGTCAGGGAAGAGGTCTTTGTTCACAGGGGTATAGGGTTCCTCAATCTCCGCATGGGTGGCCGACTGGAAATTGAAGTGCAGGTTCTTCGTAAAGTCCCAGCGCATGGCGAAGTCACGATTCCAGAGGAACTGCGAGTTGAAGGTCAACGGCAGACTCTGGTTGCTGAGATTCTCCATGTCCCGTTCCTGCAACTCATAGTAACTGCGTGTAATCTCAGAGTTCAAGGCAATGCTCTGCGGCAGGTAGTTCAGACCGAACACCTTAGGGAAGTTGAGCCACTTCGACTTGCCCTGCAGCTTCTTAAACGGTTCCCACGTCTTATACACAGGCGAGTAGCTGTAGTTCAGTGCACCGCGCCACTGGTCTTCTTTCTCATAGACGGTGGTCTTACCTGAGGTGTAACGGTGGGCATGACTGTAACTGAACGAGAAGTTGGCAGGATCATAAGGCATCGGATGGCGTTTCGACTTCAGTCCCCAACGCATGTTGGAGATGGAGAAGTTGGAGTTAGTGGTACGTGTCAGGGCGATACTCTCAATACTGTCGCGCTCCTCCTTCGTGGGAGCAGCGTCGAGCGCCTCATCAAGCCGCAGGTCACTGTCGAGCGGGTTGTAACGCGGCTTCACCGTCTCCTTGGTAACAGAGTAATAGAGGGGCACCGACACCTTCGCCTTATCAGGAAAGAACTTACCCAGTTCGAGCGAGGTGGTGACACTATATTGCTTCTGCGTATCAGTGGAGCGCTGCATCACCCCTTCCTCCAAGCCACCGAAGCCGTCGCTGATATAACGGCCTGTGAGGTTCACCATGCCAAAGTCGGAGAGCTGCACATTCATCGTACCAGACACAGCCCAACCACCCTCGTTGTTCGAATCCAGCAGACGGAGCTCATTGACCCACACCTCACCCGACTTTACATCTCTCGAGAGGTTGCGCACGCCTATCATCATCACTTTCACCTCGCCGAGTGTGGGGTTTCCTAAGATACTGACCTTGTTAGCCGGTTTAGCTGGATCGGAAACCGTATAGAGCTGATTATAGGAGGTCATGCCTGTGGCCCTCATCTGGTTACGCTGTTTCTTCAGGTTCGTAAACACATCGAAGGAGATATCAAGCATATTCTCCAGTGGCCACACCATGCGGCGATCAGCAGTGGAGTATTTGCTATAGTCGTTGCGATCGGGTGTGAGCACCAGTGGTATCTGGTATTCGTAGTAGTTGTTCTTGTAGTCACTGCCCAGACGGATGAACACCGCCAGCTGTTTATCCTCAAGGTTGGTCAGGTCTGGCACAAGGTGGTTGGCGTGTACGAACATCTGCATCCGCTTGTATTGGCGCAAGTCGATGACGGTTTTCTTATAGACGGCCTTCGACTCGTTATATTGCAGATCAGTGGCAATCATCTGCAGTGCCTGCTCATTGCTCTCCACCAACTGAGGCTGTGAGGGATCGGTCACACGGTTGATACCTGGTGGCAACACGTAATTCACGGGTTTCTTGTCGTTGTTCTCCTCGATGTTTACCGCACTCACGTTAAGGGTGCCACCCTCTGCCCCACTCGTTCCAAGGCTCTGCTTGTAGAGGCGCCATTCGCCACGCACAAGGTTCAGACTACCGAAACGGAGCACGACAGGCTTCTGGAAACCTGTCATGAACATACGCATGAAGCGGATGCTGGTAAAGTCGCTGATGCCACCTTCCCTATGCTCATAATCCACCAGGGGCACACGGAACTGATACCAGTTCACCTCTTCAGTATTACCATTGCGCAGCTTCACGCTACTGGTGCGCATATCCGAGATAAAACAGTCTTCCGGTGCCACGCCGTTCCGATAGGCCTCCAAGATCTCCGGGCTGATGCGCACCTTGTACTGGTAGTAGCGTTCAAACTCGTTGAGGGTGAAGTCGAGGTTGATATCCTCCACATCGGGATTGCTCTTATAGCTGGTGTCGTACGACTCCGTCTGGTTGTCAGTATCAGGCGAGTTGCCCTGCGGGTTGTTGATACGCTTATAGCGATCGAGAATGCTTTTCTTCTCATCATCGTAGTCAGAGCCACGGAAGTAATGGTAGTTGTCACCGGCAGGGTCGTTCCGCCAAGCCTGGATGATACTGTCCTTCGTGACCACCCCACTGCCGATCACGGCATCGATCCACTCCTTATAGGCCCCGTAGCCACGCTCCTCGTTATCGTTAAGGCCATTGAAGCCCACATCCTGCAGATTACGCGAACCAGCCGTCGTGGCAAAGGCATAGGTCTGGGTGGCCTGCACGGGGATCTTACCCCACTGGGTAGTGACAAAGGCATTGGAGCCATCGACAGGCATGCCGCTCTCGTAGAACTTCCTACCATCGCGCAGCACGTCCTCACTGATTTCACCCAGGTCGATGTAGAGGTCGCCGGCATAGTCGGAGGCCTCGCCCTTCTCACGGGTGTAGATGAAGGGGTCAAGCAACCAAAACTCGATATACTCGATGTTGGCCTGCTCAAAGTCGTTGGTGTCGAGTTTGCGCATCATGCCGCCCCACTTCGTCTCAGGCTGGCGCAGCGTACCGTCTGCATTCAGGTCACGCGTCAGATTATAGGGTCCGCGCTCCTGGGGATAGTAGGCCAGGTTCAGGATCGGCAACGTCGAGGTGGCACCGTTATAGGTGCTCTGCTGACGGTTGGGATAGAGCTCCTTCACATAGACCTCACGCACATAGTGGTTTGACAACTGTTCCAGATCGCTCTTGATATGGGCAGGCGTGAGCGTTGAGGAGCGACGGGTGAAGAGCGGGTCAATGTTATACCAGGCCAGAAGGGCACGGTTAAAGCCGCTGGTCACGTCGGTCCTGTCCCTCGACTCCATGAAGAGGGAAGGCACACTGGAGAGGTTCCAGGCTTTCGGATTGCTCACGTCGATATAGTTCTTCGAGTTCTCAAAGTCGTCGATATAAGAGGCATCGTCCTGAATGCCGCTGGCCGTACCGGCGATGAGGTGGGCAAACTCACCCGTGAAGTTGATGTGCGACGGCTCCTTCACATGCAGGAAGGGAATCTTGTTAAGCATCGAGGTGAGCCAGTGGCTCTCCTGCTTCCAGTTCACATTCAGGCCCCACAAGGTGTTGTTCAAGGGCTCCGATCCCATCGTCACCTTCGAGGTGAGCGCCTGTTCGGAGAGATGCATCAGCGTACCGCCTATCTGGAAGATCTTCGAGAACTCATATTCCCAGTTGACACCCATCATCGACTTGCGCTGCATGCCGTAGTCGGTGTTCGACTCCAACGACACGTTCACGTTGGTTCCGGCATCGATGATACTCTGGTTCAGGATCGTCACCTCACCAGCCGAATAATCCACCGTATAGTCAGAACCTTCCGTCAGCACCACACCGCCAGCCGTCACCACCACCGATCCCTGAGGCACATTATAGGCTCCCAAGGAGATGACACTACCCGAAGAGCCCTTATACTGGCCTGTCATGATATACTTGTCCTTCTCGGCATTCTGCTTGGCTGTCGTCTTGGTGGAGTCGTAAAGCTGACTGAACACATATTTCTCCGCCGTCTGGGCATCGATGCCGGCACGCCTCAGCTGCGTTCGCAGATAACTGCCGAAAGGCTCTGCCGAGGGCAGGAACACACGTCCGTTGCTCACGGTATAGCCCTCAATGAAGTCGAAGTAGCCGTTGGGGTTGGGCTTATTGTTATTGTCCAGACGGTCACAGCCCAACAGGCGCAACAGTGTCTGGTTCTTCACCTGCGGTTCCGGGATATACGTGAGATAGACGCCCGCCGTATCACTCTGGAACTTGATGTCGAGACGGAACTTGGTTTTCTCCACCGTCGAGGCGAGGTAATACACGTTTTTCATCATCAGGTGCCAGTTGCCCTGATGGGGATTATTCGAGGTGTTCTTCAGCGACTTCACGAAGAGCGCCTTTGAGGCATCCGTCAGGTCGCTGGCAAACTCACCCACCTGATAGGTCACACCCCCGTAAGTAAACTCATAGGCTATTGCCAGCACCTGATCCGTCTGCAGACCAGCGCGGAGCGACACGTAGCCGAGGGCCTTGTTGACGGTATATTCAGAGCTTGACAGCAGTCGTGCACTCGCCAGGGTCTCGAAGTCAGCCCCCGAGAGGAAGCCGGGGATGCCAGAGAGCACACTGTTGGTCTGTTCGATATCACGGGCTGCCGCATATTGCGTCGTCAGGGTGTTGTACTCCGTATTGGCGTTGTTGCCCGGCACTGTCTGCCCTGTCAGCTCCCACCTGGGATTGCTCACCTTCGTATCACCCAGATCGGTCAGTGCCACAATGTTACGGGTGTTGGTGGTGAGTGCGGTCTTATTGGTGACCCAGATCTCCACACGGTTGATCTCGATCCCCGTCAGCACGTTGGGCAGGTTCGCCATCGCCTCGTCATAGTGCTGACGGAAGTAATGTGCGAGGAAGAAGTGGCGGTTCTCCTCATAGTCAGCCACATCGAATTCAAAGGGTGTCGTCTGCGTGCCCCCCTTCGAGGATACACTCTTCGTCGATGATTTCTTCTGCGAGAGCACCGTCTGCAGCTTCAGTCGTCCGAACTGCATATCGGCACGGATACCAAACAGGCTCGATGCACCCTTTACGAGTGAGTTGTTCGAGGGGAACGTCACGTTACCAGCCTCTACCAGTTTGATGATCTCGTCTTCCTTGCCCTCGTATTTCAGTTTCAGGTTCTGCGTGTCGAAATCGAAGGTGGCATCCGTGTTGTAGTTCAGGTTCATGTTAACCTTGTCGCCCACCCTGCCGTTCACGGAGAGGTTGATCTTCTCGTCGAAGTCGAAGCCGGTGGTCCTGCGGTTTCGGATGGGCAGCGATGGGTTGTCGATGCTTTTCATGTTCACACCGATCTTCAACTCTGCCGTTCCCTGGGTCCTGATACGCACACCACCGGGACCGAAGATCTTCTCCGCCGGTCCGAGGTCGAAGTGCATGTCGGCAAACGAGAACTTGTCCTTGCCCTTGTTCTCCACGTTCTCCGTGTTCTTCTTGCGGAAGAAGTTCTGCATCGCCCTTTTCTCACTCCAACGGCGATACTCTTCGGGGGTCATCAGGATGGGGGCGTTCAGGTAGGTGTCGCCGATCTTCGAGCCGAGATAATACACGTTGGCAGAGTCATCATACTCCACCGTCTGACGGATGTTGTCAGGACGCTTCAGGTCGATGGCGGAAGAGTCGAGGTCAGCCACCAGCACGGGAGCCGTCTTCTGGATACGCCAGCGAGCCTGTAGCGAATCAGCCTCCTGCGCCTGCGCATACACGCACGCGAACAAAAAGCCCATCACTATCCCGACTATCCTGCGCATCATTTTCATGGCAACGGACTACACGACTAACAGGGCTCTCAATAAAAGTCCTTCAGTCCTGTAGTCCGTTGCTAAAATTTATATTATTTGATTTGCTTGAGAGCAAGCTTCACGACGGTCTCTACAGGGGCATTGGGCTGCTCCTGCAGGATCTGAACGACCACCTTCTGACTCGGTGCGGGTGCGAATCCCAGCATCGTCAGGGCTGAAACGGCCTCATCCTTCACCTCATTGTTCACAGGTGCCGCCGTCGCACCACCCGCAGGTATCTCCTCAGCAATGCCCAAGGCCACGATCTTATCCCGCAGATCCACGATGATACGCTGCGCCGTCATCTTGCCGATACCCTTGATACCCTGTATCAGTTTGGCGTTGCCCGTCGAGATGGCGTTACACAACTCTGCTACACTCATCCCCGACAGCATCATCCGTGCCGTATTGGCACCTACCCCACTCACCGTGATCAGCAGCAGGAACATCTCCCGCTCCTTTTTGTTCACGAACCCGAAAAGCAGATGGGCATCTTCGCGAATGGCCTCATACACATAGAGTTTCACCTCCTTCTTTCCCTGAATCGCACTGAAGGTGTTCAGCGAAATGTTCAGTCCGTAACCGACGCCGCCAGTCTCGATCGTCGCCAGTGCAGGCGTCAACTCGGTCAGTTCTCCTTTGATATACTCAATCATAGTCTTCTATTTTTTACCTTTTTCTTTTTCCTTTTTACTTTTTTACCTTTTTACTTTTTTACTTTTTACTTTTAAAATAACGTTCTCCCGCTCATTTTATTATATTTCTTGCATAAAACCTTGCATTCTGTCACAATTAGAAAGTTTTTATGCAATTTTCCAAGCAAATTGCTATTTGTTTCGGATAAAATGAGTACTTTTGCCACCGAAAAGATTGAAATAACCAACAAACACATTAAAATATGAAGAAAATCAGAGCAGCCGTCGTCGGTTACGGCAACATTGGTAAGTATGCACTTGAGGCCCTGGAAACAGCCCCAGATTTCGAAGTAGCAGGTATCGTACGTCGCAATGGCGCAGAGAACAAGCCCGCAGAACTCGCACAGTATGATGTGGTAAAGGATATCCGCGAACTGAAGGATGTGGATGTAGCCATCCTCGCCACACCTACCCGCAGTTGTGAGGAGTATGCCAACCAGATTCTGCCCCTCGGCATCAACACAGTCGATTCATTCGATATCCACACACAGATCCGTGGCTACCGTGAGCGTCTGATGAAACTCAACAAGGAGACCAACACCGTGAGTGTGATTGCAGCAGGCTGGGATCCGGGCAGCGACTCTATCGTACGCACCCTGATGCAGAGCCTGGCTCCGAAGGGCCTCTCTTACACCAACTTCGGTCCTGGTATGTCGATGGGCCACAGCGTCTGCGTACGCTCAAAGGCTGGTGTGAAGAACGCTTTGAGTATGACCATCCCCCTCGGTGAGGGCATCCATCGCCGTATGGTGTATGTAGAACTCGAGGACGGTGCCAAGCTCGACGAGGTGACTGCTGCCATCAAGGCTGATCCTTACTTCGCCAGCGACGAGACGCATGTGTTCCAGGTAGAGAGCGTCGACGACGTGCGTGATATGGGGCATGGTGTGAACCTTGTGCGCAAGGGTGTGAGTGGTAAGACTCAGAACCAGCGTCTGGAGTTCAATATGAGCATCAACAACCCCGCCCTCACAGGTCAGGTACTGGTCAACGTAGCCCGTGCTTCCATGCGTCTGCAGCCAGGCTGCTACACGATGGTCGAGATTCCTGTGATCGACATGCTCCCAGGCGACCGCGCAGATTTAATTGAACATTTAGTATAATGAACATAGCAATCTTTGCTTCGGGAAGCGGAACGAACTGTGAGAATCTGATCCATCACTTTGCCGACTCAGCGTTGGTGAAGGTGGCCTTGGTCGTCAGCAACAAGCCCGACGCCTTTGTCCTCGAAAGGGCTGAGCGCCTCGGTGTACCTACGGCTGTCACCCCCAAGACCGATCTGCACAGCCCCGACATCATGTTGCCCCTGCTTCGCAAATACGACATCGGCTTCATCGTCCTGGCAGGTTGGCTACCCCTGATTCCCGATTTCCTGATCGACGCTTTCCCCCACAAGATCATCAATATCCACCCTGCCCTGCTGCCGAAATACGGTGGCAAGGGCATGTGGGGACACCACGTTCACGAGGCCGTGAAGGCTGCAGGCGAGACGGAGACAGGCATGACCGTCCATTGGGTCACCCCCGTCTGCGATGCAGGCGAGATCATCGCCCAGTTCCGGGTCGCCCTTTCCCCCGATGACACCGTAGAGATCATCGCCGAGAAAGAGCACATGCTCGAAATGGAACATTTCCCCAAAGTGGTAGAAGACATCATCAAAAAAAGCGCTGCAGACAATTAATCTGCAGCGCTTTTAGTTCGACAAGCTCACCAACCCTATACGGTCCCTGAGCCTGTCGAGGGGTCAATTTTTCATTTTCTCCTTCAGGTGTTCTTCGTATTCCGCCAACTCTCGCTCGCCGATATGCGCCAGTCCGTAGTGCTCGTCGTGCTGCGAGAAATCGAGACCCACCTTTTCACTAAAGGCAGACACACGCATGGGGATCAGACTGTCGATAAGCGTGTAACCCAACCAACTCATGGCGAAGGTATAGACGAACACGATGACGATGGCGAGCAGGTGGTAGAGGAAGATCACAAAACCTTCCCATGTGCCTGCAATGAGACCCTCCTGAATGAAGATACCAGTCAGCACCGTACCGAAGATACCACCCGTGCCGTGCGTGGGGAACACGTCGAGGGCATCGTCGATGTTGGAGTGCGAACGCCAATAGACAGCGATGTTACAGATCAGCGTGATGACAAAGGCGATGAAGATGCTTTGTCCCACGGTGACGTAGCCTGCCGATGGCGTGATGGCCACCAGACCGACAACACAACCCACGGCAGCACCCATGGCCGACGGTTTACGACCACGCAGACAGTCGAAGAAAATCCACGTCATCATGGCCGTAGCCGAGGCGGTATTCGTATTCAGGAACGCCTTGATGGCCTGTCCGTCGGCATGCAGCGAAGAACCCGCATTGAAGCCAAACCAACCCAGCCACAACATGGCAGCACCCAGAAGTACAAAGGGGATGTTGGCTGGTTCGCTCTTACGGGTCTCCGCCTTGCGCCGTCCTAAATAGATCGCTCCTGCGAGGGCAGCCACACCACTGGAGGCGTGTACCACGATACCACCCGCAAAGTCAACGACACCCCACTTCATAAACAAACCCTCGGGATGCCACGTCATGTGAGCCAACGGACAATAGATGATGAAAAAGAAAAACATCATGAAGAACATATAGGCCGAAAACCTCACACGCTCTGCAAACGAACCCGTAATCAACGACGGGGTGATGATGGCAAACTTCATCTGGAACAGGGCAAACAGCGCCAACGGAATCGTGGCACCGCCCAACACGTTGCCTGCAGGAGTGGTATAGACGGCTCCGCCTACGTTATGAAACATGGGAAATGTGAAAGGATTGCCGATCACGCCGCCGATGTCGTCGCCAAAGCACAGCGAGAAGCCGATCACCACCCACAGCACCGAAATCAGTCCCATGGCGATAAACGACTGCAACATCGTCGAGATGACGTTCTTCGCACCCACCATGCCGCCATAGAAGAACGACAGTCCAGGTGTCATCATCAGCACAAAAATAGTGGCGGTAATCAACCACGCCACATCAGCCGCGGAGATGACCGACCAGTCACATTCAAACGTAGGCTCCCCTACGAATAGTCCTGCAACGGCAATCAACGTCATCGCCGTCATCAGGATGATCCAACGCTTTTTAATTTTCATATCTCTTTACCTTAGTTAATAATATGCACTGTTTGTAAGTTTGCGGGTGCAAAATTACTGCTTTATGTCGTGAAAACGCGCAAAACACTTTCCTTTTGTTTGTTAAAAACTAAACACGCTAACACTTTGTAAAGAATAAATTCACTTTTGCTTTCCATTTGCTATCACTTTGCACCCAAAACCTGTCATTTCGTTACAAAGTGAAAGATCTAGCAAACATGAAAATCTAACAATCTAACATCTAACATTTATTTTTTCAGAAGTGGTATTTCTGAGAGGATATAGGAGGGAATGGGATAATTATTACTATAATTATTAATTATATTATATATATTATAAATAATATATATAATATAAAAGTTCTGTTAGACAAAAACTACAAAACTTTAATGTTAGATGTTAGATTGTTAGATGTCAGACTTTGTGTCAAATGTTTTCACGTTCTGTTTGTTTTCAAGGGTAATAGGGCTCTCGGAGTCCGCCCAAGGCGGACGGGAAGAAAGGCTTGGGCAGACTATCAAAAACCCTCAGGCGGACGGCCTGAGGGTCTATAGATACTAATTTTAGTGTAAAGTATTATTCTTTATTTATAATCGCTCCTCGGTCAGTTTCGAGGTGATGTCGGTGCCATTCACGCTGATGGTATGCGATTTGTAAACGTCATGTTTGATCGTCCAGAACTTAAAGGTGTTCTTCGCGTAGTTGAATTTGATTTCGAGATCAAATTCAGGGGAAAGCCAGGATGTGTCTTTTGCAGAGAAAAAGAGTTCGTTGCCATCAATCTTCAGGCTACCTGAGATCTCCTTAGTAGTGGGACCGGAGAGGACGCAGGAGAACTTTCCACCTTCGTTGGTGAAAGTGAAGATCGTTGAGGTATCTTCCCACTTGTATACAATCTCCACCTTTGCTCCTTTCACGAGTGCGTCGGTCAGGGTAACACCTTCGCCTTTCTCCTTCAGCAGATTGGTAATCTCGACGTTGGAGACCTTCATCTTTACACCAGTTATCTTGTACTTCGGATCGCCTGGTATCACCTCCATGGTACTCGTATTGATGTCGATGACAGCGGTCAGCACGAGACCTGAAGTCGTTTTCTCCTTAACTGTGAAATTGATCACGTTGTTAGCCTTGTCGTGTACCATCGTAAAGTCACATTCCTTCTCAGTGATGGTTGGTTCTTCACCACGTGTCAGCGCCTTGTCAAAGTCGAGCAACTCATAGGTATCACCCACCCTCACGAAAGCGACGTAGAAGTCCTCACCGTTCAGGTTGAAAGCCATGGCTACGATCGTTCCATCCTTCAGGGCATCCTCGAGGGTGACCTCCGGCTGAACAGGATTGTCGGATTCGGAACTGCACGAGGTCAGGCCACTGCCTCCCATCACGATAGCGATCAGAAGGATCGCACAGGTTAGATATTTTTTCATTGTCTTCATTTTGTGTATAAATTAGTAGTGAATCATTTTAGGATCAAGCCTCTGCGGCGGATTTGAGGATCTCCGAGAGGGTCGGATGGATGTGCACCATGTCGGCGAGTTCGCTGAGCGTGGTATGTTTACACATCAGGACAGAGACCTCCTGAACGATGTCGGCTGCGTGGGCGCCATAGGCGTGACAACCTAATATCACGCCGTCAGCATCGCAGAAGAGCTTCAGCATTCCCTCCGTGGCGTTCATCGCGAGGGCCTTGCCGTTGGCGCGCCAGAAGGACTTCTTGCAGGTGTAGGCGGTGCCGGAGGCCTTGAGTTGGTCTTCGGTAGGTCCGACACAGGCGGCTTCGGGTTCGGTGAAGATGGCAGCGGGCATGATGTCGAAGCGGATGTTGTCCTGCTTGCCGAGGATATGGTTCACGGCTCGGATGGCCTGCATCTCAGCGGCATGGGCGAGCATCTGACGGCCGTTGACGTCGCCGATGGCGTATAGTCCTTCGACAGGCTCAGGAACCGTCCGTTCGGCAGGCTCAGGAACCGTCCGTTCGACAGGCTCAGCCCCTTCGGCAGGCTCAGGGACCGTGAGAACCTGGAAGTTCTCATCGACATTTGTATAGCCCTCGGTGCGGGGCTTGCGGCCTGTGGCCATCAGGATCACGTCGGCATCGATGTCGGCGATGTTTTCTACGGCGGTCTTCATCTTGAAGGTGATGCCTTGTTTCTCCAGATACTTACGCAAGCGTTTGGCGATGTCACTGTCAAGGGCTGGCAGGCACTCCTTCAGATACTCGATCACCGTTACCTCAGAACCGAAACGATGGAAGACGCTGGCGAACTCCATGCCGATGACGCCTGCACCGATGATGGCGAGGCGCTTGGGGAGGGTGTCGAGCTGCAGCAGTCCTGTGGAATCTACGACACGAGGATCCGTCTGAGCACCTTCGATGGGGAGCCATTTCGTTTCGGAGCCTGTGGCGATGATGACATGAGGGGCTGTATAGTCGCCAACTGTATGAGCATCCACAAACACACCTTTTTCACGAACCAGCGTGATGTTGGGATGCGAGAGGATGGTCTCGACACCAGCACGGAGCTGGGGCACCACCTCGCCCATACGCTGACGAGCCTCGTCGAAGGTGGCACTATGCACATAGGTCTTGGTGGGGATGCAGCCTACATTCAGACAGGTGCCTCCCACCTCAGAGCCTTCGAAGATCACGACCTTCAGACCTTGTTGGGCGGCATATTCAGCGGCGCGGTAACCACCAGGTCCTGCGCCGATAATAATCAAATCAGTCTTAGACATATAAACTTTATTTTAGATAAAAAGAACATAAGAACATAAATATTACTGCCTAAAACTTATGTTTCTTATGTTCTTCTGTCTGAAAAAATTATTCTTTAATCATCTGACGATAGGTGGTGACGGGATGCTTGGCGGCGAGGACATCATCCACACGGCCGATGGGTGTGGTGTGTGGTGCCGACTTCACCAGATCCGGATCGGTCTTGGCCTCCTCGGCAATCTGTCGCATCACGGCGATGAAACCATCGAGTGTCTCCTTCGATTCGTTCTCCGTGGGCTCGATCATCAGCGACTCGTGGAAGAGTAGCGGGAAGTAGATCGTAGGTGCATGATAGCCATAGTCGAGCAGGCGCTTGGCGACATCCATCGTGGTGACGCCTGTGGCTTTATCCTTCAAACCGTCGAACACGAACTCATGACAGCAGAGGCCAGATATGGGCAGTTCATAGACATCCTTCAGCGACTCCTTGATGTAGTTGGCATTGAGGGTGGCCAAAGGACCGACCATCTTTACGTTTTCACGTCCCAAGGAGAGGATATAGGCATAGGCGCGCATCATGACGGCATAGTTGCCCTGATAGGGCGACACGCAGGGGAAGAACGCCTGCAGGCCTTCACGCACACCAACGGGACCTGAACCTGGTCCGCCTCCGCCATGAGGGGTGGAGAACGTCTTATGCAGGTTGATGTGCATCACATCGAAGCCCATGTCGCCTGGGCGACAGGCTCCCAACATCGGGTTGAGGTTGGCACCGTCGTAGTACATCAGACCGCCACAGCCATGGATGAGCGTTGCGATCTCAGGGATACGTGTCTCGAAAAGGCCGAGGGTGTTGGGGTTGGTCATCATCATGGCTGCGATCTCTGAGCCCTGCTCTGCGACGATGCGCTGCAGATCCGAGAAATCCACCTGACCATTCGCCAATGATTTCACCTCGACGATCTCCAGTCCGCAGACGGCTGCAGAGGCGGGATTCGTGCCATGGGCAGAATCGGGTACGATGACCTTCTTACGCGCCTGATCGCCACGCGAACGATGATAGTTGTCGATAGTCATCAGACCCGTCAGTTCTCCGTGGGCGCCCGCATAGGGCTTGAAGGTGAAGTGAGCCAGTCCCGTGAGGGCACAGAGCGACTTTTCCAAGAGGGTCACCAGTGCCTGGGCTCCCGTGACCGTATGGGCGGGCTGCGAAGGATGGAGGTTCTGGAACTGCGGCAGGGCTGCCATCTCCTCGTTGATCTTCGGATTGTACTTCATCGTACAGGAGCCGAGGGGATAGAAGCCTGTATCGACACCGAAGTTATTATTAGAGAGGTTCGTGTAGTGGCGCACCACCGTGAGTTCATCGCATTCTGGCAGCGCAGCATCTTCTGCACGACAGATCTCTTTCGGAATCTCATAGGAACCGAAGTTGTTTTTCGGAAGCGAGTAGCCTCTACGACCTGACTTCGAGAGTTCGAAGATCAGATTTCCATATAATTGATGATTCATAGGGCAGCGATCTTTACAAGGTTATCGATTTCTTCTTTCGTACGCTTCTCGGTGACGGCAAAGAGGAATCCTTCCTCATAACGCACGCCGCCGAGGATTCCTGCCTCGATGAAACGCTGATAGAGCGTATCGGCATCGCCGTCGTACTTCACATAGAACTCATTGAAGAAGGGCTGATCGTAAGCCAACGTGAAACGTCCCGTCTTCAACAGTTCGTCGCAGAGATAGTGTGCCCCCGCATAAGAGAGTTGGGCGGAGTCTTTCAGTCCCTGCTTGCCCATCAGCGACATATAGATCGTGACGAAGAGCGCCATCAGCGACTGGTTGGAACAGATGTTAGAGGTGGCCTTTTGGCGACGGATATGTTGCTCGCGTGCCTGCAAGGTGAGTACGAAGGCTCGCTGATCGCGGTTGTCCTTCGTCATACCAACGATACGACCTGGCATCTTGCGGATGAGTTTCTCCGTGCAGCACATATAGCCGACGTAGGGACCACCAAACTGCATGGGGATACCCAGCGACTGTCCATCGCCCACTGCGATGTCGGCACCCCACTCGCCCGGGGTCTTCAGTACGGCAAGGTCGGCTGCCACACTGTCGATCACGAAGAGGGCCTTCTGTTCATGACATGCCTCAGCAAAGCCAGTGAAGTCCTCTACGATGCCATAGACATTAGGCTGTTGGACGATGACACCAGCGACACCGTCGTTAGTTGACAATTGAGAGCGGAGAGCGGATAGTTTGGTGATTCCGTCTTCGAGGGGGATGGTCACCAGTTCGATGCCCTGATGCAGGGCATAGGTATCCAACACCTCACGCGTCTTGGGGTTGAGACCTGCAGACACCAACACCTTATTCTGTTTCTTACCTGCTGCCACTGTCATCATCATCGCCTCAGCACAGGCGGTAGTGCCATCGTACATCGAGGCATTGGAGATGGCCATCCCCGTGAGTTCTGCCATCATCGACTGATATTCGAAGATGTAATGCAGGGTGCCTTGGGAGATCTCTGCCTGGTAAGGGGTATAGGAGGTAAGGAACTCGGAGCGCTGTAACAGACTCGGTATGACGGAGGGCGTGTAGTGGTCGTAGACCCCATAGCCTGCAAAGCAGGTGAGTTGTTTGTTCTGCGAACCCAGTTTTTCAAAGAGTTCGCGCACCTCCATCTCACTCATCTCCGAGGGCAACTGGTAGTCGCCCTTGAAACGAATGGCATCGGGGATCTGGGCATAGAGGTCGTCGAGGGTCCGTACCCCGACTTTCTCCATCATCGCCTGCAGATCGTCTTCCGTTTGAGGAAAGTATTTATACATCTTTACGTGCCCCCTAAGTTAGGGGGTTGGGGGTCTGAACAAGCGTAAATCAGACCTTTCTAATTGTTATTAATTGGAGTCTGCGCTTGTTCAGACCCCTATAATCCCCTAACTTAGGGGACTCAGCCGCAGAAGGCAGCATATGCCTTACCATCCATCAGGTTGTCGAGGTCGGCCTTGTCAGAAAGTTGCACCTTGATGATCCAGTTCTCGAAAGCATCCTCGTTGATGAGTTCGGGCTGATCGTCGAGGGCTTCGTTGACCTCTACGACGGTTCCGCTGACAGGTGAGATCAGGTCGCTGGCAGCCTTGACACTCTCCACAGCGCCAAACTCCTCACCAGCCGTTACCTCGTCATCAACCTCAGGCATATCCACATAGACCACATTGCCTAATGCGTTCTGGGCATAATCCGTGATTCCTACGAAACCATAGTCACCTTCTACTCTCACAAATTCGTGTGACTCCGAGTAGTAGAGTCCTTCAATTACTTTAGCCATAATTCTTTATAGTTTTATTTCTTATAGTTTTTATTATAGAACTGCTTTTTGATCACTTTACCGGGGAACACCTTCTTACGGATCTGGATCTGTACCTCGGTGTCGAGTTTGGAGTAGGCGGCATCAATCAAAGCCATGCAGACACTCTTATCGGTAGAGAGCGTGTGATAGCCTGTGGTCACCTCTCCGATGGGTTCGCCCTGCATATTCAGCACGGGATAACCATGACGGGGGATGGCTTTGTCGAAGAGTTCGATGCCGACCAATTTCTTCGCAGGGCCCTCTGCCTTCTGTTTGGCGAGTGCCTCCTTGCCGATGAATTCGGGCTTATCCAATTTTACGAACATTGTCAGACCTGCCATCACAGGGGTGATATCCTCTGAGAGTTCATCGCCATAGAGGGGCAGTCCCACCTCAAAGCGCAGGGTGTCGCGACAACCCAATCCGCAAGGTTGTACGCCTGCAGCAATCATCTTATCCCAGCAAGAGCGGATATAGTCGGGCGCGGCATAGATCTCAAAGCCGTCCTCACCTGTATAGCCTGTACGACTGACGATGACATCGCCAATCATCTTGACAGTATAGAACGTCAGTTCCTTACAGGGCAGGCCCAACACCGTCTCCATGATATGCTCCGACTCGGGGCCCTGAACAGCCAACTGTCCATAGTCGTCTGAAGCATTGCGCAGCGAGATGTCGAAGCCCTCGGCATGCTGTTGCATCCAAGCCCAGTCCTTATCGATATTGGCGGCATTGATCACGAGGAAGAAATCATTCTCTCCCAACTTATATACCAAAAGGTCATCGACTGTTCCGCCGTTCTCATAGCACATCATGCCGTAAAGGATCTTGCCGACTGGCATCGCTGTGACATCGTTGGTAAAGATGTGGTTCACATAACGTTCGGCATCCGAGCCGCGTACGATGACTTCTCCCATATGGGAGACATCAAACAGTCCCACCTTCTCACGTACTGCATAATGCTCCGGGGCGATACCTGCATACTGGATAGGCATTTCAAAGCCACCGAAGGGCGACATAAAGGCACCCAACGACAAATGCTTGTCGTGGAGACAGGTGCGTTTCTCCCGTTTTTCTAATTCTTGTTTTATTGCCATAGATTATTGTAATATTTTAATAAACTCATTGTTTAAATAGCTTTGTTCCAGCTGTTCGATGTCCGCCACCTCATTTGCCGTCAGCTGACGTTTATCTGAACAGAGTGTGTTACGTATCAGGATCTTGATCTCGTCGAGGCTCATAGTGGTATGATCCTTCAACAAGGTGATGCGCTGGCGCACACTCTCTATCCCCTTCTTCTGCAGTTTCTCACGACTGGGCGTGATGGCGTTCAGCATGTGCTCCATATTCGTGTCGTAAAGCATCGTACTATGTACAATACTCTTGCCACCCACATGGTAACAGGCTGTGCCACACACCTTATATCCACCTATCAGTACGTCGTTATGACTGGTTCCCGTAGCCTCAACCCCCATCTTTCTCAGTACCAGCAGTACCATATTGATGAACCGGTTGAAGGCGAAGTTCACATTCTCATCCGCTGAGACGTACGACAGCATCAGATTGTCCATATCGGCATACACACAACCGCCCCCACTCTTCCTGCGATACATGCTGATGCCGTGCGCCCGACAGTAATCGACATTCACCTCATTCTCCACCACCTGATTGCGTCCAAAAATCACACTGGGCTGCACCTGCCACATAAAGAAACAGTCGGACTCATCCATCCGACGAGCCACATACTCCTCCATAGCCAGATAGAAAGCCAGGCTGCGGTCTTTTGTTTCAGGTAGTAAGAGATATTTCATGGGTCAGTTCTGTAAGAACCTTAATTCAGCCTCAAGCATCTCCAGCTTCGGCATACGGTAGCCGGCATTTCTGGCGATCTCGATAGGGCGAGTATATAAATAATGAATCTCCATAGGTCGGTGGAAATCGAAATCGAGCTTCATGGAAGGAGAGTAAGGCGTCATGGCATCTGTGGTCTCTATCATCTTCTCGGCAAAGGCCTCTGTGACACCAGAAACCCCTAAGTGTTGGGCAGCCCCCACCACCTCCATCATCAGATCGCGAATAAGCTGACGGGTGGAAGGGTTCTTCAGAAGCAGATCCGTACGGGTGTTCAAGGCTACCGTCATACCATTGAAAGGCATGTTCCACACAGCTTTCTTCCATCGCGCCTCTTCGTATGGCACAGAAGCAGCCTGGATACCAGCCTGTTTGAAATCGTCCAGAATATTCTGAAAGCGAGCCTCATCCTTACAGGAATAATTGCCCAGATTGATACTGCCATAACACTGGTGGCTCACACGTCCCGGCTCTGTCTTGGCTGAGCATATAAAAGCCAAACCGGCTACAATCTGCACACCTGGGAACATCGCTTGCACGTCAGCTTCCACGCCAATACCATTCTGTATCAGCACCACCACCGTCTGCTCATGCAACAAAGGGGTAAGCAACTCTGGAAGCAGATGATTGTTAGTGGTTTTCAGACCAACGATCACCACATCGCACTTCGGCATATCCGCTGAATACTGATAGACGTTGACATGATCGAGATGGAAAGAGCCGTCGCAGGAATCCACCTGCATACCACGTTCCTTCACAAACTGGTAATCACTATGCGACAGGAAATGCACCTCCTGTCCACTATATGCCAATTTGCTGCCATAATAACCACCTATGGCACCTACGCCAATTATTCCGTATCTCATTCTCGTATTTTTTCTGCAAAAATACAACTTTTTACCTAACCAACAAAACAAAAGCACATAAACTGAATATTTTTGAGAAAAATTTTGTTTTTTACAAATTTTAGCGTACCTTTGCACGCATAATCAAATGAAACTGTGGACAAGAAAGAGTTTACTTTACTAAATAAGATCCAATACCCTGAGGATTTGCGCAAGTTATCTGTTGATGAATTGCCCCAAGTCTGCGAAGAGTTGCGCGAAGATATCGTGCAGGAAGTGGCCGTTAATCCAGGTCATCTGGCTTCGAGTCTTGGTGTAGCGGAAATCACGGTTGCACTGCATTATGTCTATAATACCCCGGAAGACAGAATCGTATGGGACGTAGGTCATCAGGCTTATGGCCATAAGATACTGACGGGTCGTCGCGAGAAGTTCTGTACAAACCGCAAGCTGGGAGGCATCAAGCCCTTCCCCTCTCCTTCTGAGAGTGAATACGACACGTTTGCCTGCGGTCATGCCAGCAACTCGATATCTGCAGCATTGGGTATGGCAGTGGCAGCCAAGCTGGAGGGTAATAGCCAGCGTCATGTGGTGGCAGTAATTGGTGATGGTGCCCTCTCTGGAGGACTGGCCTTCGAGGGACTGAACAATGTATCATCGTCGCCCAACGACCTGTTAATCATCCTCAACGACAACAATATGAGTATCGACCGTTCGGTAGGTGGTATGAAACAATACCTGCTTGGACTGAACACCAACGAGACCTATAATGCTGTTAAATTCAAGGCCACCCGCTGGCTTTATAAGAAAGGGCTGATGACGGATGATCGCAAGAAGGGCATCCAGCGCCTGTCGAATGCCGTGAAGAGTGCCATTGCGCATCAGCAGAACATCTTCGACGGTATGGACATCCGCTACTTCGGACCGTTTGATGGCCATAACGTGAAAGAGCTGGTACGTATCCTGCGCCTCATCAAGGAGATGAAGGGACCGAAGCTGTTGCATCTGCACACCCAAAAGGGGCATGGCTATGCACCTGCAGAGAAGGATGTGACCATCTGGCATGCGCCAGGCAAATTCGACCCAGAGACAGGTGAACGCATCATCGACAAGGATCCCAACAAGCCTCAGAAGTATCAGGATGTATTTGGTCATACCCTATTGGAACTGGCCAAGCAGAATCCTAAGATTGTGGGAGTGACACCAGCTATGCCTTCTGGTTGTTCAATGAATATCATGATGAAGGAGATGCCTGACCGCACCTTCGACGTGGGTATCGCGGAAGGACATGCCGTGACCTTCTCCGGTGGTATGGCGAAAGACGGCCTGCTGCCTTTCTGTAATATCTATAGCGCCTTTGCACAGCGTGCCTTCGACAATATCATCCATGATGTGGCACTGTTGAACCTGAACATGGTGTTCTGTTTCGATCGTGCCGGATTAGTAGGTGAAGACGGACCGACGCATCATGGTGCCTTTGACCTGGCAGCCCTGCGCCCGATACCCAATCTGACAATCTCGTCACCAATGGATGAGCATGAGTTGCGACGTCTGATGTACACGGCACAGTTGCCCGACAAGGGTCCGTTCGTGATCCGTTATCCAAGAGGCGGCGGCGTGTTGCAAGACTGGCGCTGTCCGCTGGAGGAAGTCAAGGTGGGTACAGGTCGGAAAATGCACGAAGGCAGTGACGTGGCAGTATTGAGTATCGGTCCGATAGGCAACAACGTGACAGAAGCTATCGAGCAGCTTGGCGACAAAGTCAGCGTAGCTCACTATGACATGCGGTTCCTAAAGCCGATAGACGAAGATATCCTTGAGGAAGTGGGACGAAAGTTCAAGCATGTCATCACCGTTGAAAATGGCGTCAAGAAAGGTGGACTGGGCTCTGCCGTATTGGAATGGATGAACGAGCACGGCTATCAGCCCAAGGTTACTCTTCTGGGAATGCCAGACACATTTGTTGAGCATGGTACAGTGGCTGAACTCCAAAAGATTGTGGGGATTGACGCAGAGGGTATTATCAAAGCCATTACAGAAGTATGAAAGTTGTGATTGTTGGTGCAGGTTCAGTAGGCACTCATCTGGCGAAACTATTATCAGGTGAGCATGTGGATTGTGTACTGATTGATGCTGACAGTGAGCGTTTGTCCGGACTGAACGAATTTGACGTGATGACCTATCAGGCATCGCCTACCAGCATCAAAGCGATGAAAGAGGCAGGCGTGCAGCATGCTGACCTCTTTGTAGGTGTAACACCTGAGGAAAGCGTCAACATGAATGCCTGTATCTTGGCACATGCCCTTGGCGCCAAGAAGACTGTAGCCCGTATTGACAACTACGAATATCTCTCTCCCGACCTGCAGCCATTTTTCAAGAATCTGGGTATCGACTCACTGATTTATCCTGAGGTGCTGGCAGCAGGCGATATCATCAACAGTCTGAAACTCTCATGGGTCAGACAGCGCTGGGACGTACACGATGGTGCCTTGACTTTATTGGGCATCAAACTCAGAGATTCGGCAGAGATTCTCAACCGTCCCCTCCGCGAGCTTTGCGGACCAGACGATCCTTACCATATTGTAGCCATCAAACGCGATGACGACACCTTGATCCCAAGTGGTTTGGACGAGTTGCATGCAAACGACCTGGTTTACTTCATGACGACTAAGGACTATATCCCTTATATCCGTAAGATTGTAGGCAAAGAGCATTATACCGACGTAAAGAACGTGATTATCATGGGTGGCAGCAAAACAGCTGTACGTGCAGCACTGGCCATTCCTGACTATATGAGTGTGAAGATCATTGAGAAGGATTCAAAGCGCTGTGAGAAACTGAATGAGCTGTTTGAGAACGAAGAGGCTATGGTGATTCACGGTGATGGTAGAGACCTGGGGCTCCTACAGGAAGAAGGTATCCGGCACACACAGGCTTTTGTGGCACTGACGGAGAATGCAGAGACCAACATCCTGGCCTGTCTGACAGCTAAGAAACTGGGGGTTAGGAAAACAGTGGCCCTCGTAGAGAATCTTGACTACGTGAACATGGCTGAGAGTCTGGATATCGGAACCATCATCAATAAGAAAACCATTGCTGCCAGCCATATCTTCCAGATGTTGCTGGATGCTGACGTAGATAATCTGCGCTCACTGATGCTAGTGGATGCAGAAGTCGCAGAGTTTATTGCAGCAGAAGACTCACGTGTGACCAAGAAGCCTGTTAAGGACTTAGGACTCCCCTTCGGCGTGACGATTGGCGGTTTGGTGCGCAAGGGTACGGGTATGCTAGTAAATGGTAACTCACAGATCGAGGCTGGCGACTCTGTCATGGTGTTCTGCCATGAAGCTAAACTGCATAACATCGAGAAATACTTCAAAAGCAATCCGATATGGTAAACTTCCGTATCATCAGTAAGATTATCGGCTCTCTTCTGTTTATCGAAGCCTTCTTCATGTCATGGTGTGCCATCGTGGCGATTATCTTCCATGAAGACGATCAGGTGGCATTCTTGATGTCGATACTGATTACATTGGGATGCGGTTTCATCTTCTTGTTTATGGGCAGGAACGCAGAGAACTCCCTGAGCCGTCGCGATGCTTATTTGCTGGTAACGGCTGTGTGGTTGATATTCTCCTTTTTTGGCATGTTCCCCTTCCTGATTCATGGTAGCATCACGAATCTGACGGATGCCTACTTTGAGACCATTTCCGGGTTTACAACCACAGGTGCCTCTATTCTTGATGATGTGGAATATCTGCCTCACGGCATCCTTTTCTGGCGTTCTCTGACACAGTGGGTAGGTGGCTTGGGAATTGTATTCTTCACCATCGCCATTCTCCCCTCGCTGGTAGCAGGTAGCGTAAAGGTGTTTGCGGCAGAGACAACGGGTCCCGTGAAAGCCAAGATGCACCCCAGACTATCTACTACTGCCAAATGGATCTGGTCCATCTATCTGCTCCTGACCATTGGCTGTGGTATCTCATTTTGGATGGCAGGCATGAACTGGTATGAAGCCCTCAACTATTCGATGACGACTACAGCCACTGGCGGATTCTCCATCCATAATGATGGTACCAATGTTTTCAACTCACCTGAGATCGACTACATCTCCATCATCTTCCAGTTTCTGGCAGGTATCAACTTCACCTTATTATATATAAGCATCTTCAAGTCTCGTTTGACAAGCCTGATCAAAGATTCTGAATTCAAGCTATATGTTTCTTTGGTAGCCATCGCCACACTGGTTATTATGTCGATGCTTATAGTAGATCTGGGTTATGGTTACGAACAGGCGTTCCGCGAGTCCCTCTACCAGGTCGTATCTTTCATGACGACAACAGGTGTATATAGCGACAATGTGGCAACATGGCCTCACCTCACTTGGATCATCATCTGCTGTGTGATGCTGATAGGTGCCTGTGCAGGCAGCACCAGCGGTGGTTTCAAGTGCATCCGTGGCGTCATGCTGTTGAAAGTGGTCTTTAACAATTTCCGCCAGAGCCTTCACCCGAATGCAGTGTTACCAGTCAGGATCAATGGTCAGAACGTGCCACAATCAAGACTGATTGCCCTCTCTGCCTTCTTTGTGCTTGTGGTCTTGATGTTGCTAATCACAACTACCATCATGATTGTATCTGGCATTGACACCATTAATTCCATTATCATCGGACTAAGTTGTGTAAGTAACGTAGGACCATCACTTGCCAATGACATCGGAGCGAATATCACTTGGTCTGGTATGGCGGACCATATCAAATGGATCCTCTGTCTGCTGATGCTAATGGGACGTCTTGAGATTATGACAGTGCTTGTGCTGTTTACCCGCAGCTTCTGGAAAGAGAACTAATAAAAAAGGTCTTCGTTTGAAGACCTTTTCTATTACTATTTCACCAATACGACCAAATACTTGCTCGTGCCCCAGAAGGTTTCGGGGTTATTAATCCGGAGAACAAACTGTTTATTGGCATCACGCTGCATCGTATAAGATCCAGCAGGATGTGAGGTCAGAATCTCAGCAGATTTACTATAGAGCTTGATCTCCTTGTCAATACGGATATCAATCTTGGTGAAGTAATCCTTGTTGAAGTCTTTCTCAAGCAGTTTTGTCTTACTGAACAGGCCGTCCTTCGTGAGAATCCGCTGCTCTTTGAGTTCATCCTTAGTACCAAATACAAACCAAGCCGTATGGAGAGCCTTATCCTGTGTGGTGATGGTCTGTTCCTTCTTTGTGTTATCCTCCTGCAGAGTGGAGACATCTGTATTCAGGGATGCCACCTTCTCATCAAGCTCTGCAATATGGATATCTTTTCTGTCAAGCTCTTCACGGAGTGCCTGAAGCTGCTGATCCTTAGTCTCCATCTGCTGAGTCAGATTATCGAGAATCTTCTTCAGTTGTGAGCCTTTCACAGAACTCTCACGAACCTGTTGCTTCAGTTTATTAATCAACTCCTTGTTCTGCTTCATCATCGATTGGATAAACTGGAAGTTCTCCTTGATACGCTGCATGGTGTTGGTGCCCTCACCTTGTTTGGCAAGTGTCACACGACTCTGAGCCTCAGTAATCTCGCGGAACCCTTCCTCAATATCGCTGAGGGTGGTCATCATGTCATTGATCTCATTATCCTTTTGAGAGATAATCTGTTCCAAAGAGTCACGCTGCTGCTGGGCATTCTGCTCAGCTTTTTTTACTGCATCCTGGTTACAGCTGGCAACCGCAAATGTGCAGACAATAGCATAAACTAGCTTCTTCATACCTTATTTATTTTTATCTGATTCACTTTTTAATGTCTTTGACCTCTCGCCACATCCAGCAAGGATAATGACAATCTCCCCCTTTGGTTCCTTCTCCTTGAAATGGGCTATTACCTCATCGAGTGTTCCACGGACGCTCTCCTCGTGGATCTTGGAAATCTCACGGCATACACTCACCTGGCGTTCACCACCATAATTCTCAGAAAATTGTTGAAGTGTTTTCACCAAGCGGTAAGGTGACTCATAGAAGATCATTGTACGTTCTTCCTCTTTCAACGACTCTAGCTTAGTCTGACGTCCTTTCTTCTGCGGCAGGAAACCTTCGAAAGCAAAACGATCACAAGGCAGACCACTCGACACCAGTGCCGGTACAAAAGCCGTAGCTCCTGGCAGACACTGCACCTCAACACCAGCCCTGACAGCTTCACGCACAAGAAAGAAACCTGGATCACTGATACCTGGTGTACCTGCATCACTAATCAGCGCCACATTCTCACCAGCCAACAAACGACTGACGACACCTGCCGAAGTGCCGTGTTCATTGAACTTATGATGAGACATGAGGCTATTCTTGATATCATAATGCTTTAACAAGATGCCCGAAGTACGGGTATCTTCCGCAAGCACGAGGTCCACCTCCTTGAGGATTCGGACTGCTCTGAAGGTCATATCCTCCATATTGCCTACAGGTGTTGGAACAATGTATAATATGCCCATAAACGCGACAAAATTAGTTCAAATTATCAGAATAGACAAAAAAAGTAGTAAAATCTTTGCAATTTTTAAAAGGATTTGGTAATTTTGTCGGCAAATGACAGACAACATGACAGAAAAGTCGATAAATTATGACCGCCTTCTCAAACAGGCAGGTCTTTGGCTCTTAGCCATCGCAGTATTTTTGCTGATTGATTATCTCAGCAACATCTTACTACCATTCTTCATCGCCTGGTTCTTCGCTTATTTGCTCTATCCAATGGTGTCGTTTGTGGATCGCCGTCTGCACACCCCCCGTGGCTTAAGCATCCTTTTGACCCTCATCGTGGTTATAGCGTTTCTTGCAGGTGTCATCTTCCTGATCATCCCACCAATGATTGAGCAGTTCGAGAAACTGGGGGGTCTCGCCACCGACTATATCCAGAAGACGGCCCATATCAACTCTATCCCTGATGCTGTGGCAGAATGGGTTACGAGGAATCAGCAGGATATAGAGAAGTTCTTTAAGAGCAAGGATTTCGCCGACGGACTAAAGGAGATCATGCCAGGTGTCTTCTCTTTCCTCGGACATACCTATAGTGTCATCATGAGTATCGTTGCCTCTTTCATCACCTTATTATATATGTTCTTTATTCTGCTCGATTACGAGTATCTCTCCGACAACTGGATCCGCATCTTCCCAGAGAAGAACCGTCCGTTCTGGCAGGAGCTGATGGGTGATGCCAAGCAGGCACTCAACAACTACATCCGTGGCCAGGGTCTCGTAGCACTCATCATGGGTATTCTCTTCTGTATTGGATTTACCATCATCGACTTCCCAATGGCTATCGGCCTTGGAATCATGATTGGTCTCATGGATCTGGTGCCCTATCTGCATACCTTCGCACTTATTCCCACCGTGCTCTTAGCCCTTCTGAAGTCTGCCGACACAGGACAGAGTTTCTGGATTATCTTAGCTGGAGCCCTGATTGTGTTCATTGTTGTACAGCTCATCTGCGACATGATTGTCACACCTAAAGTCATGGGTAGTGCCATGGGCCTCAACCCCGCCATCCTATTGCTGAGTCTCTCTGTCTGGGGCGCCTTATTGGGATTCATCGGACTGATTATTGCCTTACCACTGACCACCTTGCTCATCGCATACTACAAGCGATATGTGACGAAAGAGGAAGAAAAAGAGGAAATAAATAAAAAATCCCCCGAATAAATTTGGCAGATTCAAAAAATCATTGTACCTTTGCACCCGCTTTCGAAAGATAGCAACAATAAGGTCGATCCGTTAGCTCAGTCGGTAGAGCACAACACTTTTAATGTTGGGGTCTTGGGTTCGAGCCCCAAACGGATCACCAAGAACAATCCGCAAGAAACTGAATATCAGTCGCTTGCGGATTTTTATATCTTCAAAGTGTACCACTTCTAATTCGCCTCACTTACAAGCTCAGGCTGTTGAGGATCGTTTTTGGGGGATGTAAACTCCCAGCGGTTGGCAATCTTGTTGCCTAAAGTGACAGTGAGGGTGAGTTTCTGAGGACCTGGAATCGAATTGAAGGGTATGGTGATGGTGCCCAATTCCACATGTTTTCCCAAGGGGATGCCCTTCTTTGATATCTCGCCACCAGCCAGCACCTGTCGCTGTTCGTTGGTAATGAAATAAGCTGCACGAATGGGACTGATATCACCAATCGCATTATAGACCTCAACAGGCACGCGAAGGGTGTCGGCAGCAGTGAAATCAGCTTTAGGGAAACGTACCAACGGCACGACAGACGAGCAGAACAGATGAAACTGTTTGGCAGAAAGCCGACCGACCTCATCAAAGTCCTGCAGTTCGAATCCTGCATTGTCGTCAGATAATAGACTGGCCTCAACCTCTTGCTTATAGTAGTTCAGGCGCAGACTGTCGCTATCCATCCCTGATGCCGGGATTGGATGGATGGCAGGTCGGATGGAGTCAGGAAAATATTCGGCTCCCATCAGGAGGAACGATGGGTGATGGATATAAGACTCTATCACGCGGTTGATCTCTTCCTTCTGTGCGCCAGGCATATCTGGCTGAAGATAAAAGCCCAGTCTGTCAGCAGCACTAAACGCAGCCTCTGGAGGGCAATAGCCCTTGAAACGCATCAAGTTAAGTCCGCGCTCCTTACAGGCTCGGAAGGTATCGAGCCACGGCTCCACATCAGTTGAGGGATAGCCAGTCTGGGGAAACAGTCCTTGATCCACAACACCTCGCAGGTAAATGTTGTGACCATTTAAGACAGGCTGATGATTCTCTATCAGCGACTCGAACATACCAAATGTTGTCTCGTAATAATCTTCGCCCACAGAAATTCCAATCCGATAAAGGTGGGGATAAAGCTCATCCCACAAAGCCACCTCTTTTTCAAATGGCATCACAAGGTTGAGATTCCTACTATTCAGTGAGAAGTAACGGTTGACGATTGTAGCAGAATCCACATCAGCCCGCTGCATCAGCACTTCCACTACCTCACTGTTCAGGTAGTTGATACGACCACCCAACTGAATATTTATCTGCACAATACCTTGGAAGGGGCGTGGATATAACTGTACACGTTCAATATAGAGTTCACGTGGCTGAGCACGCAGTTCCATACGTCCTGCCAAACCTTGCCAGCTGCCCTGATTTGCTGGTGTAGATACTACGATCAGGTTCCGTTGACCAGGAATCAGGAAATTCGTCACGTCATACTGATGGGCAGTAAACCGAGCCTGGATACTCCCCACTTTCTTACCATTAACCAGGACTGTGGTTTCGGCACTCGGACGTTCCAGGAGGAGTGTTACATGGCGCTCTTTCCAGCCCGCTGGTATATAAATACTACGTTGATACCAGATTCTTTCGGTCTGTTCACCCTTGCCATTTGTCAGCATAGAGCCAGGCAGTTGCACGAAATCCTTATAGACTGCCGAGTCACCAACAGCAAAATCCCATGAACCAGTCAGGTCGATTACCTCCTGAGCGCTCATCAGCACACAAGCAAACAGAGAGAACAAAAATACAGAGAGTCGTTGCATACCTTATTTAGAATTCAAGAATTGGTTCACTTGATCTGCTATCTGGCGCATTCCCTTCACAGAAGGGTGACCAGAAATCTTATCGATGGCTGTCAGTTCTATCACAGGCACACCATAATGTGCGCAGATGGTTTTCACCGACACGTCGATCTCATCGCGAAGATCATCATTCAGCAGAAAATATATCTTAGTATTCAGATAATAATCTGTCATCCATTTGAGCATACGAGCCAGTGCCGGACGAAAATAATACATATCACCTTCGGTAATACCTTCATATTTGTATTCTCCAACAGGTGATCCAGCCCAACTGTCATTAGTGGCACCAAATATAAAGATGATATCCGGTGAGCCTAAGTTGTTCATACGGGTGTTGAAAGAGCGGGCCCGATAGTCATTACCGTCATAACCTGTATAGCTGATAGTGGCACCGCTGTAGGAATTGTTCAGGCACAAACGCCAACCATTCTCCTTGATGACCTGATGCCACCAGGTCTGCCTCACCTCCTTCACATCGGTCTTTGCCTCACTGTTCTTGGCATAATACCATAGTTCATTAGTGGCAGGTGTCACAAAATCCTCGTAGGTAGAATAAGAATCACCCAAAACCGACACTGACATCGTCTGGGCTGTCACTGTGCCGACCAGAAGTGCACCTAACAGTATAAAAAATAGTTTCCTCATGCGAAATGGTTATTTAGTTGCCTGCAAAAATAGTGAAAATTCTACAAACAGAACTAGTTTTTTCGATTTTCCTTCCGATATTTGTATTTTTTTACTTATCTTTGTACCCTGAAACAAGGATAAAACCTAAAAAAACAACTAATATGAAACGAATATTTACCTCTTTGCTATTCCTTCTTCCTTTTATAGCAGTTGATGCCCAAGACACCTTTGCGAGAGGAGCAGATGTCAGCTGGTGTACGGAAATGGAGGCAAGCGGAAAGAAATTCTATAACGCCAATGGGCAGGAGACTGAAATAATGGCCTTGATGAAAGCTATTGGCATGAATGCCATCCGTCTGCGAGTATGGGTGAATCCACTTGGCTACGGCTATGGTGCCTGGAGCGACAAGGCTGATGTGATCAACAAAGCAGAGAGAGCCCATCAACAAGGTCTTGCCCTGATGATTGACTTCCATTACAGTGACTTCTTTGCTGATCCTGAACGTCAGGAGAAGCCCAAGGATTGGAATAGTTACACTATCGACCAACTAAAGACTGCCATAGCTGACCATACAAAAGACGTACTCAATGCGCTCAAGGAAAAAGGCATCGAGCCTAAATGGGTACAGGTGGGCAACGAGACTAACAACGGTATGATCTTCGACAGCGGAAAGATAGATTGGGATAACAAAAAAGGCAGTGCTCGCTATAATGATTATGTGGCACTGAGCAATGCCGGTTACGATGCTGTGAAAGAAGTATTACCCGACACCTACGTCATCATCCATATCGCCAATGCCTACAATGCAGCCGACTACGATGGCTGGTTTTATAAGGAATTCAAGGAAGCTGGTGGTAAGTTTGACATGATAGGTCTCTCCCACTACCCTGACTGGACAGACTGGAACAGCACGAAGAGCGATGTAGCCAGCAATGCCAATGCAGCCAACAGCGTAAAGAAGTTAGGCGACCTCTTCAACGTACCTGTGATGATTGTCGAGACGGGATTCAGCAAACAGGATGCCTCAAAAGCTTCAGAAGTGATGACCGACCTGTTCAACAAGACCAAGAATCTCTCCCAATGCGCCGGCATCTTCTATTGGGAGCCCCAGGTTGATGGTGTCTGGAAACCCGAATATTACAACACCCTTGGTTGGAAGGCCTACGATATGGGCGCTTTTACTTCCGAAGGCAAACCCACTGCAGCCTTAGACGCTTTCGGTGATGGCGCCACAGGTATTCATCAGATGCCAACAGCCCAAAGAAATGAGCCCACCCAGTGGTTCGATCTCACAGGGCATCAGCACACTACTCCCAGCAAAGGCCTCTACATCAAGAAAAACGGGGATGAAACTCAAAAGGTGATCATACCATAATAAAAAAGAAGACAACCATATCGGCTGTCTTCTTTTCGTAGCGGGAGCCGGGATTGAACCGGCGACCTCATGATTATGAATCATGCGCTCTAACCAGCTGAGCTATCCCGCCATCTGCTGTTAAGCGGGTGCAAAGGTACTACTTTTTTGGAAACTACCAAAATTTTTCGGGAAAATATTTTTTATTTCGCAGTTTTTTCGTAATTTTGTGGCGTAGATTTCTCTATTTACCAATAACAATTGACTAAAAGCGTATGGGAAAGCAGCGAATAGACATTGAATATCCACTGACTACAAAGTCACCAAACATCATATGGGAACAAATCAGCAGCGCTCACGGGTTTGAACGCTGGATGGCGGATCATGTCACCGAAGAAAACGGCATCTTCACCTTTACCTGGGGAGAACCCTGGACTCAACAGGACGTTCGGAAGGCACACCTTATAGAATATGTGAAATACGACCATATCAGACTGAAATGGGATTATGAAGACGAGGCGAACGAAGACACCTATTGGGAGATGCGTATCGGAAAGAGCGACCTGACTCACCACCTCAATCTCTTCATTACCGATTTTGCTGAAGACGATGATGTGGATGGTTTGAAGATTCTCTGGGAGAGTAATCTGGACAGATTACATCGGGCCAGCGGACTTTGAAGGATTGTAAAATTGAAAGATTGAAAAATTGAAAGATTGGAGAATAGTTAAAAAATAACAAGGAAGTAAACTTCAATTCTTCAATTTTTCAATTCTTCAACTCTTTTTAGTACCTTTGCACGCTGATATGCCCGGCATTAAGAAATTAGACATATTCATCACCAAGCAGTTCGGTATGCTGTTTATGGGAACATTCTTCATCTGCCAGTTTGTGCTGATGATGCAATTCCTGTGGCGCTATGTTGACGAACTGATTGGAAAAGGACTGACACTCGACGTGATGGCACAGTTCTTCTGGTATATGGGACTGATGCTGCTGCCCCAGGCGCTGCCTCTGGCTATCCTGTTGAGTTCGCTGATAGTATTCGGTAACCTTGGTGAGAGCTCTGAGCTGACAGCCATCAAGGCAGCAGGCATCTCGCTGATGCAGGCTTTCAGACCCCTGATTGTCATTGTCATCATCATCTCAGGCATCTCCTATTTCTTTCAGGATGTGGTCTATCCCAAATCCAACCTATCCTTCTATCAGCTGCTGATCTCGATGAAGCAGAAGAGTCCGGAGCTCGAAATCCCCGAGGGTATCTTCTACGACGGCATCCCGGGATCGAATATCTATGTGCAGAAAAAGGATCTGAACACAGGTATGCTCTATGGCATCATGATCTACCGCCAGACAGGCAGCTACGAGGATCAGGCAATCATCCTTGCCGACTCAGGCATGATGCAAACGACAGCAGAGAAGAAACATCTGATACTGAAGCTCTATAGCGGAGAGTGGTTTGAGAATATGCGTTCCCAGGACCTGGCTAACAGTGCCAATATCCCCTACCGCAGAGAGACATTCTCCTCCAAGCGTATCGTACTAGATTTCGACAGCGGCTTCAACCTCGCTGATATGAATGACGTGGCTGGCGATGCACGAGCCAAGAGTCTCAGCAAGATCATACACGATCTCGATTCGTTGAAGGAGTTCAACGACAGTGTGGGGCGGGTTTACTATAAGGATGCCAAGAACTATTTCTTCCGCCAGCCAAACTATAGGGAGAAGGACTCGCTGAAAATGGTAAAGGCGCTGGAAGCTGACACACGATTATTCGACTCCGTCTATAACAATCAGCCTGATATGGCCAAGCAGGCTGCTGTGAAAGGTGCCATGAGTGGTGTCCAGCAGGTGCTAACCGACATGGAGATGAAGATGGAGTATGTCAAGTTCCTTCACCGCAACTACCGCCAGCATCAGATTGAAGCCATCAAGAAGTTCACGCTGTCGCTCTCCTGCCTGATATTCTTCTTTATCGGAGCCCCCTTGGGTGCCATCATCCGAAAAGGAGGACTGGGTGTGCCAGTAGTCGTGTCTGTACTGGTGTTCATCGTGTATTACATCTTCGACAACTCCGGAATGCGTATGGCGCGCGACGGGCAATGGAACGTATGGTTCGGACAGACTATCTCCACGATGGTACTCACACCGATAGCAGCCTTCTTCACCTATAAGGCCAACAAAGACTCCACCGTCTTCAACATCGACCTCTACAAGAACCTCGCCATGCGTGTGCTGGGTCTGCGCCAGAAGCGCCACATCACCCGCAAGGAGGTGATCATTGAAGACCCGAAATACAAGATGGATACAATGATGCTGCAGAACATCTCAAAGGAGATCGAGGCCTATAGCGAGAACCATAAGCTGTTGCGCTGGCCGAATCCTATCAAGGTGTTCTTCCATGCAGGTGACGATCAGGAGATCGAGCGTATCAACCATACACTCGAGGTGGCTATTGAGGATCTGGGCTATACGCGCGACAGACAGATACTGGCTCTGCTCAACAACTACCCGATAATAGCCACGAACGCCCATACCCGTCCGTTCCGCAAGAAGTGGCTGAACATCGTAACAGGCCTGTGCCTGCCTCTGGGTGCGTTCTTCTACTTCAGGATGATACGTTTCCGTTTCCGTCTGTACAGAGACCTGCGTACCATCCGCCAGACCAGCGACCGCATCATCCCTCGTACACAGGCATTGTCGCAAGAACAACCAAAGTTGGTATAACATACTATTATATATAATAAGGTGTAACAATATGGATTCATTTAAACTGAACACAATAGAGGAAGCTGTAGAAGACTTCGGCAAAGGAAAGTTTGTGATCGTCGTCGATGACGAGGACCGCGAGAATGAAGGTGACCTCATCATCGCCGCAGAGAAGATCACTGCCGAGAAGGTGAACTTCATGCTGAGGAATGCCCGTGGTGTGCTCTGCGCTCCCATCACCATCGATCGCTGTAAGGAACTTGACCTGCCCCATCAGGTGCAGGACAACACCTCAGTGTTGGGCACCCCCTTCACTGTAACCGTTGACAAGCTGGAAGGCTGCACCACTGGTGTCTCTGCCCACGACCGAGCTGAGACTATCAAGGCACTTGCCGACCCCGCCTCACGCCCGGAGACCTTTGGGCGCCCAGGTCACGTAAACCCCCTCTATGCACAGGAGAACGGCGTATTGCGCCGCAGTGGACACACCGAAGCCACCATCGACCTCTGCCGCATGGCAGGTCTCTACCCTGCCGGCGCCCTGATGGAGATCATGAACGAAGACGGCACTATGGCTCGTCTGCCCCAATTGATGGAACTCGCCAAGGAGTGGGACATGAAGATTATCAGTATTAAAGATATGATTGCCTACCGCCTGAAGAAAGAGTCGCTCATCGAGGTGGGCGAAGAGGTGGATATGCCTACCGACTACGGACACTTCCGTCTGATACCCTTCCGTCAGAAGAGTACCGGACTGGAGCATCTGGCACTCATCAAGGGCAAGTGGAAGGAAGATGAGCCTATCCTGGTACGTGTGCACTCCTCATGTATGACAGGTGATATCCTCGGCTCGAAGCGCTGCGACTGCGGCGAACAGCTCCACAAGGCCATGCAGGCCATCGAGAAAGAGGGCAAGGGTGTGGTGATCTATATGCAACAGGAAGGCAGAGGCATCGGACTGATGAACAAGATTGCCGCCTATAAGTTGCAGGAGGAAGGCTACGACACAGTAGATGCCAACGTGCATCTGGGATTCAAGCCCGATGAGCGCGACTATGGTTGCGGTGCACAGATGCTACGCCATCTGGGCGTACACAAGATGCGCCTGCTGACCAATAATCCAGTGAAACGTGTGGGACTGGAAGCTTACGGCCTCGAAATCATCGAGAATGTACCCATTGAGGTAACACCAAATCAGTATAATCTGCGTTATCTGGAGACAAAGAAAACCCGCATGGGACATCTGCTGCACCTGAAATAACAGCCAAAGCGTCACAAATTCTGCTAAAAACACGAAAAAGTGACACAATCCTTGTGATTTCAAATTTATTTTGATTACTTTTGCACACAAATTTGTAACAAATATGGCACAATTATCAAATCGTTTGCAGCGCCTGGCCCCTTCAGCCACGCTAGCTATGTCACAGAAGAGTTCCGAAATGAAAGCTCAGGGCATCGATGTCATTAACATGAGTGTTGGTGAACCTGACTTCAATACTCCCGACCACATCAAGCAGGCCGCCAAGATGGCTATCGACGAGAATTACTCTCGCTACTCACCAGTTCCTGGCTACCCCGATCTGCGTCAGGCCATCGCACGGAAACTGGAGCGCGAGAACCATCTACACTATGCACCTTCAGAGATCCTGGTGTCTAACGGAGCCAAGCAGAGCGTCTGCAATGCCGTGATGGCGCTGGTGAACGACGGTGAAGAAGTGATCATTCCCGCCCCCTACTGGGTAAGCTATCCCCAGATGGTGAAGCTGGCTGGTGGAGAACCCGTCATCGTAGAGGCAGGTTTCGACCAGAACTTCAAGATGACACCTGCGCAGCTGGAAGCCGCCATCACCCCAAAGACCCGCATGATCATCCTCTGCTCGCCCAGCAATCCTACGGGTAGCGTATATAATAAGGAGGAACTGCAGGCACTGGCAGAAGTGATCCTGAAGCACGACGACCTGTTTGTACTGGCCGACGAGATCTATGAGC
>CAMJGE010000005.1 GCA_946405145.1 uncultured Prevotella sp.
CACTACCTTTGAGCTTCGCTCGAAGATACTCACGTTCGAAAAAACTCAAATATATTTGGTTTTTTACTCACTAATTCGTATCTTTGCACCCAATTTAAAAATCATAGACATAAAAATACAATGGGAAAAGTAATTCTGACTGGTGATCGCCCCACTGGTAAACTTCATCTCGGACACTACGTAGGTTCATTGCGCCGTCGTGTCCAGCTTCAGAATGCGGGCGACTACGACCGTATGTTTGTATTCATGGCTGATGTACAGGCCCTCACAGATAATGCTGACAATCCTGAGAAGATTCGTCAGAACATCATCGAGGTGGCACTCGACTACCTCGCTGCTGGTCTCGATCCAGAGAAGTGTGTGCTCTTCATCCAGAGCCAGATACCTGAGCTCGCAGAGCTTACTACCTATCTGATGAACCTCGTATCAGTGAGTCGTGTGCAGCGTAACCCCACGGTGAAGACGGAGGTTAAGATGCGTGGCTTCGAGGGTGAGAGCATCCCCCTCGGCTTCTTCTGCTATCCTGTGTCTCAGGCTGCCGACATCACACTGTTCAAGGCTACGACCGTTCCTGCAGGCGAGGATCAGGAGCCGATGCTGGAGGTGACACGTGAACTGGCACGCCGCTTTAATCAGGTCTATGCCCCTGTGCTGGTGGAGCCTAACATCCTGTTGCCGGAGAATCTCACTGCCCGTCGCCTCCCTGGTACCGATGGCAAGGAGAAGATGTCGAAGTCACTCGGCAACTGCATCTATCTCTCTGACACAGCTGATGACGTATGGCAGAAGGTTCGTTCGATGTACACCGATCCTGAGCACGTGAACCTCAACGATCCTGGTCATGTGGAAGGCAATGCGGTGTTCACCTATCTTGATGCTTTCTCTTGCGATGAGGACTTCAAAGAGTTCTGGCCGGAATATCAGAACCTCGACGAGCTGAAGGATCACTACCGTCGTGGTGGTCTGGGCGATATGAAGTGCAAGAAGTTCCTCAATCAGGTGCTCAACAAGTTCCTGGAGCCCATGCGTGAGCGTCGTGCAGAGTTCGAGAAGGATATCCCTGAGATCTATAATATCCTGAAGAAAGGTACGGAACAGGCCCGTGAGGTGGGTGCCCAGACGATGGATGAGGTCCGTAAGGCTATGCGTATCGACTACTTCAACGATGCAGAGCTCATCCGGCAGCAAGCTGAACGTTTCGCCAACAAATAAACTGAAATCCCCGCCAGTCAGCGGGGATTTCTTATGGATTCTTGCTTTAGGATCAAATTTTGATTCTCTTGCGGAACACGGGTACTTTCTCTACAGGCTGGGCAGCCAGGCATTCCTCCATGCTTTTGCCGCCAAGCGGGTCGATGCCCTGTTCAATTTGCTGGCACAACTCCATACGGATCTGGGCTGTCAGGCATTCGTCGCCTTGTATCTCTCTGAACGCAAAAGTGCCGTCGGCATGCTTTTCCAATGCCTCTCCAGCAAAACAGGGCACACGGCAATACCGGCAATAGTCGTGCTGACCGCAGAGGGGGAACGTCTGTTTCTGATCAGCCTGGAGCATCTGCTGGCGCTGTGGGCTCATGATGGCCTCCTTGAGCGACGCATGATGCACATTGCCAAAGGTGATGGGGATATTACTGCACCCACTGACTATCCCACTAGGAGAAACGATGATCGTTCCATTGGCAGAACAGGGGAAACCACGCTTGTTGCCAAACACATAACCGTCGGCTTTCCCATCAGCAGGCACATGAGTCTTCCCAAGCGGATCCATCAAGATGATACGCAGGGCTTCAGGACGTGTCTGCAGATGTTCAATCAAAGAGACATCGCCGTCGGCACCAGGCATCAGCACGCTCGAGACTTCATTCTCAGCACCCAGCTGGTGGGCTATCTCGCGCACCCCGTAATAGGTTCGGGTGTTCAGACGGAACACGGGCGTCTTGAGGTTCAGGGGCACAGGCCATTCTGCCATCTCTCTCAGCACCTTCATCGACTGCTCCCACGAGCCGCGACGGCGTGTAATCTGGTCGTGCACCTCAGCATCGGTGCTGTAGATGGAGACACTCAACTGTCGGAGCCCCAGGCGGGCCAAGCGGCGTATCTTCTCGCTGCTGTTGAGCGCCTGGGCGTTGGTGTACAAGTTCACAGCCAGATTGCGCTCGTGTAAATAGTCGAGAATGTCCCAGCAGTGGGGATAGCTGAACGGGTCACCGCCAGTGACGGTCACCTTAGGTATTCCTAATGCTACGGCTTCATCGATGATACGCTTGTAGTCATCCAGCGTCAGCATGTCAGGGCGCAGACGGTGCTCTTCGTGTAGATCACTACGGGCCGCACCTTCGTTGAAGCAGTGCAGGCAGCGCTCACTGCAGGCATAGGTGAGTTCAAACGTCAGTGAGACACGAAGTTCCTCAGGTAAAGAGTTCTTATAGTCGTCCACAGGCTCATAGCCCATGGCAGCAATGCAGGGCTCATTGCCTTTTCGGTACTGCTGCCACTCTTCGTCAGTGAACACATGATCGTGAACGAGTCCTATAGGCATCAAAGTATCGCGACAGAACGCGATGACCTGTTCTTCGGTCGCACCGGTTACTGTCGCGATATGCACCGTGTCAATAGGACATTCCCTCTTACCTGCCAGTACCTCATTGACCAGCAGAGCCGATACGTCCTCAAATGTGTAGCATGTGCCGCGGGCCGTATTGTACATGACAGCCCTCTGTGCCTGGCGGTTAAAAGCACCACAGGTGTATAGTGGGCGAATAAAGGTCATGGCTCGCTTCGGTTATAATTCAGATAGATACAGTTGATACCGTTCATGTACTTGTGATTGATATTCTTGCACAAGCGCGACAGGATGGCCCGTCGCAGGTTGTTCTCATCGAGATCCATCAATTCCTCATCGGTATATTTGTAAATCGGGTTTCTGAGGGGACCCTTGCTCTTGACTACCACCGTGAATTCCTTTTCCTTGTCGATGATACGCACATCGAAGGTCTCATTCTCCTTGGAGTCGTCTTGTGCCTCATGCGTCTCCACAATCTCATAGAGCAGTTCCTCCAGTGCCATGTCCACAGCCAGACCGTCAGGCAGCTCGCATGCCTCTACAAAGGGATGCACCTGGGCCAGGAACGCTTCGACTCCCTCGTTGGTATAAGGCACAGAGAAAGTGACGGCGGGGTTCGATGGCACTGTATTCTCCAATGTAGGCCAGGCATAAAGATGATTCTTGCGATGCACCACATACGCCATTGCCACCATCACCAGCAGCAGGAGCCAGGCGGTGACGGGCAGGATATACCAGATGAGCTCTGGGGTGTAGAGTGCCATGACGACAACAATGCCGATGGCTCCGGTGTTGGTCACGATCTCTATCCATCGGCAGAGCTTCTGATGGTTCTGTACGAAGTAAAGGACGCTAAGTGTCTCTGATATGGCATTGGGCAGGAAGGCGAGACTCATCAGGCGGAACGGCGTGTAGCACTGTGCTATCAGATGTTCGTCGGCGCCAAATAGCCTTGCCAGCACATTGGGAAAGAGGAATATCACCAGGCTCACCGCCACCATCACCAGTATTAAAATGCGGAAGATGCGTCGCGTGAGTATTCGGAAGCTATCGTAGTCTTCTTCGCCCAAAAGGATGCCGCCGATATTGGTGATAGCTGTATTAGAGCCTGATAGTGCCAGCATACAGATGCCGTTGATCTGGAAATAGATGGTAAAGAAATACATGCCGTCGGCACCGAGCTTGCCAACCACCAGACTGTTCATGGTGAAGGCCAGGGCTGGTGCCAACAAGGCAGATATCAGCATGGGGAGTCCGATGGAAAAGCACTCACGATATTGCTTGATGCTGCATATCTTCTCCGGGCGCCTGAGGCGGAATATCTTACTGTTTTTGCGCAGATAGCCTAACAGCGAGGTGAAAGCAAGCAGATTGCTGAGTCCTGAGGCAACCGATGCGCCAACCATGCCCATGTCGAACACGCCGCAGAGCAGCAGGTCGAAAATGACATTGAGTATCTGAGAGATGATGATACGTCGGGTGATGAGGCGCGGACTGCCGTTGGTGATGATATAGGAGACGGGTACGCCACAGACGGCTGCTATGAAGATGGCGAACATGTCGGCATGAATATAGGGCTTCAGCATGGGCAGCAGCCGCTCGTTGGTGGTAAGCATGTTAGCCACCACGTCGAGGAAAGGCAATGCGAGCGCAATAACCAACAGTGTGGAGAAGATGACATAGTACAGGTGATTGTTGAACACCCGGTTCACCTTGTCGTAGTTCTGTGCACCAATGCCTCGTGCGCTCAGGTAACCGGCACCAGCACTCATCATGCCGATGATGATAAACATACAGCTTGCGAAAGGCTGCCAGATACGGACGACAGACAAAGCATCAGGCGACACCAGATGAGTTACCACGATGGAGTCGGTGAAACCACCCAACTGTCTCATCAGTGCTGACATGACGGTCGCCAGAAAGAACGACCCGAACATGTTCTTCAATACATATTCATTTTGATGTGTCATGATCTTTAAATCTATAAACTGCCACACCTATCATCGTAAACTTATCCTTCATATAAGTGTAGGCATCCGTGTTTGAAAGTTCTAATCTATTTCCTGTGGCATGGTAGAAGTGCAGCCTGCCGCTGATCCATTTGGCTATCAGCAGATGCTTAATCTCCACGCCTCTTGCCCAGGTATGCTGATCACACACCACCGCCATGATGTCGCCATCGTGAATCACGCCCAACTCCGAATCCTGCGGCATATTCAGCAGTTCGCGGGGGATATAGGTAAGGCGCACGCGCTGCTGCTGGCGAAGGGCGATGGCCTTGTAGTTGTTTTCGTCATCCATCTGAGGGCGGAACAGATACTTGTTTCGGGTCATATAGCTTGGTTGCAGGTCCATTAGCCCCGTAAAAGGAAAGGCGGGCTCGTCGGGACTGATACATTCCACGAATCCCTCTTTGATGGCCGACTGCATGATCCAGGTGAAATAATGGTTGCGGGTGGCAAACGTGATGACACCGTCCTGATAGTGTATGCGCCGGTAGTAGTCCTTCAGGTCGGCTAGCGTGGTGCGGCCGTCTCGGTAGCATAGCGCCAGTGCCAGCACATCCTCCATCACGGTGGTACAGTCTACATGACTGAGACTCACTATCAAGTGCTCTTCCTCCAAAGACTGTGTCATTGAGGTAGCAATGCCACCCTCCATCAGTTGGCGGAAGAAATATTCTGTCAGCGGCATCGACTTATCCACGTTTTTCATCGCGCGCTGCAATATCAGCTCGTTTTGCGCATCAAACTGCTGCTCGTTGCGTCGCACGCGGCGGAGTCGTCTGTTATGGAAAAAACTTGTTGAGATACGGCTGAGTGGCGTCCTGATGCAGAACACCAACCATAAAGAGCGCAGCGCTGCCAGCTGTTCGCGCCAGAAGTAGGGGTTGTCCTTCACCTTCTCATAGTCGCTGATGTCAATGCCCCAGGCATCATAACCCAGCCATCGGGCAATGCGCACCGAACGGGCGATGTGGAAGCTGCTGGTCAGGATATAGAATCGGGTTTGCTTAAAAAACAAATCCATATCCCATAACGAACGGAAGGTGTTATATCCACAGGAGTCGAGCACAAAGCGCTCTTCAGGAATATGGTATTCCTCCACCAGTGTGCGGTAGATGACGGAAGTGTCGGCACGGCAACCTGAGATGTAGAACGTCCAGTCAGGATAGGCGTTGGCAAGGATGCTCACCAGCCTCACCCGCAGTTGCAGGATAGGCGAAAGCGAGTTGTCGGGACGCAGTTTGGCACCTAACACCAGGCAGACTTTTACGCCTTCAGGCACCTGTTTGCCCTTCAGCCCCTGCAACCTGTCATGATGTAGTTTAACATACCGCATGGTCCGATTTATGTATTTTTTCTTCTATCTCATGAAGAAGAATGATCTGTTCTCTGACACTGGCAGCAAACGCATCACTGTTTTCCAGAATGTAGGCCTTCAGTTCGGCGATGTCCTTACACCGCAAATGGTGCATTACCATGAAATGCAACCCATGCCCTTCGGCATGATGCCCAGTACCGTCGAAGGAAGTAACCCTGCCGTCAATAACATCCTGATTGGAACGTGCCCATAGGTGGAATATCCTGTTAATCGCGTTCGTCAGCGGATTGTCGTAATGGCAATAACAAACCAGGTCGTCGGGATGTTCTTCCAGATATTGTGCAATCACCGCCACTATCATGCGCCCCACCTCCTTGTCAGGCGCACCGCCACGCTTCCCGTCGGCAAGCCTGAGCACAAAGTAGAGCACGCGATGACTGCCAATCTCTGCCACCTCAATAAAATGAAGCACATAAAGGCGATTCGCGGCATTGTAAAACTCCACCGCCGAATCGCCTCTTTTCCTTAACACCAGTTTGGATATGGTGTTAATCTTCGCTATTCCTTCTTCAGATATAGAATTCGTTGTTCCTGACTATATAAATAAAACCTATTTCTAGTTCGTTGTTCCACAAAAACTTACACGATTTTCATCTTCTATATCTCTCTGCACATAGTCGTCGAGGTTCAGCGCCTGAGCGGTAATAATACTAACAGGTGATTTTCTGATTGCAAATGGATTTTCATTCTTAGCCATAATCTTCACAAAATTTTAAGTTCAATACTAATATTCAAAAGCTTGCGCTTTACTTATTGTTGGCAAATATACGAATAATACTTTTATTTATCCAACTTTCATGTGTTAATTTGCGTTAAACAGACGGATAGGACTACCTAAAATAGCGATTATTCCTTATCGAGCAGGTCTGGACGCAGCCTTTTGGTGCGCTCCATAGCCTGTTCCAGTTCCCAGTTACGGATCTTTGCCTCGTTACCACTCAGCAGGATCTCTGGCACCTTCCAGCCTTTGTAGTCGGCAGGACGGGTGTAGATGGGAGCGGCGAGGATGTCATCCTGGAAGCAGTCGGAGAGAGCACTCTGCTCATCGCCGATCACCCCAGGCACCACACGCACCACAGCGTCGGCAATCATGGCTGCCACGAGTTCGCCACCTGTCAGTACGAAGTCTCCGATGGAGATCTCGCGGGTGATGAGATGATCTCTCACCCGCTGGTCGATACCCTTGTAATGACCTGCCAGTATGATGAGGTTGCCTTTCAGCGAGAGCTCATTGGCGATATGCTGGTCGAAGCGCTCCCCGTCGGGCGAGGTGAAGATCACCTCGTCGTAGTCGCGCTCGGCCTTCAGTGCAGAGATACAGCGGTCGATGGGTTCACACTGCATCACCATACCGGCACTGCCGCCATAGGGATAGTCATCCACGCGGCGCCATTTGTCGAGGGTGTAGTCACGCAGGTTGTGCAGACGGATCTCAGCCAGTCCTTTCTTCTCAGCCCGTGCAAGGATCGACTCGTGAACGAAGCCTTCGAGCATCTCGGGCAATACGGTTATGATATCTATTCTCATCTATAAAAATCTTTGATTCTGTCAATATATCGTTCGCCCATCCTGCGACCTATCTCATACACGCGGCGCATTTTCTCCGGGTCATGACAGATATGGCCGATGGGCAGTTTTTCGTCAGGACGGATCACCAGACAGCGCCCTTCACGCTCTGCCTCGCGTACATATTCTAATTCGCGGTTATACATCAGATGGCGTGTCGCCATGGCCTCAATCATGTTGGGATATTTCCTCAGACCGATCTTCATCAGCGGCATCAACTTGTTAGGCTCCTTCACGAATCCCCCTGGTTGGGTGAGGATCACCACGTTACGCTCATAGCCTATCGACTCGAAATATTCAAGTGGTATGGAGTCTGCCACCCCGCCGTCGAGGAGTTTCCTGCCTCCCACTTCCACCACCTTCGATGCCAGCGGCATAGAGGCCGAGGCACGCAGCCATTCCAGTTCATCGAAATTTACACGCTCCATCTTGTGGTAAACGGCCTTGCCCGTGAGCACATCGGTACAGACCACGATAAACGCCATGGGATTCTGCTCGAAGGCTTCCACATCAAAGATGTCGTACTGCTTGGGCACGATATGATAGCCGAACTCCGCGTTAAAGTAATCGCCGCTCTTGATAAGTGAGCGCAGTCCGCTGTAGCGCGGATCTTTGGCAAAGCGGGTGTTATAGCGGATGGCGCGCCCGGGCTGGCGCGACTTGTAGTTACAGCCAAAGGCTGCGCCTGCGGAGACGCCTATAAGACCATCGGGCTCCACACCAGCCTCCATCATCACGTCGATGATGCCTGCCGTGAAGAGTCCGCGCATCGCACCGCCTTCAAGTACCAATCCCTTTTTCATGGCTGCAAAGATAGTGCAAATTGAGCGAAAAACCAAAATTATGGTAAAATATCATTGAATATTTGGCTATTTCGTGGAATCTCCGTACTTTTGCAAGTAGATGAGAAAGATATTGTTTTCGCTCAGTATGATGCTGTTGGTGTCGGTAAGCCTCTTTGCTCAGGAGAAAGAGGATACAGATGCCAAGTGTATCTCAATGATGAAGATCTCCCTCGAGGGTCCCGACTCTGTGTTTATTCCTGCATTGGTTGAGGGTGGTTTCGTGGAAGAGCATCCTGCCGACAAAGAGCCTGATACCTATTATTTCTCAGGCGACTTCTACGGCATCAAGGCAAACCTGGAGGTGTGTGTCGATGAGAAGACCAAGTTGCTGTCGGATGTGACGGTGACCTGTGGCCCTTATCGCACCCATGAGCTCTTCGACCGTAATCGTAAGTATCTGTTGGGCAAGCTGCAGCGGGAGTGGGGCAACTTCACGGCAAAGGGTGATGGCTCGCTGTATCTGCTCAACGACTACGGTTATATCCAGCAGTCGCAGCAGTATCAGGCAGAAGGCACCAAATATATTCGCTATTTCTATCTCAACTCGTCGCCGTATTATAAGGATGCAGCGAACATGGGCCTGAAAGGTCAGGTGCAGGAGGTGATCACCCAGAATCCCGTGATGGAGGAGGAGATCATTCACTTTGACATGACGGGGCGTCAGGATGCAGCAGATATGGTGGACCGCAAGTATGACAAACATGGTTATCTGGTGAGTGCCTCGATGGTGGAGAAGAATGGGGGAAAGAGTCTGCTCACGTTTGAGTATGACTCTGACAACTGCCTGGTGAAGCGCACCCTCGTGAATCCCGCCACAGGCATCCGCTCTGTCACCGACTATCGTTATAACACCGACTTCGAGATTATCCAACAGAGTTATAAGGCGTTCAATAAGGAGAATGAATGCGTGATCTCCTACACCATGAAGAACGATCTCTCAGGACGTGACGATAATGGCAACTGGACCGTCAACAAGGCGCAGTTCACCTACTGGGAGAAAGACCAGCGTACGCAGATTGTTGTCGTGAATCAATCACGCGTCATCAGCTATTGGGATGAATAATTTTTAGACAGAAGAACATAAGAAACATATTTTTTATGCGCAGTCTTATGTCCTTTTGTTCTTCTGTCTAATCTATCATTTTCAAGAAATCCTCCTCGCTCATAATTTTGATGCCAAGTTTTTCGGCCTTCTGGAGTTTCGAGGGCCCCATGTTCTCGCCTGCGAGGATGAAGGAGGTCTTGGCGCTGATGCTGCCTACGTTCTTACCACCGTTTTGTTCGATGATGGCTTTATACTCGTCACGACTGTGATGGGCAAACACACCACTGATCACGATGCTCTGACCTGCCAGGATGTCGCTGGTGGGTGTCTGGGCTTCTGCCAGTTCCATCTGCAGGCCGTAGTTGCGCAGACGATTCACTATCTCAATGTTTGTGGGGTTATGGAAATAGCTGATGATGCTCTTCGCCATCACCTCGCCGATACCTTCAATCTCCTGCAACTCTTCCAGTCCGGCATTCATCAGGGCGTCGATGTTCTTGAAGTGTCGTGCCAACAGCTTGGCTGATGTTTCGCCTACGAAACGGATGCCGAGGGCAAACACCACGCGCTCGAAGGGCACCTCCTTCGAGGCAGCGATACCGTTCACAATCCTCTGGGCTGACTTCGTGCGCGAGCCGTCGCCATTGATCTGCTGCACCTCGATGTTGTAGAGGTCGGCAATGTTATGGATCAATCCCTGGCGGTAGTAGTCGTCGATGGTCTCAGGACCTAAGGAGTCGATGTTCATCGCCTTGCGGGCTATGAAGTGTTCAATGCGTCCCTTGATCTGTGGTGGGCATCCCGTGTCGTTCGGACAGTACCAGGCTGCCTCACCCTCATAGCGCACCAGGGGCGTGCCGCACTCCGGACAGCGCTTGATAAACTCCACAGGCATAGCCACGAGAGGACGTTGGTCGATATCCACGCCCACAATCTTGGGGATGATCTCACCACCTTTCTCCACAAACACGTAGTCGCCGATATGCAGGTCGAAGGAGCGGATGAAGTCTTCGTTGTTCAGCGTGGCACGCTTCACGGTGGTACCCGCCAGTTGCACGGGATCCATATTCGCCACAGGGGTGATGGCACCTGTGCGCCCCACCTGATAAGTCACCTCGTTCAGACGCGTACACACACGCTCTGCCTTGAATTTATAGGCGATGGCCCAGCGTGGACTCTTTGCCGTGAATCCCAATGCCCGCTGTTGGCGCAGGGAGTTCACCTTCAGCACGATGCCATCGGTAGCCACAGGCAGCTGCTTGCGTGCCTGATCCCAGTAGTTGATGAAGTCATAGATCTGTTGCAAGGTCTTCACCTTCTTCATGCCCTCAGAGATCTTGAAGCCCCACGAACGGGCAATCTCCAAGTTCTCGAAATGGCCGTCGGCAGGCAGTTCCTCACCTAAAAGATAATAGAGGTAGGCATCCAGCTGGCGCGAGGCTACCAGACTCGACTTCTGACTTTTCAGGGTGCCGCTGGCAGCATTGCGGGGGTTGGCAAAGAGGGGCTCTTCCGCCTCCTCACGCTCCTTATTCAGCTTCTCGAACACCGCCCAGGGCATCAGGATCTCACCACGAATCTCAAACTCGTGCGGATAGGCTGGGGGAGCAAACAGGTCGTAGGGGTCGGATGGTTGTGCCAGCACCAGGGGTATCGAACGTATTGTCTTCACATTCGCTGTCACGTCGTCGCCATGCACACCGTCACCACGCGTCACCGCCTGTGTCAGTCGTCCGTCAACATAAGTCAACGAGATCGAGAGTCCGTCGTATTTCATCTCGCAGCACACCTCGAAGTCCTCGCCAGCCAGCCCTTTCTTCACACTCTCATACCAATCGGCCACATCCTGTTCATTATAGGTGTTGGCGAGCGAGAGCATCGGGTATTTGTGGGTCACCTGCGTGAACTCCGCGTTCAGGTCGCTGCCCACGCGCTGGGTAGGCGAGTTGGGATCCGCCATCTCCGGATGTCGGGCCTCCAAGTCCTGCAGCTCGTGCATCAGGAAGTCGAAGTCCTGATCACCGATGGTAGGCTGGTTCAGCACATAATAACGGTAGTTATGTTCGTGAAGCTCTTTACGGAGCTGTGTGATGCGTTTGATCTCGTCCATTTCTCTATTGTTTTGACTGCAAAGATACTGTTTTTTTTAGATAAAAAGAATATAAGTACATATTTTTATGCTTAGTTTTTTTGTTCTTTTGTTCTTATGTCTGAATTAATTTGTACTTTTGCAGTCATTATGTGGATGATGTTACAGATCATACCGATCATGTGGCGTGCCGTCCGTCCGAGCCGGGTGGCGGATATGCCTGCGGTGGTGAATACCTTCTGGCTTCGCAAAGGCTTCGAGGGACTCACCTTCTTCGGTAAGATCCTCACGCCGACACAGGCGTTGGCTGACGAGTTCAACACAGGCTTCAATGCGCTTAAGAACCACGAGATGATCCATCTGCGCCAGGCCCAGTCGTGCGGCGACTCGTGGGTGCGCTTCTACCTATTATATCTATGGTATTGGCTGCGGGCACTGCCAGCTAATCGGAAACTGAGACACGGCGCCTATCTGCTCAACCCCTTCGAGATGGAGGCCTATCGCCACATGAACGACCTCCACTACCTTGCCGATGGCGAGGCCAACGAATGGCGGAAGTTCGCCAAAATGTCGATAAAAGAAAGAATCACGCTATATGAACAAAAAATTCCAGGCGCATAGCGCCATTTTCTTTGCCAACACCATCTTCGGACTTGGCGTACCAGTCACCAAACTTCTGCTCGACGAGTGGGTGACACCTATGGGCTATATGGCATCGCGCTCGCTGGGTGCCTGCATCCTATTCTGGCTTATTGCCGCCTTTATGCCCAAAGAGCATGTTGAGCGTAAAGACCTGATCACCATACTGCTTGGCGGATTGTTAGGCTTTGTGATCTCGCAAACCCTCACCGCCTGGTCGCTCGATTATACCAGTCCTGTCTATTTCTCGCTCATCGCTACGCTCACCCCTGTGGCAGTGATGCTGTGTGCTGCCCTGACGATTGGCGAGAAGATCACCCCCATGAAGTCACTGGGCGTCTTGCTGGGTATTGCAGGTGCTATTCTCATGGTACTGATGAGCCAGTCGCTTGGCTCTGGCAAAAACGATCTGATTGGCATCGTCCTTGCCATTCTCAGTGTGCTCACTTGGGCCATCTACCTGATCATCACCCGCAATGTGGCATCAAAGTATTCGCCGGTAACTCAGATGAAGTATGTGTTCCTGATCTCTGCCATTGTCACCGTTCCAATAACATTACCAGAACTCTCGGCCAATGCCCTTTACACGCCATCGTGGGGGTGGGATGGGGTAGCCGAGATGGCCTTCATCGTTATTGGCGCCACAGCCTTAGGCTATTTCCTCATCCCCTTTGCGATGAAATACCTCCAAGCCACAACGGTCTCGATCTACACCAATCTCCAACCCGTCATCGCTTCGTTCGTAGCTATTATGTTGGGTCAGGATGTCCTTACATGGGATAAACCCGTAGCAGGAGCATTGGTACTCCTTAGTGCCTACATCGTAACAGTTGTAACAGCAAAAGAATAAATTCACTCAGGATATTTACCACCCCTCTCATTATCCCCATGCTGCAAAGGGAGGGCGAGCATGGTAAAGGATTAGCATTTAAGATGAAGAAGATATCATCTTAAAAAGCAAAACAACTTGTTTTGTACCGATTAAGATAGCTTTAATCATCGTAAAAGATGCCTTTTTAGACAGTAAAACAAGTTGTTTTACTATGAGTGATGGTAGTGATAGATTTTTAAAAAGTATCACCTTATATAACGAACTGATATTAAATGGATTAAAGCGAAAAGTGCTAGATAGTTGAAAAAAGACCTTTAATAATTAATCGAGGCAAAGGAAATCTCTTTGCCTCGATTTTTTAGTTTCCACAAGGTTTGAACTCTATTGTTTGGTTTCAGGAATGGAATTCTGTAACATTACCAACCACTGCTGGATCCGATGTTATTTCCATACGCGTCATAATAAGTTGTACTAGTTCCACCACCATAATTCTCTCTGGTTGTTGAAGAACCTATGCTGCGGCCATATTGGTCGTAGTAGTTGGTAGTTGTACCACCACCATAGTTGGAGCGTGTCGTTGAGCTACCTGTGCTTGCACCGTAACTGTCGTAATAGTTTGTGGTGTAGCCACCGCCATAATTGGAATGTGTTGAAGCAGAACCTGTACTACTACCATATTGGTTGTAGTAGTTAGTAGTTGCTCCACCACCATAGTTAGAGCGTGTCGTTGCGCTACCTGTGCTTGCACCGTACTGGTTGTAGTAGTCCGTGGTGTAGCCACCACCGTAATTGGAACGGGTTGTTGAAGAACCGATACTGTTACCATACTGGTTGTAATAGTTGGTGTTGTACTGAGCATTTGCTGCGATGGCGATCATGACTGTCATCAGTGTCATCATTAACTTTTTCATAATTCTAATCTTTTAAAATGTTACTACTAATTTGTTGTTCTTTGCCTCTTTATACTCTGAAAAGTCAAAAGGTAACCACTCCAATAGATTTTTTTGTTAATACCTGTAATTTTACTGCAAAGCTAAGGAATTAGCCCTTATCATGCAAGCATTTCAGAATAACAAGCCTTGCGAAATGCACTTTTTTCCTGGATAACTTGCAAACTTCAGCTTTTCTTCTTATATTTGCCCAATAAAAGCAATCTATAAAACCCTAATAAAAATGAGAAGAGCATTATTTCTACTTATTATATTCATTTGTGCCAGTTTGACAACTGTTGCACAAACTATTGAAAATCCTGTTTTTGAGAGAACTAATAGTCATCTTTTTCATGTTGATAAAATAGAACTTTCTAATGAATCTACTATTTTGTATTGTACATTAGCTGTCCCTAATAATTCTTGGGCAAGTATTTCTCCACAGACATATATAGAGGATGTTGAGTCAAAAAGAAAATATACCATCATAAAGAGTGAAGGTATTCCGTTTAGCCCTGAAGTTAGAAACTTTGACGTAGGGATGATATGCGAAGTCAAGTTGGTATTTCCTGTTCTTTCATTATCATCAAGTTTTAATTTGATTGAGAGACCAGAAGGCGATGGCTTTAACGTTTATGGCGTAAGTCTATCAGATAGTTTTCCAAAAGTTTATTCTTCAATGGATTATGAACGCCTTTTGAGGATGACTCAATTTTGGACTTCTGCAGGCGATGCTCATAAAGCTGTAGGATATTGTGAGGAAAAAGTTGCTGCATCTAGAAATCTGTTTGGAGATTTCTCAATATTGTATATTTCAGAATTGATTGGATTGTCAGATTTATATCTTGAATCTGGAAATAAGGAAGAATCGTCATATACGAAACAAATAGTTGCAGAAAAATGTAAAGCGATAAGCCATAGATTATGTGCTACAGAATCTGCTAGAGAGAAGAAATATTATCTCCAAGATTTTAATCTTTTCTTTGAGAGACAGGCAACAGCATTTAGATTTTTCTGTGACAACATGAAGTGGAAAGATGCAAAAGAGGTTATGACTAATACCTATTCCCTTATGAAAGAAAATAGCGATACTTCCGTTTATGTTTCTCTTGCCGAATATTTCATAGGCTATTCTTCATACTATTTAAAAAATGAAGAAGATGCGGAGAAATACTTTTTGTTATCATATGATTCTTTCCAGAAAAACGAAGAAGCAAAATCATTTCCAGTCTATGGTGAATTGCTAAATATGATGAGTTTACTATACACAATTAGAGGAAATTATAATAGAGCTTACAAATATGCTCAGGAATCATGTGAAGTTGCTCGATCTAGAAAAGGGGAGAATTCTAAAGAATATGGTTTCGCATTAACTTCATTATCAAATGCTGAGATGTTTTTAAATATGAAACAGAATGGAATCACTCATGCGGAACAAGCATCGTTATTAATCGAGAAAGCTGAGGATATTCCTGATGAGGTAAAGGAAATATATCGTGAAAGGATACAAACAATAAGAAGTATATATGATAGGTATGATCATAATCTGAAAAATGATGATAGTACAAATCCTTCTGACAATATGCCAGTTGAATACTTTAAGGCTTATAATGATGTCCTTGCAGGAGATCTAGATGCGGCTATTGAAAAATTATATAATGCGGAAAAATACCAAGAAGATCATTTTGAAACAACAGAGCTCCATAATTATATTAGTACAATTGTGTCTTTGTCAGATGCGTTGTCTCAAAAAGGACGCTTGACTGATGCTGATATGGTACTTGACAATGCAATTACAATTCTTCAGAATAAAAACGTTAAATCAAATTTTATTCGGCACATTTATGCTTCAAAAGGGTTTCTGTATTACCTTTTGAGTGATTTTAAGTCTTCTTTATGGTGGTATAATAAAGCAATAGAATTGTTCCATGAAGCAAATGATCGCAGTATTAGTTATGCAAAATTGTTAGGTAATATCTCGTCACTTTGCTCAAGAGTGGGGATGTATAAAGATGCGGATGAGAAAATAGATGAAGCACTGGAGTTTTGTAAGAGCTTTTATTCCAATGATATAAATAGTATTTCAGAGTACTATACATTATTGAACAATAAAGCTACTAATTACCTTAAGATGGGTAATTATGATAAAGGAATAGAGGTCTATAATACTATAATTAGTAATGCCACATCCTATAATAATCAGCGAGTAAAAGCTCTTGCAATGTGTAATATGGCTGAGATTTATATTTTAAAGAACGATTCTCAGAAAGGTAGGATGTTGTTAGAAGAAGCCTTGTCTTTAGATGCGGATGAGTACGTTAAGGAAATGATAGATTTTAATATTATTTTCTGTCTTTTATTAGAAAGGGATCCCAATGTGGTTGACAAGCTTAAAAGTTTCAATTTGAACAACATAGACAAGGTGGTTCAGATATTTAGCAATTTTTCTGAGTCTGAGAGAGAAGTGTTTTGGAATCAAATATCTAGTAATATTGTTCTTCTTAATAATTGGGCACTTTCAATATTTGATACAAACGATTTGAGTCAATCGGCATATAACATAGCTTTATTTAGTAAAAACATGCTTATCAATTCTAGTCGTTTGTTAGAAAATGCAGTTAAGCAAGATAATGGTAAAATAAAAGACGAATACCTTGTGATGCAACAATTAAAAGAAAAATTGTCAAATAAAGGATTATCAATAGATTCTATTAACTCACATATTCGAATGATTAGTCAACTGGAGAAACAGATTATATCTGGAATCCCTAACTTTGAAGACAAACTGAAACAACAATTCAAATCATATAATGATGTTAGGAGTTCTCTCTTGGATAACGATGTGGCTATAGAGTTTATATATTTGCCAGATATTACTTCTTTTGATAAAGTAAGTTTATCTTATGGAGCTCTAATCTTAAAAAAGAATGATGATTCACCGAAATTTGTTCGGTTATGTTCTGAGGAAGAGTTGAAAGGAATACTTTGTATTGATGATTCTACAAAAAAGATAGATCCAAATGCTATATATAGTTTAGAAGATAGGACCTTATACCAAATGTTATGGGCAAATATTGAGCCAATGATTAGTGAAGGTTTAAATGTTTTTTACTCACCTGTAGGACTTATAAATAGAATTAATCTTTCAGCTATTTCTGACGGTATGAAACAGTTGGGAGATAGATATAATCTTTTTGAAGTCTCAACGACTGCTGTCGTGAATGAAAGTGATTTAAATACTATTGGGAAAGGGGCCAATGTAGCGATATATGGAGATGTTGATTACAATGAAGATATTGAAAAGATGAATGAAGTTGCACAAGCATATAAGTCGTATTCACCAGGGCTACTAGCAACAAGATCAATTAATCGTGGTACCTGGGAAATGTTGCCGGGTACCAAGTCAGAAATAGATAGTATAAGCAGTATAGTTAGCTTTAATGGCTTATCTGCTCAAGTTTATAATAGGGAAAATGCTAATGAAGAGTCATTTAAATCATTAAGCGGAAAGCCTATTGATATTATTCATATCGCAACACATGGTTTCTATTTCCCAGATAGGAATACAAATCAATCTTTCTTTTTCAATAATTTGGGAAGTTATACAAATAGGGATTATTCTATGCTTTATTCTGGTCTTCTTTTTGCAGGAGCCAATAATGCATGGTCTGGGAAAGAAATAAGCAAAGAAGTAGAAGATGGTATTTTAACTGCAGAAGAAATATCTCATATAGATTTGAGTAAGACCAATTTAGTTGTTTTATCAGCATGTGAGACAGGATTGGGTGATGTTGACAAAGTTAATGGAGTAATGGGGTTACAGCGCGGATTTAAAAGAGCAGGTGTTAAATCTGTTCTAATGTCTCTTTGGAAGGTTGATGATGAAGCCACGAAGATACTCATGGTTGAGTTCTATCGGAATTTGATGAATGGTAAAACAAAACACCAATCATTCCAAGATGCTCAGCTGCATCTACGAAAAGTTGATAATGGGAAATTTGACAAGCCTGAGTATTGGGCTTCATTTATTATGTTGGATGGATTAAATTGATTTGTTATGGCATACATTAGAAAAGCTTTTCTTGATCCAAAAATTGTTGACATAGACAATGTTGAAATACTAGAGAATGAAATAAGTTTGGGCAGATGGTTATTTGATGCACTATTACTTATTATGCATCCTGAAGAGGCATGCGATCTTCAAAAACAGATAGATGTTGGGGATGGTGGATTTCGTTTTATACCTGATATTTATTTAGATAAGGGATGTAAGTCTCTAGGTATTATCGGAAAAACAATTATCGAAATAAGAAAAAATCTGTTATTTGATACTGAGATAAAACAAGTGAAAATATATAAAACTCTTATAGATAGCAAAGAGGTTGACAATATCATTTTGTTATCTATAAATCCTGTAAATCCAATTGTTGATTTTGGTAAGTTCAAAGGGCGTGTTGATTATATTAATGCAAGTGTTTTTGTTGATAGAATAAAAGAAGCTATATCTACAGGAAAAGGATATGTTTTAGAGCAAATAGCATCAGGTGAAAAGCGTAAGTCAAAAGGATGGACAAAAACGAGACAAGAGAGATTGGCAAATGCAATCAACGATTTAAAACGATATGACAGCGCCTTGTTTCTGGGGGCGGGAGTAAGTGTTTCTGCACATATGCCAAGTTGGGACAAGCTATTAAAAGAATTAGTTACAATGGGGCGTATTATCAATCATAATGATTTTTTAGCGATTTCAAATGAGATGGATAATTCCAATTTAGTAATAGCAAGGTATATTCAAAAATCACTTGGTGTAGATAATGTTGAATTACGTAAACGTATATGGAATATTTTTTATAAAAATGAAAATGTTGGAAAATCTGATTTAATATCTTCTATATGTAACTTGGTCAAAAACCAAAAGAATGTTAGAAGTATCTTAACATATAACTATGATACGTTAATTGAAGAGAATTTGGTAAGGATAGGGGAAAATTGTTTTCCTGTTTATGGATACAATCGAGATGAATACAATTCATTTCCTGTATATCATGTTCATGGTATCATTTCACGTGATAATAAAGAACAGCAAGAAGAAAGAATAGTATTGAATGAAAGAGATTACCATGAAATGTATTCAAAAGTTTTTGACTGGTCTAATGTTGAGCAACTCCATGCATTAACCCGTTGTACTTGTTTCTTCATAGGACTTTCCATGAAAGATCCCAATCTTAGGCGTTTGTTAGAAATCGCCAAAGGATATCGTGGAAAAGAGGTCCGACATTACGCCTTTCTTGAACGAAAGAGTAAGTGCAAAACTGCTGACAAACGTGAAGAAGATTACCAGATAAGAGAAGATATGTTAGCAGATTTAGGCATAAATGTTATATGGTATAGTGGGGGTAATAATCATAAACAACTACCCAAACTTCTTCAACGTATTGCGGAACAACAAAGATGAAGTCCCAATGATTTAATCTCCTAATTATTCTCGTAGTATTAATAGGAGTTCTTCTGCTTTAGTAGCGATTGGGGTATCAGGATTGTCTTTCTCCAGTTTCTCTAAGATGGGGATAGCTTTATCTGCCTGATCATCCTTGATGTAAGCAAGTGCAAGGTTCAGGGCTATGTCGTTGGCATAGGCAGAATAGGTGAAGTCATGTTCTAAAGAAGTATAGATTGGCTCCAGTTCTGAAATGTATTTGCTGACATGGCGCTGCTTTTGTATGTTATTAAATAAGGTGTAGAGATTGGCAACCTTAATGGAATCTATGTCGCCACGTGCGTACTCATCCATGCTATATTCGGTATAGTAGGGGGATACCAGCGCAGAGAGTTCATTATGTCTCTTATCCTTTGAGTAGCCAAAGAAGATAGCAAAGACAGCTGCAATAGAAGTTGCCCACCACACAAGCGTGCGAATCCTGTCTTTCTTATGAGTTTGGATAAGTGTTCTTTCCTTTTCAGCATTTTGTGTACGAATACCCTTAATGAGTGATACTGTAGCCAATACATGAGCTCGAAGTTCTGGGTCTGCCTGGATCTCTTGCTTAAAGGCTGTTTCCTCTTCCTCAGTCATCATGCCTCTGATAAACGCATCAATGCGATCGTCAAGGGCTTGCTGTATTATATCGTTATTCTTATCCATAGATCTTCTTCTTTAATTCGTTATACTTATCTCTGAATTTGTTCATGCACTTATATTTCTGCGTTTTCACAGAATCGGCATTGGAGAAGTTAAACATATCCGCAATTGTTGATGTCGAGAAGTCATCCCAATAATAACTATGTAGGATGTTTTTACAGGTGTCTGTCATGGAAGCTATAATGTTGTTGACTAGCAGCTCCATGCGTACCTTTCGGTCCTCCTCTTCAGTATCCATGCAGAAACCATAGAGGTCATCTAATTTATCATTGCGTATGGCATTTATATTAGATAGCTTGCGTTCATCAAAGAATGGCTCCGTTTTCTCTTTCTTCCTGATGAGTTTTAATGTCTGATTGATACAGACTTTAGTAAAAAAAGTGGTAAATGAACAGGTAATTTCAGAGAGCTTTCCAGCCCGATCCTTTTCTATAATGTCTTTCAGCGAACCATAAAAAGCATCCTCTATATCATCATCTGAGACAGAAAACTTCTTTCTCAGATAGTTTTGGATTTTACCCTGCTCTTCAATATTAGAGATAAAATCACTCAGTTTCTTATTCTGTATGGGTATCTCTTTTGCCATGTTAGAAACTCGTTTCAGTTACCAGATTCTGATTATTAGGCCATTTGCCACCTTTCATAATGGATGCCTTCACTTGATTCAGGAAATCATTTCCATTAGTAGATAATGGTTTTGCTTGTAAAGCCTGGGCGATATTGTATGAGAGTGGCCCATATCGTTTCCCATCTACCTTTATTTCCATATTCACCTGATCAGGGAGGCAAGCTTCAAAGTACATTACATGTGACATCTTCCCAGAAACCTCCACTTGATAATGAGATTTTTTCTGAGTTGAAGGTTTGAACACCTTATTATTATATGAAAAGCCCACCTTTGTACCTCTAATTGTCTCATCGTTAGCTCTTGAAGAGGTGCCTGCATGACAGGCATCAATAACCACATAGAGGAAACCTGTGGTTCCTATCTTAGTCCTTAACTTCTTAATATACGTGTTCAATTGGTCATCGAGCAGATGCTTTTTCCCCTCATAAACGCCTTTCTTGTAATTCTTATAGGCATCAATGGGGATGATAGCTTCATCCCATCCGTCATCTTCATCACCGTTAAGATCTTCTACAGGCTGCCCATGAGTTGAGAAATGAAGAAAAACAATATCTCCCTTCTTTGTCTGGTTTGTGAAGGTCGAAAGTTGGTTAGTTATATTCTGATAAGTAGCCTGCTCATCTAAAAGTGTCGTCAAATAAAAACCTTGTTTTTTCAGAATTGGACTCAAAAGGTGGATATCTTCCACTCCATTGATGTTATTCCACTGATAACCTGTCAGAGAAGTGTCATAATGGGAGATACCCACCATGAAAGCCCTTTTCCGCTGGGCGTTTCCAGCGATTGAGGCCATGAAGAAAAGGCCTATTATCAGTAGTAATTTTCGCACCATAAATGAATATTTTGGCAAATATACAAATAAATGTCGAAATGGACTACTATTTAAATTCTTAAAGAATGTTAAGGTGCGGTTACTTCTAAAAAATTCTTGGTATCAAGGGACAAATAAGCAAAAATAGTAGTAACAATTTAAAAATAAAGCATTATGAAACGAGTATTATTACATTCAAAGAGAGTGATCGGTAATCATTGGTTTATCATCTGTATCGCAGGGGCTGTATCCTTTGTATTTGGAATCGGTTTGTTCCTTATCTTCTTAGTCTATTCGTTGTGTTTCAAAGACGATCCTGTAGATGTAAATGATTTGATGAACACATTTACAGAGAAAGAACTGAATATTGCTCTGGCAGAAACTGTAGATGAAAATGTCTCAGATGAAGAATATCTTCAGATTTTGGCAAGATATCAATCTTACTTCTGCCCCAGGAAGATTGATAAAATCACAAAATGGGAAGGTTCTGCTGTCAATAACGATTCCTATACAATGTATTATGAGGTGAGTAAGTGTTTTGAAACCATTAATCATGAAAAGTTGAAGGAGAGTATTCTTTCTCAATTAAATAAGTATAGTGTCCAGACCATCCGAGTAGCTCGCTCACACAGGAACTTGGTTTTCAGATACACATCAAGTAAGTCGGGTGAATACTTCGATATTGTTGTCAACAATCAGGAGCTGATGGCTGCTTAAAATAAGAGATTTTATTAACAATTTAAACGATACAATTATGGCACTTTTTAATTTATTCAATTCAAAGCAGGTCGCAAACGGTGAAATTGCACCTGAGACAAACGACAATCTTCAGATTGTTAGTGATGAAAATGAGGCTCCCATTGAGGCGAAGAAGGATGATGAGAAGAAGATTATTACAATCACCTGGGGTACAGGAATGCCCATCGATGTCATCTTCAACTTCATTCACAAGAACTTCGAGGAGGAAGGCTTCCAGGATGCTCTGATTAATCAGGATGTTGCATATCGCGACATTAAGGAGAAGATAATCTGTAATGATCTGGCTATGCTCTTCAAGAGGATTGTACTACGTTACAAGAATGACATCCGGGAAGTTGAGATCAAGATTGATAATGCCCGAAAGGCATATGCTCTCACTGCAGCTGCAAGGCTGGAATCTCTCAAGCAGACTTATGAAGAGCATCTTTCTGAAATCAAGGAGATGCAGGACAAGTTTGCAGCAGAAGATCCAAAGATGATGACTATGATAGAGTCTTATCGCAGAGGATTCCTTAAGGGTATCACAGCTTCTACAATTGAATTCATTGAAAACAAGTAAATACAGGTAATTATGAAAACTTTAACGAATATAGGTTGCCTCCTTATTGGATGGGACAAAAATATCTTAAGTGAGTGTGGAGAGGCTAGCCATCGCCAGTTCAGGAAACTGATCTCAGCCCTTAGCATTATGCTGATTCTTTGGGGAACCATCGGTTACTGTTTCGCTGACAGATACATCAATCTTGACTCTTTCTTGTTGAAGGTCTGTGTTTCTTTGGTCTTTATGTTTATTGTTCTCAGTGTAGAACGTGTGATTATCCTGACTGTTGGAAAGGCGCGACTGATGACAGTAATGCGTGTGATGTTGGCTTTGTGTATGGCTTTCTTAGGGGCATGTATCATTGATCAGATCATCTTCCGTAACGATATCCATCAAGCTATACAGGATCATCGGGAGGATGTTATTAAGGAGACCGTGACAAAACGCTTGTCAATCTATGAAAGTGACATCCAGCGGATAACCCATGAGATGGATTCTCTTAGTAAGTCAACAATTCTCATCGGTGAAGAACTGCAGAAGAGACCCACCATCAAAGGTACCAATGTTTCTACGCAAGAGCAGGTAGTGGGTGTGGATGAGAACGGTAAGCCCAAGAAGGTTAGAACACAATCTGTTTCTACGGTCGTCATGGCAAATCCTCTGGCAGAGCAGATGAAGGCTAATAACGAGCAGATCCAGATTTATGCAAATCAGTTGGAACAGTTGCGTCAGGATAAGAAGAATATCTTGGAAACCACCACGGCAGAAGTGAACCATCGTGCACCAGGTTTCATTGAGGAACTTGAAGCAACCCTGCATGTGGTATCACAAAGCACTATCTCAGTTGTTTTCTACATTATCTTATTCTGCTTTCTGACGTTCCTAGAGCTTTTCGTACTCACTATTAAGATGGGCGATAGTAAGTGTGATTATGATCTGATAGTGGAGAATCAACTGAATCTGAAGAAGAATTTAATGGAGCAGACTTCGCATAGTCTGCTGGCGAAAAATATTGCTTAGTATTAATGTTTTAACTATAAAGATTATGGAAACAAAAGACGATTTTTTGGGTGAATTCATTGAAGATCTTTTGGTAGATGTCCCTATTGAAGCTAGGATAGAACTGGCTGAAGAAGATATAGAAGATGATTTCGATGATGATTTCAATGATTATTATGATGACTACGAGTGTGGTGGTTATGAGTGGACAGAAGAGGATTCTTGGGATGCTCTAACAGATGGCATGTATGGCGATATGCCAAGCAGCCCTTGGGAATTTGATGCAATGATGGATGCAATGGGATTCTAATAGTAAAATGGTTATGGATAAGGATTTCAAACAAATGGTGTCGAAAGAATTGGAGCAGTTCCATTGCTCCATTCTTCTGGAAGAGGTAAAAGAGAAGATACGCAAATTAAAGGCGTATGGTGTTGAGGACGATAAAATTGTAGCAGTCATGAATGAGGAAGAATTGTTTCCACAGTTGATTATAACCGAAGAATTCAGAATAATGCTATCAGGTGATAATCCCATAGAGGTGGAAATGGAGCCACTTGTGAAGGCTGTATATCTGTTATTCCTTTCTCATCCTGAGGGTATAGTGCTAAAATATCTTCCAGACTATCGTAAAGAACTCACGGCTTTATATCTTCAATTAAGACCTTACGGGCTTACTAATAGGGTAAAGAAGAGTATTATAGATGTTACAAATCCTACACAAAATTCCATCAACGAGAAATGTGCAAGGATTCGCAAACTTTTTTCTTCTCTGCTTCCAAAGAATGTGGCAAGATATTATGCCATATCAGGCAAACGAGGGGAAGCCAAAAAGATTGATCTGGTGCGTGCCAACGTGATATGGAAATGCAAATTGCCTAATTCACAAGGCTTGTGATGGAAAAACGCTTTGAGAGTAGAAAACTATAGATTAATTTTGCAAGCAAAAAGGAGGTGATAAAATGATTCATGTTATTATTTGGGTTGTCATGTTTCTCGTTTGGTATTTATATCGCACCTATAAAGCAAGTGTAGAGGAAAATGAAGAGATATATAAAGCCTACGAAAGTACTACTGTTAATGATAATAAAACGGAGAAAGAAATGAACGGTGAAACGTGTTTAGATGAGAGGACAACTACAGGGCTGGTACTAACCACGTTGCGAAAAATAGGTTGCGAACCACAAGTGGATCCGCAGGGCAATATTAATTATGTGAACTTTACTTTCCAAGGGGAGAAATATACAATAGAATGTAGTGACGATTGCTTTTTTATCAATATCTATGATTCTTGGTGGTACAGCATTTCTATATATAGTGATGTTGAAGAGATCGCAAATCTTCACAAGGTTATAAATCAGGCTAATCTGCATGTTAATTGCACATTGCTCTATACAACTAACAATGAGATAGAGGAAATAGGAGTACATAGCAGGAAGAACATGCTATTTATAAAAGAAATACCAGAATTAGACAAGTATCTGATTGGGGTCTTGAATGGATTCTTTAAAGCCCAAAAGCTGGTTCTGACAGAACTTGAAAAATGTAAAGTAGTAGAAACAAAATAGAACTATTATGACAGATTATGAGTACATTTTTAAGCAGGCAAGGAAGATATGAAAAGATTTATATTTGGCATTATAGCATTTGTAATATGCTTGATGGTAGTGGGCGCGTTCTGGAATTTGGATAGCAGGAAGGAACATGGGTATGATAATTATCAGAAAGAGCTGGCAAAGCGTGAGCAGCGGATCAAGGAGCTGGAGGATTCGATTAGCAATATGCAAGAGACTCTTGACTTCTACCGGGAGGCTGTGATGTGGCTTAGAAAGGCAGATGATAAGGAACTCCAGAAGAACATAGAGTTTATTCGCAACGTACCGACAAAAATGATTCCATAAATTAACTCCTCGCAAGCTTTGCGAGAATTTGGAAGTATAACGAACAATTTGTAATTTTCAAGTAGTCTCCTTAGAGCTTTCCCTTGAATGTGTAACCGATTCCTTCAACTGCTGTTCGGATGGCGGCTTCGGTGGCGGGGCCTTTGATGGTGAGCGTGTTGGCGGAAGCACTGGCCTTGGCTTTCTCTACACCTGGTACTTCCTCAACGGCACGGACTACGGCTGCCTCGCAATGACTGCAATGCATGTCCTCAACGCGATAGACGGTCACATCAGGGTCTAACGGCTTCTTGTCTGTAAATCTGCTGAATAGTTTCATCATAAGAGCAAATATAATTAATAGTGTTAATACTGTCGCACAAACGATTTTGAACGGGCTGGGCAGAGTGGATGCGCTCATGCAGCAGGCATCCTGAGCGCCTGCAGTGAAGTCGATACCCGTGGCATTGAGCAGCAGTCCGAAAAGGACGGCAAATCCCACGATCGTCATCAGGTAAACCGATGTGAAACGGCGCCCCATGGACTTATGAACCACGAGGATAGAGGCGAGATTAACCGCAGGCCCCGCCATCAGCATCACCAGTGCTGCTCCTGGCGAAAGTCCCTTCACCATCAATGCCGCTGCAACGGGAATACTACCCGTGGAACAGATATACATCGGTATGGCAATAACCAGAATGACCAGCATCTGCAGCAATGGCTGACTGCCGAAACTGAGGAAGAACTCGTCGGGAACTGCCACCTGAATCAATGCTGCTACGACAAGGCCTATGAGCAGTCGCAGACCGATGTCGCGAAGCATATCATAGTATGCATACTTCAGAACGCGCCAGATCCGGTTTCCGCTTTCTACTTGGCATGAAGAGGCTGATTCGTCCGTAACATCCTCTACGCGAACCAGACGGTTTACCAGCAGTCCGCCGCAGACACCCGTGATAAGTGCCGCCGCAGGACGGATAATGGCAAACCCCAGTCCCATCAGCGAGAACGTAGCCAGGATGGAGTCGATGCCTGTTTGGGGGGTGGCAATGAGGAAGGAGGCAATAGCGCCTTTCGATGCCTTCTCGTTTCTGAGACCGATAGCCGTAGGAATGACGCCGCACGAACACAGCGGCAGTGGTATGCCCAGCAGTGCCGCCCAGACAACGGACAGCTTGTTATTCCGCGAAAGGTAATTGGCATAGAACCTCTGTGGCACGAATACGTGGAGCACACCTGCGATGAAGAATCCCAGCAGCAGATAGGGAGCCATCTCGCAGACTACGTTCAAAAGTGATATGAAGAAGTTTTGCATGTCCATTAATCTGAGTGCAAAATTAATCATAATTTTTGGATTTAAGTGCTGAAATTCAAAAAAATAATATGTAAATTTGCAGCGGTGTTTTTTATGATGAATAGTATAATTAGGCGTAAGAGGCTTCTTACAATCATATTGTTGACGGTGTTCATCGCTCTGGGTGCTCGGGCTCAGGACGATGAGGATATTGCGCATTCGCTTAATCTGACTGAGGTGGTGGTGCTGGCAGATGGCATGACCTTCGAGGAGTATCTGCTGAAACAGGTGCTGGCTCATGCCAAACCGCTGAAGGAGCGCACGAAGTCGCTGAGATACACGGTGACCTGCGAGGTGGAGAAGGATATGGACCTGAATAAGTTTCCGCACCGGCGGACGATCACCTGCGCAGCCCGTCTGGCGGGCTATGGTCCCATCGTGTCGGCTCTCAGGGAGCATAAGCAGTTCGGCATCACGGTGGCGGAGGATGTGGTGTTTCAGGATGGGAAGATGACGACTTCGAAGGCGCGGATGGTGGAGATGAAGCAGAAGCTGACTGACAAGCAGATTGCCTCTTTTCTGAAGCATGACTGGATGCTGAGTACGAACATGTATGACAAGTTCTACAAGATGGTGCGTGATAAGGTGAAGGACCTGCAGAAGATGCGCAAGAAGAAAAGGGATGATGTGGACTTCAGATACGTGGGCAGCTATACTTCTGGCAACAGGACTTTCTACATCGTGAAGCTGGATAACGTGAGGGTACATATCGCCGACAGGTGCTGGCAGATCTCACGCATGAGCTATCATGAGGGGCAGAACGACATGCAGTATGAGTTCAAGGAGGTAAAGCCCGACCTCTTCCTGCTCTCTCACGGCAAGGCGAAACTCTATATTGACAAAGAGAAATGGCCTCAGGGCTTCGTCTCCATGAACCTGGATTATGATTACAAATAAGAAAAAGGACTTTGGATGATGTGTTCCAAAGTCCTTTTCTTTATGGGGATAGCCGCTATCAGTTGGCAGCTTCGAACTCTTCGAGGAAACGGGTGTCGTTCTCTGAGAACATACGGAGGTCAGAGACACGATACTTCAAGTTGGTGATACGCTCCACACCCATGCCGAAGGCATAGCCGCTGTACTCCTTGGAGTCGATGCCGCAGAGTTCGAGCACGTTGGGATCCACCATACCGCAACCGAGGATCTCCACCCAGCCGGTGTGCTTACAAAAGCCGCAGCCCTCGCCGCCACAGATGAAGCAAGAGATATCCATTTCTGCTGAAGGCTCAGTAAAGGGGAAGTATGAGGGGCGCAGACGGATCTTCGTGTCGGGACCGAACATCTCCTGGGCAAAGCTGAGCAGCACCTGCTTCAGATCGGTGAAACTCACGTTCTTGTCGATATAGAGTCCTTCCACCTGGTGGAAGAAACAGTGGGCACGAGCTGTGATCGCCTCGTTGCGATACACACGACCCGGACAGATGACGCGGATGGGACTGGTGAGTTTGCCGTCCTCGGTGTGCATCTGCTCCATGATACGAGCCTGCACGCTGGAGGTATGAGAACGCAACAGAATGTTCTTCGTGACATCGTTGGGATGCTGGCTCACGAAGAAGGTGTCCTGCATGTCGCGGGCAGGATGGTCGGCGGCAAAGTTCATCTTTGTGAAAATGTGATTGTCATCCTCCACCTCAGGACCGTCGGCCAGTACAAAGCCCATACGTGAGAAAATGTCTATAATCTCGTTGGTGACAATGCTCAGGGGATGACGTGTACCAAGTTCCACAGGGTAGGGGGTACGTGTCAGGTCGATGGCCTCTTCGCCAGTCTCCTGGGTGTCGCACTCCTCACGGAGCTGATTGATGCGCTCGGTGGTGAGTGTCTTCAGTTCGTTGATCTTCATGCCAACCGTCTTCTTCTGGTCGGCAGCTACATTACGGAAATCGTTCATCAGGGCTGTAATCTCACCTTTCTTGCTGAGATATTTCAGTCGGAGCTGTTCTACTTCCTCTGCGTTTTTCGCGCTCAAATTTTGAACTTCCTTCAGGAGTTCGTCTATCTTATCAAGTATCATAAAAACGTTAAAATTGCAATTTTGCGTGCAAAGGTACTTATTTTTTGGGATAAAAGAACAAAAGAAGCAAAAAAATATGTGTAATTATGTTCTTATTTCTAAAAAATATGTAACTTTGCACAGGTTTGAGAGAACAAGATTTAAAAATTGCTTATTAGATAGCATAAATGAGAAGGTGTGTTATAGCGTTTTTCGCTGTTGTTCTACTGATGTTTTCCTGCACTGGGAAAAAGTCGGGGCAGATAGATGAGGTGCCAGCAGATTCTGTGGCAGACTCCATCGATACAACTGATGTTGACACCATGGAGATGCTCATAGCCGAGACACCCATGCCTCGTGCTGCTGATGCCATGTTCGACGATTTCATTTTCAATTTCGTTGCCAACAAGAAGTTGCAGAAGGAACGTGTGGTATTTCCGCTGCGTACGAGAGAGGGTGAGAAGACGACACTAACGGAGAAAGGTCAGTGGAAGATGGAACATCTCTTTATGCGTCAGGGCTATTACACGCTATTGTTCGGCAATGACGAGCAGATGACTCACCAGAAGGACACGGCTGTCAGTGAGGCTATCGTTGAGAAGATCCAGTTGAAGAAGAACCGTGTGATGAACTATTACTTCGTGCGTGTGAAGGGTGCCTGGATGATGAGAGAGGTGGTGGTGACTCCGCTGTCGGAGAATCCCAACGCCTCGTTCCTGGAGTTCTATAAGCGTTTTGTGACAGACTCTGCCTTCCAGGTGAAGAGCATCAATAAGACGGTGACCTTTATCAGTCCTGATCCTGATAACGACTTTACGATGATGGAGGGTGTGATCACACCTGATACGTGGAGCGCGTTTGCACCAGCACTGCCATCCAAGGTGCTTTATAACATTGTGTATGGTAAGCCGAAACCGGTAGAAAACGAGATGATCTTCTTGATGCGAGGTGTGTCTAATGGTCTGGAGATGGAACTGCGCTTCAAGAAAGTGAAGGGGCGCTGGCTGCTCATGAAATTGGCAACTTAAGAGATGAAAGATTTTAGAGACTATAGTCTGAAGGCGCATAACACATTTGGCATCGATGCTAAATGCAATCGTTTTCTGGAGTTTGAAGATGACCAGGAAGCGATAGAGGTCGCTAAGATTCTCAGAGAGTCACAGATGCCTTTTATTATAATAGGTGGTGGCAGTAACCTGCTTCTCACTAAGGACTATGAGGGCATCGTGGTGCGCTCAGGTATCAAGGGGCATTACTTTGAAGATGGCTACAGGATGATCTGTGGTAGCGGAGAGGAATGGGACCGGATGGTGGCTGTGAGCATCGAGAACGGCTATTATGGCATGGAGAACCTGTCGCTGATCCCTGGTGATGTGGGTGCCAGTGCCGTTCAGAACATAGGTGCCTATGGTGTGGAGGCGAAGGATCTGATTCTCTGCGTCTGGGCCATAGAGATCGCGACAGGCAAACCCTGTATGTGGGGTAATGAAGAATGTGGATATGGCTATCGTCAGAGTCGTTTTAAGCAGGACTGGAAGGATAAGTATCTTATTTGTAGAGTGACCTATGGTCTTTCGAGAACCTTTACCCCGCATCTTGATTATGGTAACATCCGTGCGGAACTGGAGAAGAAGGGTATCCATGAGCCTTCTGCCCAGCAGTTGCGTGACATCATTATAGAGATTCGCAATGCCAAGCTACCTGATCCGAAGGTGATGGGCAATGCCGGCAGTTTCTTTATGAATCCCATTGTGGAGCGTGAACAGTATGAGGCATTGGCGGCGCAGTATGAGAACATGCCCCATTATCCTGTGGATGAGACGCACGAGAAGATCCCTGCAGGCTGGATGATCGACCAGTGTGGCTGGAAGGGTAAGAAGATGGGGCGCGCAGGGGTGCATGACAAACAGGCCTTAGTGCTGGTGAACTGTGGTGGTGCAAAGGGTGAGGAGATCGTGGCACTTTGCAGGCAGATACAAGCGGATGTGAAGGCCAAGTTTGGTGTTGACATTCATCCAGAAGTGAATATTATATGAAGTTGACGTTTTTAGGTACAGGAACTTCGTGCGGCGTGCCCGTGATAGGATGTCAGTGTGAGGTGTGTCGGAGCACTGATCCGCACGACAAGCGTACCCGCTGTTCTGTGCTGGTGGAGACAGAGCGCACGAGACTGCTCATTGACTGCGGTCCTGATTTCCGCGGACAGATCCTGCCGCAGCCGTTCCGAAAGATCGATGGTATCCTTATTACTCATAGCCATTACGACCATGTGGGGGGGATGGATGATATCCGTCCTTACTGCCAGTTTGGTGAGATGAATGTCTATGCCGACCCCATCGCCCGCAAGGGGATGCTAGAGATGCTGCCATACTGTTTTGCCGAGCATCGCTATCCGGGTGTGCCAGCCATCGGCCTGCATGAGATTCATGCCCATGAGCTGTTACAGATTGGTGACCTGGATATTATGCCGATAGAGGTGATGCATGGCAAGCTGCCTATCCTGGGCTATCGCATTGGGCCATTGACCTATATTACTGACATGAAGACTATCAATGAGTCGGAATATCCTTATCTGGAGGGGACGGAGCTGTTGGTGGTGAATGCCTTACGCTTCGACAGGCCTCATCACTCCCATCAGCTGGTGGATGATGCCATCGCTTTTGCGCGAAGGGTAGGAGCCAAGCGTACGCTGCTCATACACGTCTGTCATGATGTGGGACTTCACGAGAAAGTAAACCAGATACTTCCTGCCGATATCCAACTGGCATACGACGGACAGGAAATCATACTATAATAAAAAAGGGAGCTGTGATGGCTCCCTTATCTTTTCTTCTTCTTTCTCTTGCCTGACAGAAACCTGTAGCTATTCATCAGCTTACGGATAAGCATGAATGCATCGAAAGCTATGATGCCATTGCTGACCAGACTGGCGATATAATCAGCCTTGGAGGTCTCGTCCTTTTTCAAAAATATCTCGTTCCATAAGGTGGAGAACTGCGTCGTGTCCTTTTGTAGCTCATTGAGCACTTCATCCTTACGCTGACGAATCTCTTCGAGCGACTGGTAATCTTTGATATCTTTGATAGCCGGTTTCATAAGTAAAGGCAATAATGATTATTTACCGAGGAACACCTGAGCAAGGAAACGCACAAGGGGCCTCTCAATCCAAACTTTACGTTTGCTGATAATCACGAAGAACAAAATCAGATGGACGGCGGCGATAATCAAGAACGACCATCCCATGCCGATAAAGTTTGAGAGCCAGAAGGCAAGGGCAAACGACATGAACAGCGCCAGTGCGATGATGAGGAAACAGAAAACGATTGCCAAGGCGGCACCCGTAATCAGGTGTACCACCTTGTCAACCACATCAAGCTTGACGTATTCTGCCTGCAGCCCCAGATAGTGCTTTAAGGTCTCTATCAGCTGGGCAAAGTTCTCAACGTTCTTGTCGCTTGAAAGCATCGCTTATTCCTCCTCTGTAGCATCCTCAATGTCATCAACCAGATCAACCACTTCCTTGCGGCTGAGCTTGATGTTGTGCTTCTTCAGGAAATCCTCCACAGCATCTGTGATTTTCACACGGGTATCAGATCCCTTTTCGGGAGCCATTAAGATACCAAGAGCTGCGCCAGCGATAGCACCGCCGAGAAATGCGCCAATGTAACCTAAACTTTTCATAATCTGTAGTTATATTAAGTGAATACTAAAAATCTTTTGTGCAAATATACGCAATTTTTCGATAATGGTGCAAATTTATCCCAAAAAATTAATTAAAAAGTTGCGATTTTCCCGATTTAACAAACTTTATGTAGCATTTTTGCACGGTTTTCCTTGATAATTTGTAATTTCGCACACAAAATGATGAATTAAGTTATATTTTAAATATTGAATAACAAAATGAAGAAAACGACTATTTTGTGCGTAGGTTTGTGCGCAGCTATGGCTTTTACAAGCTGTAAGTCAAGTGAAAGTGCCTATAAGAGGGCGTATGAGAAAGCAAAACAGTATGACACTACTTCTGCACAGCAGGCACCTCAGGCTGCTCCGCAGACTACTGAGGAGGTAGCTGTTGTGGCTCCCGTGGAGGCAAAGCCCGCCAACGAGACTCGTGTAGTGGATAATCTTGATAACGTGTCTGTTCGACAGGAGAGTGTGACACTCATCAACGGTTCTGGTCTGAAGGACTTCAGCGTGATTGTAGGCTCTTTCGGTCTGGTCTCTAACGCAGAGGGCCTGCAGCAGCGTCTGAAGGCAGCTGGCTATGACGCTCAGATTGTTAAGAACGAGGATAAGAACATGTATCGTGTGGTAGCTTCTACCTTTGCAGGCAAGGCTGACGCTGTAAACAGCCGTGATCAGCTACGTGCTACCTATCCTGATGCATGGTTGCTCTATAACGTACGATAATTCTTTTGTCGTGGCGAGGATATTATCCATCGATTACGGCAAGAAACGTACAGGACTAGCAGTCACCGACCCTCTTCAGATTATCGCTGGAGGGTTGGCGACTGTTTCTACATCAGAGCTGTTCGACTGGCTGAAGGCCTATATGGCCAAGGAGCCTGTGGAGCGCATCGTGATAGGAGAGCCCCGTCAGCCTAACGGTGAGCCGAGTGAGAACCTGCAGCGTGTGCAGCAGTTTGTGAACCGTTGGCGGAAAGCGGTGCCTGAAGTGCCTATCGAGTATTACGATGAGCGGTTTACTTCTGTGCTGGCACATCAGGCGATGCTTGCCGGCGGTCTGAAGAAGAAGGCACGTCAGGACAAGGCACTTGTGGATGAAATATCCGCTACGATTATCCTCGAAGATTATCTCCGAGCCCGTAAATAGTCAAATAGTTAATAGTCAAATAGTGAAATGATTCTACCTATTTATATATATGGCCAGCCTGTGCTTCGCAAGGTGGCTGAAGACATTACCCCAGAGTATCCCCAGCTGAAGGATCTGATCAGCGACATGTGGGAGACGCTGGCTGAGTCGGAAGGTATTGGATTGGCTGCTCCACAGATTGGTAAGCCCATCCGCCTGTCAGTGATCGACTTAGATGTCATCTCTGACGATCTGCCTGAATATAAGGGCTTCCGACAGGTGTTTATCAATCCTCATATCCTTGACTATGATGAGGAGAATACTGATACCTCTGAGGAGGGCTGTCTGTCGTTGCCTGCCATCCATGAGAAGGTGGTGCGCCCCACACGTATCCATGTGGCATGGGATGATGAGAACTTCGAGCACCATGATGAGTGGATTGAGGGGTATCTGGCTCGTGTGATGCAGCATGAGTTCGACCATCTCGACGGTAAGATGTTCGTGGATCGTATCTCACCGCTTCGTAAACAGCTGATAAAGAGCAAGCTGCGCGCTTTGTTGCAGGGACGCTATCGCTGTGGATATAAAACTAAACCTGTTAAGAGATAAAGAATGCGACGCATTTTTTATCTCTTAATGTTCTTACCACTGGTTGGCTTTGCCCAGTTCAATACCGATCGTCTGGTGATGGTGGGGCGCTCCGCTCTCTACTATGAAGACTATGTGCTCTCCATCCAGTATTTCAATCAGGCCATCAGTCAGAAGCCCTGGCTCTTTGAACCTTGGTTCTTCAGAGGGGTGGCAAAATATTATCTCGATGACTTCCGTGGGGCAGAGAGTGACTGTACTGAAGCCATCGAACGAAACCCTTATGTGGTGAACGCCTATGAGTTACGTGGTCTCTGCCGCATCAACCAGAAGAAATATGCCGAGGCTGTAAAGGATTACGATAAGGCACTGCGCTATAATCCTGATAATCAAGGGCTATGGCATAACCGTATTCTCTGTCTGATTCAAGATAAGAACTATGAACTTGCATTGACACAGATCGATACGATGCTTGTCCACTGGTCGAAATATGCCCGTGCCTATGCGATGCAGGCAGAGGTGTATCTGCTTCAGAAGGATACGACGAAGGCTGTGGCATCACTCGACAAGAGCCTGGAACTTGACCCCTATGACGGCGGTATCTGGGCTGAGCGCGCTATTATCAGTCTGGCTCGTCAGGAGTGGAAAGAGGGTGAGGGATTTCTTGACAAGAGTATCCACCTGGTTCCCAAGCAGCCTGTGAACTACATCAATCGTGCGATGGCACGTTATAACCAGAATAACCTACGAGGTGCGATGGCTGATTATGATAAAGCTCTCGACCTTGATCCCAATAACTTCTTAGGCCACTACAATCGTGGATTGTTGCGTGCCCAGGTGGGTGACGACAACAGAGGTATTGAAGACTTCGATTTCGTGCTGAAACTGGAACCAGACAACCTGATGGCGCTCTTCAACCGTGCCCTGCTGCTTGAGCAGACTGGTAACCTGCGTGCTGCCATCCGCGACTATTCGAAGGTGATAGAGCAATATCCTAACTTCTGGTTCGGACTGCAGCATCGTGCCTCATGTTATCGCAGATTGGGTAACACCAAACAGGCCGAGCTCGATGAGTTCCGTATCCTTAAGGCACAGATGGACAAACGTTTCGGTCATCAGCCTCGACTTTCGAAAAAGCAGATGCGTAAGCGCAGTGATGAGGATATGGAGAAATACAACCAACTGGTTGTGGCTGATGAGCAGGAAGTAGAGCATGAATACAAGAGTGACTATCGAGGAAAAGTGCAGAACCGCAAGGCCGAGCTCTCGTTCCTGCCGATGTTCAGTCTCTCTTTCCGCCGTCCTGTCAGCGATGTCAAGACAGAGATACCTTACGAGGAGAGTGTTGAGGCCTTTAACAGTCGCTCTAAGTCACGTACAATCTATATCTCCAACGATCATGCGAAGTTGGGTGAGGATCGCATGAAGCAAACTTTTACTTTCATCGACTCGCTCAGTACGGCTATTGATGCCTCCAAGAGCACCAGCAGTGTGAAGCCTCTGCTCTTCCTGAGGGCGATAGCCTACAGCTCTATTCAGAATTTCGATAATGCCATCGACGATCTGGGTATCTATCTGCAGATCGACTCCACCTCATCGTTGGCATATTGGCAGCGTGCTGCCTGTCAGGCCAAGATGAATGAGTTCAATGCTTCTCAAGGTACCAATATCGAATTGCAGATGGCCAATGTGTTAGGTGATCTCTCGGATGCCATCAAGCATGCGCCCAAGAATGCCTACCTTTATTATAATCGTGGTACGCTCTATGCCTTGCGTAGCGATAATATGCGTGCCATCAACGACTATACCGAAGCTATCAAGCTGGAGCGTAATCTGGCGGAGGCTTATTATAACAGAGGATTGGTGTATATCCGCCTGAAGAAGACAGATGAAGCCATTTCCGACCTCAGTAAAGCAGGTGAACTCGGCATTTACCAAGCATATAGTGTCATCAAGAAATATACAGGGAAATAATCAGATTATAATCAAATTAGTATAATTATGAAGAGGATTCTAGTTACTGGTGGAGCAGGTTTTATTGGTTCCCATCTGTGTGAGCGCCTGGTAAAAGAAGGCAACGACGTTATTTGTCTTGATAACTTCTATACGGGAAGTAAAGAGAATGTGTGGCATTTGCTGGGCGAGCACAATTTTGAAATCGTCCGTCATGATGTGTGTCAGCCTTACTGGGCAGAGGTAGATGAAATCTATAACCTGGCTTGTCCGGCTTCTCCCGTTTACTATCAGACAGACCCGATCCAGACGACTAAGACTTCTGTATTTGGTGCTTACCACATGCTGGGACTGGCTCGCAGAACGAAGTGTAAGATTCTTCAGACTTCTACCAGTGAGGTGTATGGTGATCCTAATGTACATCCACAGCCTGAGTCATACTGGGGCAATGTGAACACCATCGGTCTCCGTTCATGCTATGATGAGGGCAAGCGTTGCGCAGAAACCATGTTCTTCGACTATCATCGTCAGCATGGTGTGCGTATTAAGGTGATCCGTATCTTCAATACCTACGGACCTCGTATGGCAGAGAACGACGGACGTGTGGTTTCTAACTTTATCATGCAGGCTTTGCGCAACGAGGACATCACCATTTACGGCGATGGTACACAGACCCGTTCTTTCCAGTATGTATCCGACCTGATTGAGGGTATGGTTCGCATGATGGAGAGTGGTGACGATTTCCTCGGTCCTGTGAATATCGGTAATCCTGGTGAGTTCACCATGTTGGAACTGGCAGAGAAGGTGATAGCGAAGACAGGCTCAAAGAGTAAGATCGTGTTTAAGCCGCTGCCATCTGACGATCCGAAGATGCGCCGACCTGACATCACGCTGGCAAAGTCAAAGCTTGACTGGGAGCCCAAGGTGAAACTGGATGAAGGTCTCGAAAAGACCATCGAGTATTTCAAGACTAAGCTCTAAGTTGCTGTCATGGCTCGGTTATCACATTTTTCACTGAATGTTTGGTCATTTCAGTGAAAGTGTGTACCTTTGCACGCAATTTCAAAATTCAAACATATATTGTAGATATGATTAACATTACATTCCCAGACGGATCTGTTCGCTCGTATGAGCAGGGCGTGACTGGTCTTCAGATTGCAGAGAGCATCTCTCCGGCTCTCGCACGCAGCGTTGTAAGCTGTGGTGTAAACGGTGAGACAGTAGAGCTGAACCGTCCTATCAATGAGGACGCTACCATCGCGCTCTATAAGTTTGATGACGAGCAGGGTAAGCATACCTTCTGGCACACCTCAGCCCACCTGTTGGCAGAGGCCCTGCAGGAGTTGTATCCTGGCATCCAGTTCGGTTTCGGACCTGCTGTCGAGAATGGTTTCTTCTATGATGTGCTGTTGAAGGACGGCGAGAGCATCAAGGAGAGCGATTTCCCCAAGATTGAGGCAAAGATGAAGGAGTTGGCTTCAAAGAAAGAGGCCGTTGTGCGTCGTGAGGTACCTAAGGCTGAGGCCCTGAAGCAGTTTGCTGCCGATGGTCAGACCTATAAGTGCGAGCACATCGATCAGGATCTTGAAGATGGTTCTATCACCACCTATACACAGGGTAACTTTACCGATCTGTGTCGTGGTCCGCACTTGATGGATACAGGCGAGATCAAGGCAGTTAAGCTGACTTCTGTTGCAGGTGCTTTCTGGCGTGGCGATGCCAACCGTGAGCAGATGCAGCGTCTGTATGGTATCTCTTTCCCCAAGAAGAAGATGCTTGATGAGTATCTTGAGATGTTGGAGGAGGCTAAGAAACGCGACCATCGTAAGATTGGTAAGGAGATGGAACTCTTCATGTTCTCAGATAAGGTAGGTAAGGGTCTGCCCATCTGGTTGCCGAAGGGTACAGAGCTCCGTCTGCGCCTGCAGGATCATCTGCGTAAGGTTCAGAAGCGTTTTGGTTATCAGGAAGTTATCACACCGCATATCGGTTCAAAGAACCTCTACGTAACCTCAGGTCACTATGCCCACTATGGCAAGGACTCGTTCCAGCCAATCCACACCCCAGAGGAGGATGAGGAGTATATGTTGAAACCCATGAACTGTCCTCACCACTGCGAGATTTTCGCTTGGAAGCCCCGTTCATATCGTGATCTGCCTCTGCGTATTGCTGAGTTCGGTACTGTCTATCGTTATGAGCAGAGTGGTGAGCTGCACGGACTGACTCGTGTACGTTCATTCACTCAGGACGATGCCCACCTGTTCTGTCGCCCAGACCAGGTAAAGCAGGAGTTCCTGAATGTGATGGACATCATCGGCATTGTGCTCACCGCTTTCGGATTCAACTTCGAGGCACAGATTTCTTTGCGCGATCCTAACGACCACGAGAAATATGTAGGTACTGACGAGGACTGGGCACTGGCTGAGAAAGCTATCGTTGAGGCTTGTCAGGAGAAGGGCCTGCCTGCTAAGGTAGAATATGGCGAGGCAGCATTCTATGGTCCTAAGCTCGACTTCATGATCAAGGATGCCATTGGGCGTCGCTGGCAGTTGGGTACGATTCAGGTGGATTACAACCTGCCTAAGCGCTTCCAGCTGGAATACACTGACGAGGACAATACCAAGAAGACACCTGTGATGATCCATCGTGCACCATTCGGTTCACTGGAGCGTTTCTGCGCTGTGCTCATTGAGCATACCTCAGGTCACTTCCCCTTGTGGCTCACACCAGATCAGGTGGCTATCCTGCCGTTGTCGGAGAAGTATAATGACTATGCCCAGGAGGTTGCCAAGAAGTTTGATTTGGGTGGTGTTCGTGCCACGATCGACCTGCGTAACGAGAAACTGGGTCGTAAGATCCGTGACAATGAGTTGAAGCGTATTCCTTACATGGTTATCGTAGGCGAGAAGGAGCAGCAGGATGGTACTGTAGCCGTTCGTCCACAGGGTGGTGGCGAGCAGAGTGTGAAGACCATCCAGGAGTTCATCGATGAGGTGAATGCCCGTGTTGCTGAAATGACGAAAGACTTCTGATAAGAGATGAATGAATGGAGAGATGAAATGCAATTTAGCGGATCATATGTTAAATAAATATAAAATATATGGTTGTCGGTTGCTTTCATTTCTTCATTTTTTCATTTCTTCATTTATTTATAGTAATTTTGCAGCCGATTTTCTAAAAAACAGTTGATGAAGAATGACAAAATGAAAAGTCAGTACCGTGTCAACGAACAGATACGTGTACGTGAAGTTCGCATCGTAGGCGACGAAGGTTCAACCGTAGTTCCTACCCGTGATGCATTGAATATGGCTCGTGAGCAAGGTGTTGATCTCGTAGAGATTTCGCCCAATGCCAATCCGCCAGTATGTCGCCTCATCGACTACTCCAAGTTCCTCTACCAGCAGAAGAAGCGCCAGAAGGAAATGAAGGCCAAGCAGGTAAAGGTGGAGGTGAAGGAAATCCGTTTCGGACCTCAGACCGATGAGCACGACTATCAGTTCAAGCTCAAGCATGCCAAGGAGTTCCTTGAGGAAGGTAATAAGGTACGTGCATACGTATTCTTCCGTGGACGCTCCATCCTGTTTAAGGAACAGGGCGAGGTGCTGTTGCTCCGCTTCGCTAACGATCTGGAGGAGGTAGGAAAGGTAGAGTCGATGCCATCGCTCGAAGGCAAGAAGATGTTCATCTATCTGGCTCCAAAGAAGGCCGGAACTCAGAAAAAGAGTCAGCAGGCTCGTGATCGTGAGGCTGCAGAACTCGAGGCTAAGGAAGCTGCCAAGCAGCAGAAAGAGGCAGAAGCCGCAGAGAAACCCGCTAATGGTGGTCTCTTCGCCAATGCCAAGATCTCTGCCGATACGCTGAAAAAGCTCACTGAGGAAGAGTAAAAAAAGAAGATGGCGCGCCTGGTATATGCGTAGCCGTCGGATATTAATAACATTTTAAATTTTAAAACAATGCCAAAAGTAAAGACAAACTCCGGTGCAAAGAAGAGATTTTCTTTCACTGGTACAGGTAAGGTAAAGAGACGTCACGCTTACCACAGCCACATTCTGACGAAGAAGACCAAGAAGCAGAAGCGTAACTTGGTAGGTACAACTATCGTTGATCCATCAAACATGAAGCAGGTTCGTGACCTGTTGTGTCTCCGTTAAACCTATTGTCGAACATTTAAAGTAAGAAAATTATGCCAAGATCAGTAAATCACGTTGCATCAAGAGCAAAGCGTAAGAGAATTTTGAAGCTTACCCGCGGCTATTTTGGAGCCCGCAAGAATGTTTGGACAGTAGCAAAGAACACATGGGAGAAGGGTTTGACCTATGCCTATCGTGATCGCCGTAATAAGAAGCGCAACTTCCGTGCCCTGTGGATTCAGCGTATCAACGCTGCCGCTCGTCTGGAGGGTATGAGCTACTCTGTTCTCATGGGCAAGCTCGCTAAGTCAGGTATCGAGATCAACCGTAAGGTGCTCGCTGACCTCGCTATGAACAATCCCGAGGCTTTCAAGGCTATCGTGGAGAAGGTGAAATAAAGCATACTTATGTCTTTATTAAACTATAGTCCCCACCAGCTTTGGTGGGGATTATTCATAAAAGGGAGATTGTTAGGATAACCATCAATATAAGAAATGAAAACAACCATATTTGATCTGTTGGATCGTAAAGGACAGCAGCCCGTGAGCATGTTGACAGCTTACGATTACAACACTGCCCGTATCATGGATGAGGCGGGTATTGACATGATTCTCGTAGGCGATTCGCTGGGGAATGTCATGTTGGGTTACGAAAACACACTTGCTGTTACCGTCGATGACATGATTCATCATGGTAAGGCTGTATGCCGAGGTGCCAAGCAGGCTTTCGTGGTGATTGATATGCCTTTTATGTCATATCAGACCTCTGTGGAAGATGCTGTGCGCAATGCCGGGCGTATTATGAAGGAAACCAACTGCCAGGCCGTGAAGCTGGAGGGTGGTGTAGAATATGCTGATCGTATCAAGGCCATTACACAGGCAGGCATCCCTGTGGTGGCTCATATCGGACTCACCCCTCAGTCGTTTAATGCTTTAGGTGGCTATAAGGTACAGGGCAAGTCACTGGAGCAGGCCAAAAAACTGCTCAAGGATGCTAAGGCTGTAGAAGAGGCTGGTGCCTTTGCCATCACCTTGGAGTGTGTGCCAGCGCCTCTAGCCAAGTTGGTTACTGAGCAGAGTGGGGCCCTCACAATTGGTATTGGTGCTGGTAATGGCTGCGATGGTCAGGTGCTGGTCTATCAGGATATGCTGGGCTATACTGGAGGCTTTATTCCCAAGTTCGTAAAGAAATATGCCGACCTCCACAGCGTAATGCTTGAGGCGTTCAAACAATATAAGGAAGAGTGCGGGAATCGTTCCTTCCCAGCACTATCGCAGAGCTATGGCATCAGCGACGAGGTGATGCAGGAACTTTTTGAACCCGAATTAAAATACTAATTAGGACATGAAGGTAGTTAAGACTGTAAAAGAAGTAAGGGAAATTGTTTCTGCCTGGAGGAAAGAGGGACTGAGTGTGGGACTGGTGCCCACGATGGGCTATCTGCACGAAGGTCATCAGAGTCTTATCCGCAAGTCTGCCAGCCAGAACGATCGTACGGTAGTCTCTGTATTCGTGAACCCCATCCAGTTTGGTCCCAATGAAGATCTGGAGGCTTATCCGCGCGACCTGAACCGTGATATGGAGAAGGTGGAAGAGGCAGGGGGAGACCTCATCTTCAATCCTGAGCCTGCTGAGATGTATCCTGGTCACTTCACATCATTCATCGATACGACAGAGACCACAGAACTGCTTTGTGGAGCTGTGCGCCCCATTCACTTCCGTGGTGTCTGCACAGTGGTGGGCAAACTCTTCAATATCGTTCAGCCCGATCGTGGCTACTTCGGACAGAAGGATGCCCAGCAGTTGGCAACGATCAAGCGCTTCGTACGCGACCTGAATTTCCCGATAGAGATTATCCCTTGTCCCATCGTGCGTGAGGATGATGGTCTCGCTAAGTCAAGCCGTAACACCTATCTGAACCCTGAGGAGCGTCAGGCAGCCCTAATTCTTTCCAAGAGTCTGAAGAAGGGTCAGGAGGCTATCGCCAAGGGTGAGCGCGATTCACAGAAGGTGATTGACATTATCCGTGAGAGTCTTGAGACTGAGCCTCTGGCACGTATCGACTATGTAGAGGTGGTGGATTTCGAGAATATCCAGCGCACTCAGAAGATCGAGGGTGAGACACTTGTGGCTATTGCCGTATATATCGGCAAAACGCGACTGATTGACAATTTTATTGTAAACCAATAATCCCTGAAAGATGACTATCACGCTGCTGAAAGCAAAAATTCACCGTGCTGTGGTGAAGCAGGCTGACCTCGATTATGTGGGCAGTATCACCATCGACTCAGAGTTGTTGCGCGAATCTGGTATTCTGGAGTATGAGAAAGTGGAGATTGCCGACATCGACAACGGTAATCGTTTCGAGACGTACGCCATCGCAGGTGAGGCAGGCTCAGGCATCATCTGTCTGAATGGTGCTGCTGCCCGTTGTGTGAATGAAGGCGACAAGATTATCATCATGGCTTATGCCCAGGTGACACCTGAGGAGGCTAAGACGCACAAACCCACTGTGCTCTTCGTGGATCAGGATAATAAGATTGTACGTAAGGCTAACTACGAGAAGCATGGTCTGCTGGTTGAACAAAATTGAAAATTGTAAAATTGAAAATTGAAGTATGCTGACGGGGAAATCTATTGTCTTGGGCGTTACGGGAAGCATCGCAGCCTATAAGATTGCCAATCTGGCATCGATGCTGGTGAAGTTGAATGCCGATGTTCACGTCATCATGACGCAGAATGCCACGCATTTCATCACACCGATGACCTTTGAGACACTGACGAACAATAAGTGCATCGTTGATACCTTCGACCGCAATTTCAATTTCGAAGTGAAACACGTGTCGCTGGCAAAGAAAGGTGATCTGTTTCTCGTTGCCCCCTGCACAGCCAATGTCATTGGTAAGGTGGCAGGTGGCATCTGTGACGATATGCTCACCACCACCATCATGGCTACCAAGGCACCTGTACTCTTCTCACCAGCCATGAATACGGGCATGTGGGAGAATCCCATCCTGCAGGATAATCTTCAAAAACTGAAGCATTACGGCTACCATATCATCGAGCCCATTGAGGGTCGACTGGCTTGTGGCGATACTGGTAACGGCAAGATGGCTTCAGAGGAAACTCTGTTGCAGCATATTCTCTTGCATCTGGCAAAGGAGAAAGATCTCAAGGGTAAGAAGATGCTTATTACTGCCGGACCTACTCAGGAAGCTATCGACCCTGTGCGCTTTATCACGAACCACTCTTCTGGCAAGATGGGTTATGCCATTGCCAAGATGGCTGTTCTCCGTGGTGCAGAGGTGACACTTGTCTCTGGTCCCGTCAGCATCCAGCCTTTTGCTGGTGTAAAGAAAGTTAATGTCAAGAGCGCACAGGATATGTTTGAGGCTGTCACCTCACGGAGTGCTGAGCAGGATGCCATTATCATGTGCAGTGCTGTGGCTGACTATAAGCCTGCCAGCTATGCCGACCAGAAGGTGAAGAAGAATGATGCCGATTTGAGTATCGCCCTTACACGAACACAGGATATCTTAGGTTATCTCGGTGCCCACAAACGTGAAGGACAGGTGCTTGTGGGCTTCTCGATGGAGACGGAGAATCTGATAGAGAATTCGCGTGCGAAACTGACGAATAAAAATGCTGACTTGATCTGTGCCAACTCCATCGCTTCTGCTCAGACTGGCTTTGCTGTTGATACCAATAAGGTGACTCTGATCACCCAGCAGGAAGTGACAGAGCTGCCCCTTTGCTCTAAAGAGGAAACTGCAGACTTAATTCTCAATAAGATATGCACATACTGATTGACATAGGCAATTCCACTATCGTGACTGCGATTGCCGATCAGGAAGGTAATATCACCCATACTTGGCGCTTCAAGACGCGCAAGGAGGAGACAGCCACCTTCTTCCGCTATGAATTGAAACAGGGACTTCGTAAGTTTGGCGTGGAAGCAGTTGATATCGAGGGCGTTACCATATCTTCTGTGGTGCCTGAAGTCAACGACGATATCGCGCAGGCTGTCAATGATCTCACAGGGCTATTTCCTCATTTCTTCAGTCTCGACGATGCTAAAGATATATTTACTATCGACATCGAGTCGCCCTCACAGTTGGGTAAGGATCGCTTGGCAGATGCCTTGGGTGCTGTTGCCTGTTATGGGGCACCTGCCATAGTGATTGACTTTGGCACTGCCACCACCTTTGGCGTAATCGATGCTGAGCGCAGATTCCTTGGAGGACTGATTATCCCTGGTGTCAAGACCTCGTTGAGTGCCCTCAGTCAGCGTGCCTCGCAACTGCCTGCCATCAATATTGAAAAGCCTAAACATTTGGTAGGTCGTAATACGCTGGAGTGCATGCAGAGTGGTATTCTTTATGGCACTGCTGCGATGATCGATGGTTTGATCGATCGTCTGTTGCCAACACTTTCAGAACCAGTGCATATCATCGCTACAGGCGGTATGGCAAAGGACATCGTGCCCCACTGCCGTCATCAGATAGAACTTGATAAATATTTGCTGTTCAAAGGACTCTTCAAAGCAACCCATCAGAAATGAGAATCGATATTATCGGCTCAGGTAATCTGGCCACGAACCTGTCGCTGGCATTAAAAGATGCAGGTCAAGAGATTGTTCAGATTTTTAGTCGTACAGAGGCGCATGCCAAGGAACTTGCCGATAAGGTAGGCTGTCCCTATACCTCTTCGCTTGATGCCATCCTGAGCGATGCTGATGTTTACATCCTTTCTGTGAAAGACGATGCCCTTCTTCGTCTGATTCCCACCATCTGTGACTCGCGCAAAAACGGACTCTTCCTTCACACGGCAGGCAGTGTGCCGATGAACCTCTTTGAAGGTTCTGCCTCTCAATATGGGGTGCTCTATCCCATGCAGACCTTCTCCAAGAACCGTCGTGTCGATTTCCGAGAGATACCTTGTTTTATTGAGGCTTCAAGTGCTCAGACTTTAGCTGTTGTCCGTTCTCTGGCTGAGCGTATCTCCGATCATGTGGTAGAGTGTGATTCAGAGAAACGGAAGAAGATGCACCTTGCAGCTGTGTTGGCGTGCAATCTTACCAATCACTGCTATCGTCTGGCGGAACGTGTACTTGAGGCAGAGCAGATAGATTTCAGTCTTTTCCTTCCTTTGATTGAAGAGACGGCCCGTAAGGTGAAGACACTTTCGCCCAAGGAAGCCCAGACGGGTCCGATGGTACGTTATGATCAAGGTGTCATGCGTATGCAGATGGAGATGCTTCCCGATGACCGCACCCGAGAGATCTATCGCCTCATGGCTGAGAGCATTCACGAGGATTTATAGTATCCTGCATAGTTTTCTGAAGTCTGACTCTTTGCCGTAGCACACAAGCACGTCACCTTCTTCCAGTGGCGCATCCTCTCCCTCAGAGATGTTGGCCACCACAGCGGCATTATACTCGATACCCAGGAAATTCTGCACCCTCTCTTTCTTCTTGACAGCGATGATCTTCAGGTTGAAATCCTCGTTGAGATGCAGTTCGTTGGCAGAGAGTCCGATGAACTTCTTGGGAATGTCAAATTTATAGACGCAATAGTTGGCATCCACGCGATAGAGATCAGTCTTCACACCCAGATCCATCTGGCGCACCAGCGAGCGGGCTGCACGTTCCTCAGGAATCAGGATCTTATCGATGTCGAAGGCCTGTAGGATGCTCTTGTGCACATAGTCGTTGGCACGAGCATAGATATTCTTCACCCCCAGCTTTTTCAACAGAGCCACCACGCGCACTGAGGCCCCCAGATTACTGCCTATCGCCACGATGGTCACATCCACTTTCTTCAGTGGCAGCACACCTAGTGCCAGTTCGTCGCAGGCGTCGATTTGAAACGCGGCATCACAGATGTCCTTCACTTTCTCTACACGGCTGGCATCGCTGTCGGCGGCAATAACCTCATGGCCCAGGGCAGACATTTCATCTGCCAGCACCCTGCCGTATGTTCCTAATCCGATAATAATACACTTCATGAGATGATAATACTGTCTTGAGGTAATTTGTAATATTCCTGATTCTTATACTGTCTCAACAGACTCTGTGCCAATGTCACCACGCCCACACGACCAATGAACATCAGCACTACCAGCAGTGCCTTGCTGGCATCCTGCAACTGGGAGGTGATGCCCAGTGATGAACCCACTGTGGAGAAGGCTGACACACACTCAAAGACGATGGCCTTCAGGGGGAGGTTAGGGTCGGTGAGGGTGACGAGGAAGACGAAGAAGCTCAGCACCACGACACTCACGATGACAACGGCGTTGGCACGACGGATGGAATCGGTAGCCACTTCCCTGCCAGCAAACTCCACACGGTTGGTACCGTGTAGGATAGCCTTGATGTTGAGGAGGGCTATGGCAAAGGCATTGACCTTCACGCCGCCAGCCGTCGATTGCGAGGCACCACCTATCCACATCAGCAGCGTGTAGATAATGATCGACTGCAGGCACATGCTGTTCAGATCTATGCTGATGAATCCTGCCGTACGCGGACTCACGGCATTGAAGAACGCCTGGGTCAGCTTCTCGTGTATCCGCAAGCCGGCAAACGTGTTATCCCACTCAAACAGGGCGATGAGCACTGTGCCTGACACGAGGAGAACGATCGTGGTCTTCAGCACGATCTTCGTGTTCAGGTCATACAGGTTGGGGATGCTCAGACTGGCGTAACGCCTGCCTTTGAGCCATTGCCAAATCACCTTCACTCGCTTCGTGACAATCGTCTTCAGGTTTACCAGCACAGGGTAGCCGATACCGCCAAGTATGATTAGCAGTGCCAGGATGATATACAGCCAACAGTGGTGTCCCATCATCAGTACAGGTGCACTCATGCCGTCCTGATAGTTGGAGAAGCCTGCATTACAGAAGGCCGATATGGAGTGGAATACGCTGAAGAACAGCTCCTGCTTGAGGTCGAGGCCTATCGTGTCGTGTATATTCAGGAAGATACATATAGCTCCGGCGAGTTCCAGGAAAGCCGTGAATCCGAATATGTTGAGCAAGGTGGACCACAGTGAGGCGAGAGATTTAGAGCTCACCATGTCGCGCACCAGCATCTGGCTGTAGATGCTCGTGTTTCCCATAAAGAAGAGGGCGAAGAAGCTCGTGATGGTCATCATGCCCAGACCGCCCACCTGTATGAGAATGATGATTACCAGTTGTCCGAAACTGGTAAACGTGCTGGGCACGTCGATGGTGGTAAGTCCTGTCACGCAGACGGCGCTGGTAGCTGTGAATAGCGAGTCGATCCAGGAGAGGTGTACACCAGGTTGGATGCAGCGAGGCATCAGTAATATGCCAGAACCCACCAGTATGATGAACATGAAGCTGACAGCCAGTGTCAGGGCAGGGTTGGTCTTTCTGCCCATCGAGGTGATGACCGTACTGGAGAGCTCTATCGAGGAGATGAGGAACAGTATCAGTAGGTAAACCCCTCTGTTGGTCAGTATATTTATCAGTCCTGATCTGTCGTCAATGTTGAAGAAATCCACGAAGATAGGGATCAGCGTCAGAATCAGCAGTCCGTTGATGCTCCAGCCTAAGAAGTTGAATGCTGATTTCCTCCTTCCACGTTCCGTCAGTATCAGATGACCTATACGCTCAATCAGGAACATATTCCATGCCCAGAAATACACCAGGTGTAATTCGTCTTTCAGTCTTTCTGTCAGCACAAAGCCGAATTCCAATACGGCACCCACGATGATACACAGCGCACCAATATTAGCCATAAAGGAAAACACCTTTAAGGCTATCTTGATGCATGGTATCACATATTTCTTGTGATGGCGTGCTAATTGTTGTGACCAAAGTTTCTCCATAATTGACATGGCAAAGTTATAAAAAAATATTCTATTATGCAAGCCTTTAGAGATTTTTTTGCCCATAAAGGAAAATCTTGCTACCATTAATGTGCGCAATTTTTACATTTAATCCTCGCAATTTTTTAATTCAAAAAGTGACAATCGTGACAAATGACAGCAGAAACTCCCTCTCTCGGAATATGACACTGTCATTTGTCATGTTTGTCATGTCCGCGAAAAAAAACTTTTTGTTTCTTTGATGTATGCCAGACTTTTTGTAATTTTGCAGAGAAATATGAATATCCAATGAAACAATCGCAGATTTTCCAACAATATGTGTGGCTGATCTCTACCATACGACGCTACAAGCGTGTGACCTTTGAGGAACTGAACCAGAAGTGGATCGAAGACCAGGTGACTGACGGCAATCCCTTGCAGCGCTCTACATTCAACCGTCATCGTGATGCTATTCTGAATATCGTGGGACTGGTGATTGAGTGCGACCAGGCAAATGGCTATAAATACTATATCGCCAATCCTGAGGTGCTGGAGGATGACTCTATCGAGCGTTGGCTCTTCTCGACGCTGACAGTGAGTACCATTCTTTCTGACAGTGTGGCTGTGAAGGATCGGATCATCCTTGAGAATGTGCCTGCCGGCGAGTATTACCTGCCTGTGCTCATACAGGCTATGAAACTGAACCGTCGGATCGTGATGCACTATCAGCGTTTCAATGGGGAACCCTACGAAAAGACAGTGGAACCTTATTCTCTGAGGCTCTGTAAGCAGCGTTGGTATCTGCTCGCGTTTACAGGGCATCATGTCGCCACTTATGCACTCGATCGTATGTTGTCGGTGGAGATGACTAACGAGACGTTTGAGATGCCTGAAGACTTCTCGCCGGAGGCTTATTTCGCGGAGTATTTCGGGGTGCTGACGGATGAGACGCCGATGGCACATGTGGTTGTGCGCGCGTATGGGCGTACATCTAATTATCTGCGTACATTGCCGCTTCACAGTTCGCAGCGTGAGATCAGCAGCTGTGAGGCATATACTGACTTTTCCTTCGAGATCCGTCCTACGGCTGACTTTATTGGTGAACTGCTGTCGTATGATGTAGGACTTGAGGTGCTGCAACCTGCTGATCTGCGTGAGAAGATCCGTACACTTTTGGCGCAATCCATGAAACGATATTCTTAAAATCTGTAAATCTGTGCCTTAATTTATTAATAGAGGTTAATTTAAAGAGGGGTGTCCTGCGTTTTGGGACAGCCCTCTTTTTACTTTGCACTCAGAATTTGATAATTGATTGTAGAACTAAAAACTTTAGAAAGATGGCTGGATTATTTATCATCGTTGTTACGACTATTGCACTTGCCAATATGTTGAACGATTATACTCAGAATGTGCAAAAATGAGTGCGATTAAGGCATTTTTTAGATTTTGGTGAACAACATATCGAAATATTTCGTATATTTGTCGCCAAAATCTTAATGCATTAATTGGACTGACAAACCAATGTTGAAGGAAAGGAATCAAGAGATCTATAAGGTGACGCTTGTTGGCGGTGTCGTCAACGTGGTGTTGCTGCTCTTTAAGTTTGTGGCTGGCATCGTGGGGCATAGTGCCGCGATGGTGGCTGATGCTGTTCACTCTTTGTCAGACTTTGTAACGGATGTGATTGTGCTGTTGTTTGTACATATCAGTGGCAAGCCTCAGGATAAATCGCATGACTATGGACACGGGAAGTATGAGACGTTGGCGATGACGCTGATTGGTATAGCGCTGCTCGTGGTGGCTGTCGGCATCCTGTATAGTGGAGCTACGAAGATCTACGCCTGGTCGAATGGTGTGCAGTTAAAGGCGCCTGGGACTTTGGCGCTCTGGGCTGCCTTGCTGTCTGTGCTGCTGAAAGAGGGCGTATATCAGTATTCGATGGTGAAGGCCAGGAAACTGAACTCTCAGGTGGTAGCAGCCAATGCGTGGCATCATCGCAGCGATGCTCTTTCCTCCGTTGGTACGGCTTTGGGTATCGGTGGAGCCATCTTCTTGGGGCAGCGTTGGACGGTATTCGATCCTATAGCTTCAGTAGTGGTGGGTGCCTTTATCGTGAAGGTGGCAGTAGATCTGTTGCGCAATGGTATCGGCGACCTGATGGAGCACTCGTTGCCCGATGAGATAGAGGAGGATATGCTCAAGATGGTGGGGGAGCTGCCTGGTGTGGTGAATCCTCATGATCTACGTACACGAAGGATCGGTAATCACTATGCCATCGAACTGCATATCCTGATGGATGGTGACATCAGTTTGCGAGAGGCGCACAACAAGGCTTCGGAAGTGGAAGACCTGTTGCGTGCCCGCTATGGCGAAGAGACGCACATCGCCGTTCATGTGGAACCAAAAGATGATGAATAGTATATACATAACCAACCCTAAAACATTATCGTTTATGAAGAAACAATCATTATTCAGAAGTGCTTTGTGCATGGTGGTCTGCTTGTTGCTGTCACTCTCTGCTGAAGCCAAACACGACCATTTTAAGGTCTCAGTCTATGTGCGTGCCGCAGAGGTGCAGAAGATGAAGGACACCCAGTGGCTTGAATCGTCGTGGGCTACCATCTCAAGTCAGTTGGATGTGGATAAGATCTACTTGGAGACACATCGCGACATGCTGATTGTGGATGATGCCACGATTGAGAAAGCTAAGAAGTTCTTCCAGAAACAAGGTATTGAAGTTGCTGGTGGTATCACCTTTACCATCGATGAGAGCAATGAGTTTGAGACCTTCTGCTACTCTGACCCAGAGCATCGGAAAATGGTGCAGAAGATAGCTGAGACCACAGCCCGGCATTTCGATGAGTTCCTGCTCGACGACTTCTTCTTTACCAGTTGTAAGAGTCCTGTGGAGGTGGCTGCCAAAGGCAATAAGACATGGACAGCCTATCGCCTGCAGCTGATGAACTATGCGGCGAAGAATCTGGTGATTGGTCCTGCAAAAGCTATTAACCCCAAGGTGAAAGTCATCATCAAGTACCCTAACTGGTATGATCATTTCCAAGGTCTCGGCTTTAACCTGGAGGATGGTCCGAAGCTCTTTGATGGCATCTGGACTGGTACGGAGACACGTGATCCAGGCAGTGCCCAGCATCTTCAGAACTATCTGAGTTACAATATTATCCGCTATTTTGAGAATCTGCGTCCGGGTTATAACGGAGGCGGTTGGGTGGATGCTGGTGGTATCCAGATGAGTATGGACCGCTATGCAGAGCAGTTGCATCTGACGGCTATCGCTAAGGCTCGTGACGTGATGCTCTTTGCCTATCATCAGCTGCTGGAAATTCCCTTAAACGATCGCTTCCGTGCCCCTTGGCAGGATATGGGTACCAGCTGGAGCTACGACGAGATGAAGGCGCCTTTTAAGAATGGTAATAAGATGGTAACGCCCACCACGATGGCTCGTATTGCTGATGTCACCTTGCGTAAGGCTGATCAGTTGGCTGGTAAGTTGGGTAATCCGATAGGCATCAAGTCGTATAAGCCTTTCCATGCCCTTGGTGAGGATTTCCTGCAGAACTATCTTGGTATGATTGGCCTGCCTATGGATATGTATCCCACCTTTGCCAATGACCAGAAGATTGTCTTGCTGACAGAGCAGGCTGCAGGCGATCAGGATATCATGACGAAGATAAAGGCGCAGCTGCAGAGTGGGAGAGACGTCGTAATCACCAGTGGGTTGCTGAAGGCTATCCCAGAGAAGATCGCAGAGGTGTGTGAGCTGCGTTGCTCAGACCTGAAGGCTATTGTGAACGACTTTGGCAGATATGGTAAGAGCAGTCGTGAGATCCTGATACCACAGGTGCGTTATCAGACCAATGACAGTTGGGAGGTTGTCAGTGCAGGTCGTCCTCTGACAAGTGGCGTCTCTGGCTTCCCCATTTTCCACAAGGCGAAATACACGGGTGCCTATCTCTATGTGCTGACGATTCCTGACGATATGGGTAACCTCTATGATTATCCTGCTGCAGCACTCACGGAGATCCGTCGTGTGATGAGTCAGGATCTGGACTTCTATCTTGATGGTCCCTCAAAGGTGAGTCTCTTCCTTTATGACAACCATACCCTGATTGTAGAGAACTTCAACGATGAGCCTGTAGATGTGAAACTGGTGTGTGAGCCAGACAGATTCAAACGTTTGAAAAATCTTGAAGATGGAAGTGCCATTGACGGACAGTTGGAAGACTACTGGGTAGGTTGGCACAAAAAGAACGCCACGAAGTTTGCCGTTTCTCTGAAACCGCATTCTTACATGGCGTTCAGCTATTAGTGACACTTATACTCCCTTTAGAGATAGAGAAATGCGATTGCGCCTACGGTCTATCTCTATCACTCTCACACGTAGGTGCTGATGGAGTTTCACCACATCTGTCGGATGGGCAATCCGGCGATTGGCCATCTGAGAGATGTGGATGAGACCATCTTGATGGACACCGATATCAACAAAGGCACCAAAGTTGGTGATGTTGGTAACGATGCCAGGCAGAATCATCCCTTCCACCAGATCATCGACAGTAGAAACATTCTTGTCGAATTCAAACTCCTCTATCTGTTCGCGAGGGTCGCGACCAGGCTTCTCCAGTTCCTGCATGATATCCGTGAGGGTAGGGATGCCTACCTCAGAAGTGACGTAACGCTTGATGTCGATAGCCTCGCGCTTCTCCTTATTGCTGATAAGGTCAGCCACAGAGCACCCTTGATCCTTAGCCATCTGCTCTACAACGGCATAACTCTCAGGGTGGACAGCAGAGTTGTCGAGCGGATTCTTGGCATCAGGGATACGAAGGAAACCGGCACACTGTTGGAAGGCAGATGGTCCGAGACGTGGTACCTTCTTCAGTTGGGCACGTGAGGTAAAGGCTCCATTCTCACGGCGATAATCCACGATGTTCTTGGCGAGGGTGGGGCCCAGACCACTGACATACATCAGCAGATGTTGAGAGGCTGTGTTGAGATTCACACCTACCAGGTTCACGCAGCTCTCTACCGTCTGGTCAAGCGAATGTTTCAGTTGTACCTGATCCACATCGTGTTGGTATTGTCCCACGCCGATACTTTTGGGATCGATCTTTACAAGTTCAGCCAGCGGATCCATCAACCGGCGACCTATGGAGACAGCACCACGAACCGTTACGTCCTCATCAGGGAACTCATCGCGTGCAATCTTAGAGGCGGAATAGACAGAAGCGCCATCCTCGCTGACGACGAAGACTTGAGGGGGCTCTAGGCTAGGCTGACTAGGCTGGCTAGGGACCCTAGGCATCCTAGGACTACTAGGCATCCTAGGGCTACTAGGCATCCTAGGGCTACTAGGAATATCATAACGACCTGCCAGCACATCCTTGATAAAGGTGTTGGTCTCACGACTTGCTGTGCCATTTCCAATGGAGATGGCCTCAATCTTGTATTTCTGTATCATCTTCTGAATGGCGATAGCCGATTCCGTGCGTTTGTTCACTGGGGGATGAGGGAAGATGGCATCGTGATGCAGCAGATTACCTTGGGCATCGAGACAAACCACCTTGCAACCTGTACGGAAACCTGGATCGATACCCATGACACGCTTCTGTCCCAATGGGGCACCTAACAGCAACTGGCGCAGATTCTCTGCAAAGACACGTATCGCCTCCTCGTCGGCTCGCTCTTTACTCAGGGCAGCAAACTCTGTCTCGATGGCAGGCTTGAGCAGGCGTTTGTAGCCATCTTCAACAGCTTCTGCCACCAGTTTGCCACAAGGGGTATTACCATATACATAATGACGCTTCAAGCGTTCTACAGCTTCCTCGTCGTCAGGGGAGATGCTGATGCGAAGAATTCCCTCGCTCTCACCACGACGCATAGCCAGCAGACGATGGGAAGAGCAACGCTTCAGAGGTTCCTGCCAGTCGAAATAGTCGCTGAACTTCGAGGCTTCGTCAGTATCGGCTTTGGCTTTGACAACCTTAGAGGAGATGACTGCCTGACGACTGAAGGCATTACGAAGCTGCTGACGACTACGTTCATCCTCACTCACCGTCTCTGCGATGATATCCTGAGCACCCTTGAGGGCTGTCTCCACATCTTTTATATCACCTTTGAGGAATCGCTCTGCTGCACGTTCAGGATCACGCTCACGCTGTAGAAGAAGCAGTTGTGCAAGTGGTTCCAGTCCCTGTTCGCGTGCCACCTGAGCCCTTGTGCGGCGCTTGGGTTTATAAGGCAGATAGATATCTTCCAGTTCTGTGGTATCCCAACAGTCATCGATACGCTTTTGTAACTCTGGTGTCAGTTTCCCTAAGTCTGTGATGGTCTTGACGACAGTCTCTTTCCGTTTCTGAATCTCCTGCAGTTTGTCGAAGCGATCGCTGATAGCTGCAATCTGCACCTCGTCGAGTCCGCCAGTCCGTTCCTTACGATAGCGTGAGATGAAAGGAATGGTGCAACCCTCTTCGAGTAAGGCGAGGGTGTTGGCGACAGCTCTTTCCTGTAAGTTTAGGGCAGTAGCAATCAGGCGGGCATAGATATTCTTTTCCATATTCTTTGGTAAAACGTTAATTTGTGTGCAAAAATACTGAAAATCCGTGAGAAATGTGTAATTTTGCACGCGAAATTAAATAGAGAATGGGAAATAAGCTTATTTTAATAGTGATGCTGATGCTTTCAGCACTCTGTTCTGTGCATGCTGACGAGACGCCCAATTCGCGTCAGGCACGTCGTATTTTCAATCAGGCGTACCAACAGGTGTTTGGTGAACAGGGAGCTACTTTGCATTATGATGTTAATATCATTGGCATCTATAAAACTAATGGTACCATTTGGTATAAAGGCAAGAAAAGTAAGTTCGAGGATTCAAAGATGAATTCCTGGAACGATGGTACGACAGTTTATACTGTTAAGAAAAACAAGAAGAAAAAGGAAGTAGAGGTTCACAGTGCCCAGAACAACAAGTCGGACAAGTACTCTCGAAAGTTCAAGTTCGAGCCAGATAACTATGACTACAGTATAGCTGAGGTTGATGAAGGACTGATGGTGATGCTGAAAGCTAAGAAGGGCGTGAAGGGTATGAAGGAGATACATATACTGTTGGAGCGAAAGACTTATCACCCTATCAGTCTGCGTATAAAGATTTCGATTATCTGGACTACCGTCAAGATTTCCAACTTCCATTCAGGGGGCATCACTGACGAGATGCTGCGCTTCCCGAAGGAACAGTATGGTAATTACAAATTTGTTAATAAACAATGATATCGGTTGAAGGACTGAAAGTGGAATTTGGGGTGAAGCCCCTGTTTGTGGATGCCAGTTTCGTTATCAATGATAAGGATCGTATTGCCCTTGTTGGTAAGAATGGTGCAGGTAAATCCACGATGCTGAAGATTCTCTGTGGGCAACAGAAACCTACTGCTGGTATCGTGAGTGTGCCTAATGACTGTCGAGTGGGCTATCTGCCTCAGGTGATGATTCTGCAGGATGACACCACCGTTCGCGAAGAAGCCCAGAAGGCCTTTGCCGACATCACCAAGATGCAGCAGCGGCTCGACAAGATGAATCAGGAACTGGCAGAGCGCACTGACTATGAGAGTGAGAGCTATCTGGCCCTCATTGAGAAATACACCACAGCACATGAACGCTTTATGATGATGGGAGCAGAGAGTAGGGAGGCTGAGCTGGAGCGTACGCTGACAGGTCTGGGATTCCTGCGCTCTGATTTCGAACGCCCCACCTCTGAGTTCTCTGGAGGCTGGCGTATGCGTATCGAACTGGCGAAGATCCTGTTGCAGAAACCTGATGTGCTGTTGCTCGATGAGCCCACCAACCACCTCGACATCGAGTCGATCCAGTGGCTGGAACAGTTCTTGGCACAGAGTTCGAGTGCAGTGGTGCTGGTCAGCCATGATCGTGCCTTTATAAATAATGTGTCGAATCGTACGTTGGAGATCTCCTGTGGTCGCGTGGTTGATTACAAGGTGAAATACAATGAATACGTGGTGCTTCGCAAGGAGCGTCGCGAGCAGCAGCTGAGAGCCTACGAGAATCAGCAGAAGGAAGTGGCAGACATGAAAGCGTTTATCGAGCGTTTCAGGTATCAGGCTACGAAGGCTGTTCAGGTGCAGCAGAAGATCAAGCAGCTGGAGAAGGTGGTGCCTATCGAGATTGATGAGGTGGATAACTCGGCGATGCATCTGAAGTTCCCTCCTTGTCTCAGAAGCGGCGACTATCCCATCATCTGCGACGAGGTGCGTAAGGACTATGGTGAACATACCGTTTTCGATCATGTGACGCTGACTATTAAAAGAGGTGAGAAGGTGGCGTTTGTGGGTAAGAACGGTGAGGGAAAATCCACCCTTGTGAAATGCATCATGGGGGAGATTCCCTTTACTGGTGAACTGAAGGTGGGACATAACATCCAGATAGGCTACTTTGCCCAGAATCAGGCGCAGTTGCTCGATGAGAATCTGACAGTCTTCCAGACAATAGATTATGTTGCGAAAGGCGAGATCCGTCTGCGCATCAGAGATATCCTTGGTGCCTTTATGTTTGGCGGCGAGGAGAGCGACAAGAAGGTGAAGGTGCTCAGTGGTGGTGAAAGAAGCCGCTTGGCGATGATCCGTCTGCTGCTGGAACCAGTCAACCTGCTGATTCTCGATGAGCCCACCAACCATCTCGACATGCCTTCGAAGGATGTGCTGAAGGAAGCTATCAAGGCTTTCGATGGTACAGCCATTATCGTGAGTCACGATCGTGAGTTCCTCGATGGCTTGGTGACAAAGGTCTATGAGTTCGGAGGCGGCAAGGTGAAAGAGCATCTGGGTGGTATCTACGACTTCCTTCAGACAAAGAAGATCAGCGAACTGAATGAGCTGGGCAGAAAGGATGCTATTAGTCCGTCACGTACAAACTCCCAGTCCGACCCGAGCGGACTCCCAGTCCGTCACGTCGGACCAGAAACTTCCTCCGAAGAGGATCATTCGCAAGTCTTAACTAAAGCCCTCAGCTATGCGGAGCGCAAGGAACAGCAGAAACGAAAGAATCGTGCCGAGAAAGCCGTGAAGGAGTCTGAGGCTAAGATCGAGAAGATGGAAAAACGCATCAAAGAGCTCGATGAACTGCTGATGCAGCCTGAGAATGCCTCAGATATGACCCTCGTGACGGAATATACCTCAACGAAGAGGGCTCTGGATGAAGAAGTGGAGCGATGGGAAAAGCTTTGCGAAAAAATGGAATCAATTATTTCTAATTAAATAACTTAACTACAATGAACAAAAGATTTTTAACAATGATGGCAATGGCATCAATCTCAATGATGACAATGGCTCAAGCTACATTAGGATCAGGTCTGAATACAGCTGATTTCGACAAGAGCGTTCGTCCTGGTGATGACTTCTATGAGTATGCCTGTGGTGGATGGATGAAAGCTAATCCGCTGCCTGCTGCTTATTCACGCTATGGCAGTTTTGATCGTCTGCAGGAGGACAACGACAAGCGTATCAACACAATCCTGAAGGAGCTGCAGAGCAATACATATGAGAAGGGTACGATTGAGCAGAAGCTGAGCGACCTGTATAAGTTGGCAATGGACTCTACGCGTCGTAATCAGGAAGGCGTGGCTCCTTTGATGCCACTCATCAAGAAGCTGGAGGCTGCTAAGACCAACAAGCAGCTGCTCGACATCCAGCTGGAGATGGCACCTTATGGAGAGCAGGAGTTCTTCTTCGGCTACTTCGGTGCTGATGACAAGAATGCCACCCAGAATATCCTGAACATCTATCAGGGTGGTCTGTCGCTGGGTCAGAAAGAGTATTATCTCGATAACGACAAGGCTACAGCCGACATCCGTGAGGCATTCAAGAAGCACATCGTGAAGATGTTCCAGCTTTTCGGCTTCAGCAAGAGTGCTGCTACCAAGAAGATGCAGAACATCATGAAGGTGGAGACTGCTCTGGCAAAGGTCTCTAAGTCTCGCACAGAACTTCGTGACCCTGAGGCAAACTACAACAAGATGACGCTGAAGGAGTTTGAGGCTAACTATCCTAACCTGCCATTGGTGAAGGTGATGAACGCTAAGGGCATCGAGACCAAGTATCTGCAGGAGATGGTAGTAGGCCAACCTGCCTTCCTCGAGGGTGCCAATAAACTGGTGGGCAGCATCAAGCCAGCTGAGTATCGCGACGTGATGGAGTGGGGCTTTATCTCTGAAGCTGCCAACTATCTGAGTGATGCCACAGTTGCTGAGAGCTTTGACTTCAATGGAAAGATCCGTTCAGGCCGTAAGGAGAACCATCCTCTTTGGAAGCGCAGTACCTCTCAGGTAGAGAATGTGATGGGTGAGGCGCTGGGTAAGATCTATTCAGAGAAGTATTTCCCAGAGGCTGCCAAGAAGCGTATGATTACGCTGGTGAAGAACCTGCAGATAGCACTGGGTGAGCGTATTGCTGCTCAGGACTGGATGGATGACTCTACGAAGGTGAATGCGCTGTTGAAGTTGAATACTTTCTATGTAAAGGTGGGCTACCCTGACAAGTGGACAGACATCTCAAATCTTCAGATCGATCCTCAGAAATCTTATTACGATAATATTCAGGAGTGTCATAAGTTCTGGAATGCCTGGCGTATTGAGCATACGGTAGGAAAACCCGTTGATCGTGATGACTGGCACATGACGCCTCAGACGGTGAACGCTTATTACAATCCTACTACAAACGAGATCTGCTTCCCTGCGGGTATCCTGCAGTATCCGTTCTTCGATATGACTGCTGACGATGCCTTCAACTATGGTGCTATCGGTGTGGTAATCGGACATGAGATGACACACGGATTCGATGATCAGGGACGTCGCTTCGACAAGGATGGTAACATGCATGACTGGTGGACGGAAGCTGATGGAAAGAACTTTACAGCACGTACGGATAAATATGCCGATTTCTTCAGTGCCATCAACGTATTGCCTGACCTGAAGGGTAACGGACGTCTGACACTGGGTGAGAATCTGGCAGATCACGGTGGTCTGCAGGTAGCCTGGGCTGCTTATAAGAATGCCACCAAGCTGAATCCGCTGGGTGAGAAGGATGGTCTGACTGCAGATCAGCGTTTCTTCCACGCTTATGCCGGCGTATGGGCAGGTAACATCACGGAGGAGGAGATCCGTAATCGCACCAAGAGCGATCCCCACTCACTGGGTCGTTGGCGCGTCAATGGCGCATTACCCCATATCGATGCCTGGTATGAAGCCTTTGGTGTGAATGAAGGCAGTAAGATGTTTATTCCTAAGTCTGAGCGTCTGGAATTGTGGTAATCAAGGTCGAAAAATGAATAAAATGCCGTCGTAAATATAAATTTACGGCGGTTTTTTTTTGTTTATTTCTTTTTTTTATTAATTTTGCACCTAGATTATAATCAAACACGTGATTGTTTATGAATGAAGATATTACTATAAACCCTGAGAGAACAAATCGAGGGATGCAGCAACTGCAGCATCAGGCGCTCTATTATGAACCTGCAAATGATATGCAGATGAATCAGCAGATGCAGATGAATATGCATGCAGCTCATGGTGTTGCCTGCCCTTATTGTGGAACAGTCAATGACCCGGAAGCCGTGTTCTGTGCTTCCTGTGGTAGTCAGATAGGAAAGATGTCATGCCCCAACTGTGGTGCAGAGCTTGATGCAGATGCAGACTTCTGTGAGACTTGCCGCCGTTATGTTCGTAAGGATGTGTGCTCCTTCTGTGGTGCTCATCTGGAGGGTAATGAAGCCTTCTGTCCTGAGTGTGGTAGTCCGAGAGGCGGCATCGTATGTCCTGTCTGTCATACGATGAACGATTTTTCCTTCTGCAAGCAGTGTGGTACGCCTCTGACGGATGATGCCAAGATGCTGATGGAGCAGATTCGTGAGATGCCGGAATACATTGAGATGAAGAAGGTGGCAGACGAGCTGCAAGAGCTGGATCTGACACTGCCTTATAGCTCAGAACTTGAAAAGACACGTGATGAGCAGAATTCCAGATTGCGTGAACGTGTGCTGACATTGCTGGCGCAGGATAGGGGAACACCCAATCCGATTATCCCAGAATCAGAGAACAAGCGTATGAGCAAGGAAGAGTACGACCAGAAGAAACAGGAATACTTGGAAAAGATATCAGCACTGCTTGATAAGATGGCTCAGCAGCCTCAGCCCAGGGCAGCCCAGGTGCGTAACTATGCAATGGCATGCCGCCCCCAGGGAGTAAGACTGGCTTGGCAGTGTAACTATAAGCATGCGCTACACTCAAGCCCATGTGGCTGTGCCAAACCTCAGATGGGTGGCAAATGGCTGGTTCTAGGTAAGAATTCGAAAAAGGAAATTAAAGACGAAATATAATGAATACAGATAGAACGCTTGACCCCTCTCGGCAAGAGAATATCAATGCGACACGTCGAATTGATACTGGATCTGCTACAATACGTGCTAATGCTTCGACATTAAGACCTGCTTCTGCTACGGTTCGTTCTTCAGCAATGATGGGAGGCGCTTTTAAACCTGACAGCCTTGAGGTACAGAACGATAATGTTGATGATAAGTTCTTTCTGCTGAAGGGCAACAAATATAAGAATATCCAGTCGTTGAGTGAGAACACTGGTGAAGCTCAGGTGTTTTTGGTAGAGCGCGACGGAGAGAATTATGTACTGAAGATCTATTATCCCAATTTTGACGTCAACAAGAAGGTTCTTCAGACTGTATATAACTTCGACTTCGAGATGATTGTCAAGGTGTATGACTTTGGCAAGACTTATGTCGATGGCAAGAGCAGATATTATGAACTGATGGAGTTCCTCAAAGGAGGAACGATGCAGGAGTATCGTCTCAATGGCGATATGGACAAATTCCGCAGGATAGCCCTTCAGGGAGCTGCAGCACTGGCCTACTGCCATCAGAGTAATATTATGCACAAGGATATCAAGCCAGGCAACTTCTTTTTCCGCGATAAAGAGCATACGGAACTGGTGCTTGGTGATTTTGGTATCTCCAGCATCATGGATCAGGATGGAAAAACCCATAAGACAACACAAGCTCGTACGCCTATCTATGCTGCACCTGAGATGTACACTGATGTGATCGATGGTGTAGTGGAAGTGACGCCTGCAGCCGACTTCTATTCATTTGGTATCTGTCTGATGACCTTGTGGTTAGGTGAATCGCCACTAAGTTCGAATGAACGTGTGATGATGCGCCAGAAGAGTGAAGGACGCCTGCCACGTATTCTTGATCTTCCTAATCGTGTCAGAATGATTGTTCAGGGCTTGACGGTTGTCAACGCTGCCAATCGTTGGGGCTATAAGGAAGTAGAGGAGTGGTTCCTGGGTGGAAGTCCAAAGGTTGACCTCTCGTCACCATTCCTGAAATATAAGAGCTTTGTTGTTGATCCGGACAAGAATCTCGTTGCAGATAATATTCATGAACTGGTACCGCTGCTGCTTGACAATCAGAAGCTGGCTATCGGCTATCTCTATAATGGACGTATCAGTCAGTGGTTGGAGGCTTGTGGTAATGTGAAACTCAGCACTATCATGAAGGATATCGTGACAAACCGTTATCCTGTAGATCAGCGTGCTGGTTTGATGTCAGCCATCTATAACATGGAGCCAACCTTTGCCTATAAAGACGTGAAGGGTAACTTATGCGAAGATGTTCACAGTATCGCTTTGTCTCTACTTAGTTATCAGAGTGACTATGCCATTCTGCTGACTAATCCCAATGACACACTGTTCCTCTATCTGGAATCTCATACGAGTTGTAATATCGAGCGTCTCCGTTCCTATTTCTCCAAGACCGATAAGAAAGGTTCGCAGATTGCCGTCTTGAAAACAATCTATGAGATTGATCCTGACATACCGTTGTTGGCACGCTATCCTTCTTCTACGCTGAAGGAGATTGTGCAGTCTTTCGGTAGGGAGCAGTTGACAGAAGATGACTGGCATTCTCTGACTGATGGACGTTTACTCTCATGGATGTATAGCCATGAAGACAAGATGGTCTGCGAGAGCATGCGTATTCTGACACAGGGTAAAACATACTCGGAGTCGCTGGCCTATATGGTGCTGTATAACCTTGATCGCGAAGCTGGCTATGACCTGAGATCAGCCTATACGCCACAACAGATTGGTGAACAGATTGCAGAGCGAATGAAGGGTGTGGAGCATCTGGATGACGAAGGGTTCAAGAATGCCATGACTGATATCGTGGAACTGGATGGCAGATTCAACTATTATGCGCAGCTGCATGGATGGACAGAGGTGATGAATGAGCATCATCGCTGTTTCGATCTGACCAGTGAAGAGAATCGTGAACGTCTGGGAGCCTATGACTTAAAGACAGCTGTCTATCGCTTCTGTCTTATCTTAGGTACATCGCCTGTTTATGTGATGCCTGATGGAAAGGAATATACGAATGGACGTGAGCTTAACGAAAAGGATTTCCCGCAGATACGCACAGAGATTCGCAATGGCTCGTTTGCACAATGGATGTCTATCTTCTATCATGAGGATCCGTTTGCAGACTTCTCAGAAGAATATGCCTACGAGAAGACCATAGAAGAGTGGCTGATGGCAATAGGAAAGATTGACAAGACGCAGAACTACTATAAGCGTTTTGTGGATGCACGTCAGGAGACATCAGCCCGTATCAAGAGTGTGCGTGACAACTGGAATTATGCCAAAGGCAAGGAGAAATTGTGGCGCATGACTTTCTATGGCCTATGTGGTATCTGGATTTTGCTGATTTTGGTGCTAGGCGTGGATGATCGTACGTATCTGCTCGACCATGCACTTTTAGCTATTGGATTACCCTTGGGTGGTATGACAGCTCTTATCGTTGGTACCAGAGCTTTCTTCCGAGGCTATGATGTGTTCTTCTCCATCCTTTGGGGATTAGTGGGAGTTGCTTCGTCATATATACCTATTATAATTTTAAAGTATTTCGGAGAGTCTCATCCGGGGTTGTTCAATATCATCATTGTTGTCATAACACTGGTTTATATGCTGATATCCCACCTGACTGACTTCAGAGGCGATGAGAAAGCTGACAGCAAACTGATAGCTGAGGTACTGGAGAATGATATTAAATCATCACTCCTTGAGCCTTTGTACTATACGTTTAAGACAAAGTCGTATAAGTTCAACGGTTCAAAGTTCGCCTTGTTGAACGATGTGACGGATCAGGTGCGATCCATCAGTGGTGAGAGTGTGCTGCACTATATATTGTGGAGTTTAATGGCACTGATATTTGTACTCGATTTCGTGATCTTCAGCCCGAAGATATTGAATGTAGCTAACCCAGATGCAGATAATCTCAAATCGGTACCTGCATCGCTAATCGAGCAATTAGAAAGAGACGTAGAATAATGGTTTGTGAGAACTGTCATAAAGAAAACAGACTTTTAGCTAAATTCTGTAAGTGGTGCGGTCAGCCAATCGCATCACAGGATCTGCTTGACAAACTGGTAGGGCTTGACGAGGTAAAACGTCAGCTTAAGACAATTGTAAATACCTATGCTTATCTGCGTTCCCGCAGGGATATTGCCAATGTCAGCATCTCTGTAAATGCCATCGTGATTGGTGAGACGGGAACAGGAAAAACAATACTTGCAGAAATACTTCGCGATTATTTCTATAAGCATAAGATCATCCCGAAGCCGAAGTTGACGATGGTTGACGCAGTCGATTACCAGCGTTTTGTTGATAAGTGGGATGATAATATCAAGAATGCTAAGGATGGTATCCTATTCTTTGATAATGTTCAGAAACTACTGCCCGATAAGTATTCGAATCAGGTTAATCCCTTGGATAAGCTGTTTGTGGAGATGGGCAAATGGGAAGACAATCCGATAGTGGTCATCTCTGGTCTGACAAAGGGATTGGATGACTTCTTGGAAAGCAATCCAGCTATTGCCAATCGTTTCAAATACACATTCCGTCTGCCTACACCTGGTTATCAGGAGCTGACAGAAATCTGTAAGCTGAACCTGCGTACGAAGTACGGTGTTACCAAATTCTCACCGGAGGCTGATGAACAACTGACACGTTTCTTCAAATATCAGGTTAAGATCAAGGATGACACGTTTGGTAATGGTCATCTTGCCACCAAGACTTCAGAAGACATCTTCACGCAGTTTATAAGTCGTGGAGCAGATGCTGTCCAGGTAGAGAAGAGTGATATCAGGGGATATGTTCCAGAGGAGCGTAGTGTGGATGATATCCTGAAGGATCTCGATAACTTCATCGGTATGGATGAGGTGAAGAGTGCGGTGCGTGAGATTGCCTATTCTGTTCAGAACAGTATTGAGCGTGCAGAACGTGGACTGGGTGAGCAGGAGAAGATGTCGATGCATGTCATCCTGACTGGTAATCCAGGAACAGGTAAAACGACAATTGCCCGAAAGCTAGGAGAGATATTGGCAGCAATTGGCTACCTCGACAGCGGACATGTGGTGGAGGTGGATCGTGCCAAGATGGTTAGTCCCTATCAGGGTGAGACGCCTAAGGTGGTTGACAAGCTCTGCGATAAGGCGATGGGTGGTATCCTGTTTGTAGATGAGGCTTACACACTGGCACCGCAGAATGCAGCCGGAGAACGGGATAATCAGGGCGCTCAGGCTCTGGAGAAGTTGATGAAGCGTATGGAGGATGATCGCGGAAAGTTCGTAGTGATTGCAGCAGGCTATCGCACGGAGATGGAGAATCTATTCCGCATCAACCCAGGTTTCAAGAGCCGCTTCACTTACTTCCTTGACATCCAGGACTACTCGCCAGAACAGTTGTATCAGATCATGCTTGTTTTTGCCAAGGAGAAAAAATATATCTTCTCACCAGAGGCAGAAGAGCTGGCAAAGAAGCAGATCACAGAGTTGTATAATTCACGTGGCAATGATTTTGCCAATGGACGTACGATGCGTACACTCTTCGATCAGATATGTAAGCGTCAGGCAAAGCGTCTGCAGGGTGAGGACATCTCTGCGATGTCGAATGAGGAACTGATGACGATCTCGGCAAAGGATATTCCATACGAGGCTCCGCAGTCTGTGGATGTTTCCGATTGCCTTGCCAAACTTGACGGACTTGTTGGTCTGGCAGCTGTTAAGAGGGAGGTGGCAAACCTTACATCTTATCTCAATCTCCAGATCAAACGCGGAGAAACCAACACCTTCCAAGGCAAGCATTATGTGTTTACTGGTAATCCTGGTACAGGTAAGACAACGGTAGCACGTATTATGGCAGATATCTTCAAGACATTGGGTATCGTTTCGAGAGGACAGTTGGTTGAGGCAGACCGCTCCAAGTTGGTAGCGGGCTATTCTGGGCAAACGGCTATTAAGACCAATCAGCTTGTTGATCAGGCCTTGGGTGGTGTGCTCTTCATTGATGAGGCCTATACCTTGAAGTCGAATGACGGTGACTCCTTTGGAGCTGAGGCCATTGACACGCTGTTGAAGCGATTAGAGGATGATCGTGGTAAGTTTATCTGTATCGTAGCAGGCTATACTGACCAGATGCACGACTTCATCGATTCTAATCCTGGTTTGAAGAGCCGATTCACTCAGACCGTTCATTTCGACGACTATACGCCAGATGAGTTGACGGAAATCTTCCTCAATCTGGCCAGCAAGAAGAACTTCACTGTTGATGAGGTGATGCGTGGCGCCATCCATCGTCAGTTTGAGCAGTTGTATCTGCGTCGTGATAAGAACTTCGGCAATGCCCGTGAGGCACGCCGTATCTTCGATGAGGCTGTTGAGCGACAGAGTCAGCGTCTTGTCAAACTGATGAACGATCCTTCATTCAAGGAGAGTGATATGTACAGTCTGACACAAGATGATCTGCCAATGGCACAGAGTGAGGCTGCTCGTCCGCTTGATGAGGTGCTCAACGAACTCGATGAGTTTATCGGCATGCGAACCGTCAAGAACTCCATCCGTCGTCTGGCTGTACAAAGCATGTTCATGAAGCAGCGTGCTGCTATGGGTGCTGGTAACGTGCAGCAGATGGCAATGAACTTCGTACTGACAGGTAATCCTGGTACAGGAAAAACCTCGTTGTCACGAAAGATGGGTGAGGTGCTTCAGGCTATGGACATCCTGCCTACTTCTCGTGTATTGGAGGTAAGCCGTGCTACCTTAATCGGCAAATACATGGGTGAGACTCCCAAGATTGTCAACAGCATGTGTGACAAGGCGATGGGTGGTATCCTCTTCATCGATGAGGCCTATACTCTCAGTGACGGTGGTGACCAGTATGGTAAGGAAGCTATCGACACATTGATGAAGCGTATGGAGGACGATCGTGGTAAGTTTGTGGTGATTGCTGCCGGATATAAAGACAAGATGGAGGAGTTTATGCAGATGAATCCTGGTCTGGCCAGTCGCTTCACTCACAAGCTCCATATCGACGACTATAATGAAGATGAGTTGCTTTCTATCTTTAAGTCGATGGCGAAAAAAGAGCAGTACACACTGTCTCCTACAGCAGAGTTCAAAGCGCTCGATACCATCTACAAGATGGTGCTTGCAAAAGACGAGTCATGGGGTAATGCCCGTGAGATGCGTAATCTGCTCGACTCAACCATCCAGAAGCTCTCACTTCGTGTGTCGCAGATGCCACCTGATCAGGTGACCAAAGAAACATATCAGATTATATTACCAGAAGATATTTAGTTAGAATATGATTATTTGTCCAACGTGTAAAGAAGAGATCGATGATGATTCCCACTACTGTGACCAGTGTGGACAGAAATTGTATTTCTGCAATCAGTGTGGTCGAGTAGGAGTAGGGCGCCGTTGCACGCATTGTGGCGGTTTGATGGTGTCGCCTGATGGCTCCGTCAGTCAGCGGGGACAATCCGCAGGTATGTCTATGCCTGGATTCATGTCCTATGGAACATCAGGAGGAGAAAGACCTAACAGTTCCATGAAGGGCATGCCAGTATTGGCACTTATCAATGATAGCCTGAATATTCGTATAAATGGCATGAATGGCGCCATCATTGGTCGCCGTAAGGGTCCATATACACAGTTCTTTGAAAATCAGAGTTATGTGTCTGGCGTGCATGCTCAGTTGAAATATAATCCAGGTGTAGGATGGTGTGTGGTTGATAAGCATTCTTCCAATGGCACAATGCTTAATCAGCGTCCCATCCAGCCAGATATTGAGATGACCTTGAATAGTGGCGATATTCTGACAATCGCAAATGTAAATCTTCAAGTGATAATAAGTTAATAAAGAAAATGATTGAATTTGATATAACATCAGCCAGTAGAATTGGCTGTGTGAGAAGACAGAATGAGGATATGATACTTGTAGATAGTCATTTCGTACGTAATGGTGACTATGCGACAAAAGCATCATTAAAGAGTCAGGACAGATATATTATTGCTGTAGCCGACGGTATGGGTGGTCATAATCGTGGCGATGTGGCAAGTAATGATGTCCTAAAAAACCTTCAGTTCTATTATCATGATCTCCCGATGGGATTAGGAGCCAGTGAATACTATGAGGCTGTTGTGGAGTGGCTTGACTCCATTAATAATTTTATAGCTTCAAAAGGACGGGCTGATGAGCAGTATCAGGGGATGGGTACCACGCTGGTAGCTTTGAGTTACTACTGTGGCGATTTCTATACTGTGAACTGTGGTGATAGTCGCCTGTATCGTTTCCGTGACGGTCAATTGACTCAACTTACGACTGATCATTCCCTGAATGAAATGCTGGGTGAAGAAAAGCATACCAATATCATTACCAACTGTATCGGTGGTGGTAGCACCTCATCCTATGCCGATATGATCCAGATAACGAATGATGTTAAGACAGGCGACCTGTATATGCTGTGCAGTGATGGACTGACGGATATGGTTCCTGATGATAAGATTACTGAGTTGTTAGCAGGTGGTGCAGATGCGAATGCTCTGTGTGAAGCTGCTATCGCTGCAGGCGGATTTGATAATGTGTCCACCTGCGTCATCAAAATTAAATAATACGTTTTTAGACAACAATGCCTTTAAGATTACCAGATAGATTACCTGCCATAGATATTCTTAAGAATGAGAATATCTTTGTGATGGACAATTCGAGGGCCACAACGCAGGATATTCGCCCTCTTCGCATCGTGATTCTTAATCTGATGCCGCTGAAGATAACGACAGAGACGGATCTGATCCGTCTCCTTTCTAATACACCTTTGCAGCTGGAGATCAGCTTCATGAAACTGCGCAGTCATACATCAAAGAATACACCGATTGAACATATGATGATGTTCTACCGCGACTTTGAGTCGATGCGCAATGAGAAGTTCGATGGTATGATTATCACAGGTGCTCCGGTAGAAACACTCGATTTTGTGGAGGTGAACTATTGGGATGAGATTACGGACATCTTCGATTGGGCTCGCACCCACGTCACCAGTACGCTCTATATCTGCTGGGCAGCACAGGCTGGCTTGTACTATCATTATGGTATTCCCAAATATCCATTAGAGAAGAAGATGTTCGGTATCTTCCCACAATATCCGTTAGAGAAGGGACTCCCCATCTTCCGAGGATTCGATGATGTGTTTATGATGCCACATAGTCGGCATACGGAGATTCACCGTGAGGATATATTGGCAAATCAAGACCTGACGCTGATAGCTGAATCGCCTGATTGTGGTGTCAGTATCGTGATGGCGCGAGGTGGACGTGAGTTCTATATCACAGGACATCTGGAGTATGCACCCAATACCCTTGATACGGAATACCGTCGTGACAAGGGTGTGCGTGATGATGTGGATCTGCCCAAGAATTACTATCTCGACAACAATCCCGACAATCCGCCATTGGTTACCTGGCGTGCTCACGCTAATCTTCTTTATGCAAACTGGATTAACTATTACGTCTATCAGGAGACGCCATATAATATTGATGACATTAAATAGCATTCAGTCTTGACCTCTTTAGAACTCTTAGCTCCTGCCAAGAATCTGGCATGCGGCATAGCAGCCATCGATCATGGTGCTGATGCCGTATATATCGGTGCGCCGCGTTTCGGTGCACGTGCCGCAGCAGGGAATAGTATCGAGGATATAAGTCAACTGTGCAGTTATGCTCATCTTTTTGGTGCTAAGGTCTATGTCACGCTGAATACCATCATTTACGATGACGAGATAGAGGCTGTCAGAAGTGTCATCAGTCAGTTGGAGAAAGCTGGTGTAGATGCTATCCTCGTACAGGATATGGCAGTACTCACGATGCTTAGGGAACAGCGTTCTATGGCGATTCATGCCTCTACACAGACGGATAACCGTACGGCAGAAAAGGTGCGCAGGCTGCATGATGTCGGATGCTCCCGTGTGGTTTTGGCGCGAGAGTTGTCAGCAGAAGAGATAGCGGCGGTTCATCGTGAGGTGCCTAAGGTCGAACTCGAAGTCTTTGTTCATGGTGCCCTGTGTGTGAGTTATTCTGGTATCTGTTACGCCTCCCAATATTGCTTTCATCGCAGTGCCAATCGGGGCGAGTGTGCTCAGTTCTGTCGCATGCGCTTCTCATTGGTTGATGCTGATGGTAAGGAGATAGAACACGAACGTTATCTGTTGTCGCTGAAGGACATGAACCAGAGCGACCACCTGCAGCAACTGATAGAGGCTGGAGCTACCTCTTTTAAGATAGAAGGTCGTCTGAAGGATATGGCCTACGTGAAGAATGTGACAGCAGCATATAGTGAACGACTGAATGCCATCATTCGTCAGCATCCTGATCAATATTGCCGTGCGTCAAAGGGCTATTGCGAATATACCTTTAAACCAGATTTACACCGTACTTTCAATCGTGGCTATACTACCTATTTCTTGAATGGACGACAACCAGACATCACCTCCTTTGATACCCCTAAGGCGGTAGGTGAGTTCGTAGGAACAGTGAAGGAGATTCGTGGTAACTCCTTTAATGTGGCAGGTGTTACGAGCTTTGCTAATGGTGATGGACTCTGTTTCCTGAATGAAGAACGAAAGTTTGAGGGCTTGCGTGCCAATCGTGTGGAGGGAAATCGCATCTATCCTTTAAAGATGCCCCACAACCTACGTCCAGGTATGGCACTCTACCGAAATAATGATCAGGAGTTTGAGCGACTCCTCGCCAAACCCAGTGCCACACGAAAGATACCTATAAGTATCACGCTTCGGGCTGTTGATGATGGCCTCGTGTTGAGTACTGGCAATCTCACGCTCCACTTCGAGAGTGAACATCAGCTGGCGCAGAAGTCGCCTCGTGAGAATATCGCCCGCCAGCTATCTAAGTTGGGTGATACCATCTTCAAGTGTACTGAGGTGGAGGTACCCGACGATTTCAACTTCTTTATTCCCAACAGCCAACTGTCGGATATGCGCAGACAACTGATAGAGGCCCTGTCAGTTCCTGCCAAGAAGGAAAGCGTTAAGCATGGTCAGCATAAAGGGATGAAACTAGAAAAGGCCAGTTACCAATATAACATCTCCAATCGTTTGGCGGCAGCATTCTATGGCACTGATACACTGTCGGCCTTTGAGTTGAAGGGTGGGGAAGGCCCCCTCATGCAGTGTCGCCATTGCATCCGTTATAGTCTGGGCTATTGTGTCAAGCATGGTGGAAAGCGCCCCATGTGGCATGAACCTCTTTCTCTCGTATTAGGCGATGGACGTCGCTTTCGTCTTGAGTTCGATTGCCAGCACTGTCAGATGAACGTGTATCCGTTAACCAATAACCGTTGATAAGATATGAAGATCAGGAATTCTTTACGAGCAAGCCGACTTCTCAAGCCGTTTATTGGTTATTGTTTAACCGCTATTGTTCTGACTTCTTGTTATAACAAAGGGCCTATCACACCTGATGCTTGGGATCTGACAAGTCAGCAGATTGACTCCATCTCTTTTTATACCACCCATCATTACACCCAGAATTACAATTTCGTGGTGACTGGTGACTCGCTGGTTCTGGTGGCTCAGCAACCAGAGGATATGTCAGTGCCTGATGTGGTGTCGATGGAGATGCAGTCGGAGTCAGGTGAGCTACAGAAGGATTCTGTGACGATTCATAAAAATGAGCGTATCGTTGTGGCAGACATCAAGACGCTTCCTGCCGACACGATAGATTCTGTATGGGTGAAGGTGGCACGCGACCAGCTTACTTTCGGATGGATTCATGAGAAGGAACTTCTGTCAAAGGTCTCTCCCGATGATCCTATCAGTCAGTTCATCGACATGTTCTCAAACATCCATCTGCTGGCATTCCTTGCCATTATCGTGATGGTGGGTGTGGCATATGGCATCCGAAGCCTGATGCGCTTAGGGGCGAAGATCGTGCACTTCAATGATATTCCTTCTTTCTATCCCACGCTGCTCTGCTTGCTAATATCGTCAGCTGCCGTTCTCTATAGTTCCATCCAGTTGTTCGATGCAGAGATGTGGCGCCATTTCTACTATCATCCTTCACTTAATCCCTTTGCGCTGCCATTCTGGTTGGGTGTGTTTGTTATCTCTGTGTGGACAATTGTCATCGTCGCCATTGCCACATTCGAAGATGTCACACGTCATCTGCCAATGGGTAGTGCTATCCTTTATCTGGGAGGACTGTTGGGTATCTGTGCTTTCGACTATGTGGTGTTTAGTGTCGGTACCTTATATTATATTGGTTATCCATTGTTGATAGCCTACTATGTGTTTGCCATTAAGCAACTGATGAAGCAGGACTCCATTTAGTCCACCAGCATCAGTTCACTCATCACCATATCACTCACAAATAATCCTTTGCGTGTCAGATGCAGCCTTTGGCTGTCAATCGCCAACAGCCCGTCGTCGATAAATCGTTTGGCATTCTTCAAGCAATACTGACGATAACGTTCATGCAACAGAGAAAGGTCCAGTCCCTCACATGTGCGTAGGGCAACGGTTACCATATCGTTATAGCGCGTATCCTCATCGAGTGTCTCCGATTCATACAGACGCTCTCCTTGTTGGATGCCTTTGATATAACGACGTATATCGGCGATGTTCCAACTACGTGTCTTTAAGTCGAAAGAGTGGGCTGCAGCTCCAATGCCGATATAGGGTGTGCCATTCCAATAGCTGCTGTTATGCCGGCTGCGATAGCCCGACTTTGCAAAGTTCGATATCTCATAGTGCTCATAGCCCTTGGCAACGAGTTTGTCAATCAGCAGCTCATACATCTGTCGCTCCAGTTCCTCGTCGATGCTGGATGCAGAACTGTCAGTCTGGCACTTCTCATAGAGCACCGTTCCTTCTTCAATCATCAGACAGTAGCTCGAAAGATGCTCCACATCTAACGAGAGTGCCTTGTCGATATCCGACTTCCAGTCTTCCAGCGTCTCTTGGGGAAAACCATACATCAGGTCGATGCTGATATTGTTGATACCTGCTTCCCTAAGCCGGTCCACAGCCGATCCAACCTGTTCCGACGTGTGTCTCCGTCTGAGGAAATGTAGTCTCTCATCATTGAATGTCTGTGCTCCCATACTCACACGGTTCACAGGCAACCCGCTGATGCCTTTGGCAAATTCCGGTGTTATATCATCAGGGTTACATTCGATGGTCACTTCTGCCGCTGCCGACACCTTATTATATTTATATAGAGCGTCGAAGATCCGATGGAGCTGTTGGATACTCAACTGAGAAGGTGTTCCACCACCCAGATAGATGGTGCCTACTGGTTCTGCGGAACCTCTCATCGCAAGTTCCTGACATATAGCATCCGTATATGCCTCACGGAGCGCCAGCCCCGTGGTGGAATAGAAGCCACAATAGATGCAACGGCTCTTACAGAATGGGATATGTATGTATAAACCTGCCATTTTTGGGGCAAAGATACGATTAAGCGAGCAAAAAACCAAATGTATTTGAGTATTTTCGAGCGTGAGTATCTTCGAGCGTAGCTCAGAATTACTAATTTTGTTTAATATTTGAAAGAAATCTTTGGTGTTTTGTAGGAAAATGTCTAATTTCGTGCCGACAAAATGAATTATTCACCTAAGACTAAATTGATATGAAAGTTTATCAGACTAACGAGATCAAAAACATTGCATTGCTTGGCAGTGCGGGTAGCGGCAAGACTACTCTTGCCGAATCAATGGTTTACGAGGCCGGCATCATTAAGCGTCGCGGCACCGTAGAAGGTAAGAACACCATGAGCGATTATTTCCCTGTTGAACAGGAATATGGCTACTCGGTGTTCTCTACTGTTTTTCATGTAGAGTGGAATAACAAGAAGCTGAACATCATCGACTGTCCGGGTTCCGACGACTTCGTGGGTGGTGCTATCACCGCTCTGAACGTCACCGATCAGGCTGTGCTGCTCATCAATGGCCAGTATGGTCCTGAGGTAGGCACCATGAATGCTTTCCGCAACACAGAGAAGCTGAAGAAGCCCGTCATCTTCCTGGTGAACCAGCTGGATCGCGACAACTGCGACTTCGACCAGATTCTGAACCAGTTGAAGGAGGTTTATGGTCCAAATTGTGTGCCCGTTCAGTATCCTATCGCTACAGGTGCTGGTTTCAACAGCGTGATTGATGTGCTGCTGATGAAGAAATACTCATGGAAGCCCGAAGGTGGTGCTCCTATCATCGAGGATATTCCTGCCGATCAGTTGGAGAAGGCCAAGGAGTGGAAGGCAGCGCTTGTTGAGGCTGCAGCTGCTGGCGACGACACACTGATGGAGAAGTTCTTCGAGAGCGAGGACCTCAGCGAGGACGAGATGCGTGAGGGTATCCGTAAGGGTCTTGTCACACGTAGCATCTTCCCTGTATTCTGCGTTTGTGCAGGTCGTGATATGGGTGTCCGCCGTCTGATGGAGTTCCTGGGTAATGTGGTTCCCTTCGTGAGTGAGATGCCTGTCATCAAGAATGCAGCCGGTAAGGATGTTCCTGCCGACTCTTCTGCTCCCACATCACTTTATTTCTTCAAGACAGGTGTTGAGCCCCATATCGGTGAGGTTCAGTACTTCAAGGTGATGAGTGGTGTTGTGAAGAGTGGTGACGATCTGACCAATGCCGATCGTGGTTCTAAGGAGCGCATGGGTACACTCTATGCTTGTGCTGGTGCCAACCGTATTCAGGTCGATCAGCTCGTAGCTGGTGATATCGGCTGTACTGTGAAGCTGAAGGATGTGAAGACTGGCAACACGCTGAATGGCAAGGATGTTGATAATAAGTTCGACTTCATCAAGTATCCTAACTCTAAGTTCTCTCGTGCCATCAAGGCAGTTAACGAGGCTGAGACTGAGAAGATGATGGCAGCTCTGCAGAAGATGCGTCAGGAGGATCCCACATGGGTTGTTGAGCAGTCTAAGGAGTTGCGCCAGATCATCGTTCATGGTCAGGGTGAGTTCCACCTGCGTACCTTGAAGTGGCGTATGGAGAACAACGAGAAGATCCAGATTGAATATCAGGAGCCGAAGATTCCATATCGTGAGACCATTACGAAGATGGCTCGTGCCGACTATCGTCATAAGAAGCAGTCGGGTGGTGCCGGACAGTTTGGTGAGGTTCATCTGATTGTAGAGCCTTATACCGATGGTATGCCTGATCCTACCTCATTCACCATCAACGGCCAGGAGTTCAAGATGAACATCAAGTCGAAGGAAGAGAAAGATCTGGAGTGGGGTGGTAAGCTCGTATTCATCAACAGCGTTGTTGGTGGTGCCATCGATACCCGTTTCATGCCTGCCATCCTGAAGGGTGTGATGGAGCGTATGGAGCAGGGTCCGTTGACAGGTTCTTATGCCCGCGACGTACGTGTGATTGTCTATGACGGTAAGATGCACCCCGTAGATTCTAACGAGCTCTCATTCATGCTGGCAGCCCGTAACGCCTTCTCTGCAGCCTTCAAGGAGGCAGGTCCAAAGGTGCTGGAGCCTATCTACGACCTTGAGGTGCTGGTTCCTGCCGACTACATGGGTGATGTGATGAGCGATCTGCAGGGTCGTCGTGCCATCATCATGGGTATGGACTCAGAGAGCGGTTACCAGAAGCTCACTGCTAAGATTCCTCTCAAGGAGTTGGCAAGCTACTCTATCGCCTTGTCATCACTGACTGGTGGACGCGCTTCGTTCACAACAAGCTTCTCAAGCTATGAGCTTGTACCGAACGATATCCAGCAGGCACTGATCAAGGAGCATGAAGCTGAATTGAAGGAAGAAGATTAATAGTTATATTTATATTTAGGGTTTTGTATCCCCGTTGGATTCTTCTAGCGGGGGTATTTTTTTGTTTGCTTATTTTTAATTAAAAACTAAAACCATGTTAAATAATAAAAATTTCCGATTAATAATTAACATATCATGAATTTGTATTTAAGAATTAGACTACTTTTGCAGTCGATTAGAAATCAATGTAATGAAGAAAAGTACAATTTGGATAATCGCTATAGTTATGGGCTTGTCGTTTGTAGGCCTTCTGCTCTTGCAGATCTCTTATATCGAAGAGATGACCAAGATGAAGAAGGAACAGTTCGACGAGTCCGTAAACCGTAGTCTCTATCAGGCCTCTCGTAATCTTGAGATGAACGAGACGCTCCGTTATCTGGAGAAAGATGTGAAGCAGACGGAGCGCAAGGCTTTCCATCAGGACTCCGTGATGGTTGACGGCCTTGATGGTACCATTAAGCAGAGCCATCAGTATGCAGTAGCTGCCGACGATGGTACTGTCTATTCCTCTTTTGAATTGAAGACGTTTGCCATTAAGCCAGCCAATGTGCCCAAGGCAATGATCCTGCGTACCGATAAGAACTCCATCTCAGAAGCCTCCAAGTCGCTGCAGGAGATTGTGCGCAATCGCTATGTGTATCAGAAGGCGCTGCTCGACGAGGTGGTGTATAACATCCTTTATACAGCATCCGACAGACCGTTGAAGGAACGTATCAACTTCAAGCTCCTCGATCAGGACATCCGCGCTGAGCTGATGAACAATGGTGTGAATATCCCTTATCACTTCCGCGTGGAGACAGCCGATGGGCGTGAGATCTACCGTTGTCCCGACTACACTGAGGAAGGTGAGGAATATACCTACAAGCAGACATTGTTCCGCAACGACCCCTCTCCGAAGATGGGTATCGTGAAGGTTCACTTCCCCGACATGAACGCCTACATCTTCTCCAGCGTGCGGTTTATGATCCCGGCTATGGTGTTTACCGTCGTTCTGCTGATCACCTTTATTTTCACCATCGTTGTGATATTCCGTCAGAAGCGCTATAACGAGATCAAGAACGACTTCATCAACAATATGACGCACGAGCTCAAGACACCGATCTCCAGTATCTCACTGGCAGCACAGATGCTCAACGACGAGTCAGTCACCAAGAGCCCCTCGATGCTTCAGCACTTAGGTGGTGTCATCAATGATGAGTCCAAGCGTCTGCGCTTCCTGGTGGAGAAGGTGCTTCAGATGTCGATGTTCGACCGCAAGCAGGCTACCTTTAAGAAGAAAGAACTCGACCTCAATGAGTTGCTGGAGTCAGTCGCTGGCTCATTCTCTCTCCGTGTGGAGCATACGGGTGGAAAGATCTACACCGAGATAGAAGCTGTCGATTCAGCCATCTTTGTCGATGAGGTGCATTTCCAGAATGCCATCACTAATCTGATGGACAATGCCGTGAAGTATCGCAAGCCAGAGGAGCCGTTGGATATCTATATCCGTACCTGGAACGAGAAGGATCATCTCTGCTTCTCCATTCGCGACACGGGTCTGGGCATCAAGAAAGAGAATGTCCGTAAGATATTTGATAAGTTCTATCGTGTTCATACGGGTAATGTGCACGATGTGAAAGGCTTCGGCTTAGGTCTGGCCTACGTGAAGAAGATTATCACCCTCCATGAGGGCGAGATCAAATGTGAGTCGGAGCTCGGCAAGGGTACTACCTTTACCATCAAGCTTCCGCTTCTGAAAGAAGATAATTCATAGTATTAACAATAAAAACAAACACCATTATGGAAGACAAACTGAAAATTTTGCTTTGCGAGGATGATGAGAACCTCGGAATGCTGCTTCGTGAGTATCTGCAGGCCAAGGGCTTTGTAGCTGAACTCTGTGCCGACGGCGATGCCGGATTCAAGGCCTTCTTAAAAAACAAGTTCGATATTTGCGTACTCGATGTGATGATGCCAAAGAAAGATGGTTTCACGCTGGCTCAGGAGATTCATGCTGCCAGTCCCGATGTGCCCATCATCTTCCTCACCGCCAAGACACTGAAGGAAGATATTCTTGAAGGCTTCAAGATCGGTGCCGACGATTATATCACCAAACCCTTCTCTATGGAGGAGCTCGTGTTCCGTATTGAAGCCATCCTGCGCCGCACCAAGGGCAAGAAGAGCAAGGAATCTACCGTCTATCGCATCGGTAACTTCACCTTCGACACCCAGAAGCAGCTGCTGAGTATCGGTGAGAAGCAGACCAAGCTCACCACGAAGGAGAATGAGCTGCTGGCACTGCTCTGCAGTCATGCCAACGAGATCCTGCAGCGCGACTTTGCCCTGAAGACCATCTGGATCGACGACAACTACTTCAATGCACGCTCTATGGATGTGTATATCACCAAGCTCCGTAAGCACCTGAAGGAAGATCCTCAGATCGAGATTATCAATATCCACGGCAAGGGCTATAAGCTGATCACCCCTGAGCTGGATATGTAGTTGATAGCAGACAACTGATAGTTATGACGACTATTAAAGGCTATATGGGAGTGGCGCTGATTTTACTCGGCGCCCTCCTTTTGATAGTTAGTTACATTGCCGGGTGGGCATCCAGCAACCTGGTGCTGCTCTCAGGCTTGATACTCATCGTTTTAGGAGCTTTCATGCATATTAAGCACCTTAAAAATGGCGAAAAGTATTAAATAGTGTTAAGGATTGGTGGAAATTGTAAATTGTGAATCGTCAAATCGCAAAATTTCACTACCTTTGCACCCGCTTTTCGAAGCACATTATTAATTTTTTATTTTTATTATTGAGTTATGAATCAATACGAAACCGTTTTCATTTTAACTCCCGTTTTGTCTGATGAACAGATGAAGGAAACGGCCGCAAAATTCAAGAAGGTCCTCACCGATAAGGGTGCAGAGATCATCAACGAAGAGGCCTGGGGACTGAAGAAGATGGCTTATGCTATTCAGAAGAAATCTACAGGTTTCTACTGCCTGATAGAGTTCAAGGCTGAGCCAGAAGTGATTAAGACACTGGAGACCGCTTTCCGTCGTGACGAGAAGGTAATCCGCTTCCAGACAGTTAAACTTGACAAGTATGCTGCAGAGTACGCCGAGAAGCGTCGCGCAAAGCTTGGTAAAAAAGAGGAGGCTTAAACTATGGCAGAGCAAAGTGAAATCCGTTATTTGAACGCTCCTTCTATCGATACGAAGAAGAAGAAGTACTGCCGTTTCAAGAAGAGCGGTATCAAGTACATCGACTACAAGGATCCCGAGTTCCTGAAGAAGTTCCTCAACGAGCAGGGTAAGATTCTTCCCCGCCGTATCACCGGAACATCTCTGAAGTATCAGCGTCGTGTGGCTCAGGCCGTGAAGCGTGCCCGCCAGATCGCCCTGCTGCCTTACGTAACCGATTTGATGAAATAATTAAGGAGGACGCAAGATTATGGAAATTATACTGAAAGAAGATATTATCGGTCTGGGATTTAAGAACGATATCGTGAACGTTAAGTCTGGCTACGGCCGCAACTACCTCATTCCTCAGGGAAAGGGTGTGATTGCATCTCCGTCAGCTAAGAAGATCCTCGCTGAGAACCTGAAGCAGCAGGCACACAAGCTCGCTGCCCTGAAGGCTGCTGCCGAGGAGAAGGCTGCCCAGCTCAATGGCGTAGCCCTCGAGATTGCTGCCAAGGTGAGCGCTACAGGTCAGCTCTACGGTTCAGTAGGTGCTGCTCAGGTAGCCGATGAGCTCGCAAAGCAGGGTAAGGATGTTGATCGTAAGATCATCACCATGAAGGATGCCAAGAAGATTGGCGACTATGTAGCTCTCGTACACTTCCACAAGGAGGTAACTGTAGAGATTCCCGTTAAGGTTGTTGCTGAGAACGCTGCTGAGCTGAAGGCTGCTGCTGAGGCTGAGGCTGCTATCAAGGCTGCTGCCGATGCCAAGAAGGCTGCTGCTGAGGTAGCTGAGGAGGCTGTAGAGGAAGCTCCCGCAGAAGAGGCTGTTGCTGAAGAAGAGGCACCCGCTGAGGCTTAAGAATCAATTAAACAATTAATAATAACATGCTGTAAGGCATCATTATTTATTATGACGTTGTCCCGGAGGTTGCAAGACTTCCGGGATTTTTTTAATCAACTGTTTATCTATAACACAACAATGAAACGGGCTATTATTATTGGCGCATCGTCAGGTATCGGTTTCGAGGTGGCACGACAGCTCCTCGATGATGGTTGGAAGGTGGGAGTCGCAGCACGCCGTATGGATCTGCTTCAGACCATCGGTAATGTGAGTGAGGCAGAGCAGATCGACGTCACCGATCCCAACGCTCCAGAACAGCTCCGCAGCATGATATCCCAGCTGGGAGGCATGGATCTGTTTATCTACACTGCAGGCATCGGTAAGCAGAATCGCGAGTTGGCGGAAGGCATCGAGGTTCAGACCACAGCGACCAACGGTGTAGGCTTTGTGCGGATGATAGGGGAGGCCTATCGCTATTTCGCAGAGAAAGGCGAGGGACATATCGTGGCAGTCACCTCCATTGCCGGCACCAAAGGGTTAGGACCCGCCCCAGCTTACTCAGCCACCAAGGCACTGCAGAATGTCTATCTCCAGGCGTTGGAGCAGCAGGCGCATGCACGCGGACTGGACATCTACTTCACCGACATCCGTCCAGGCTTTGTTGATACCGCCCTGTTGAATGGAGATTTCCACTATCCCATGCTGATGCAGCCCGGTATGGTAGCCCGTAAGATCATGCAGGCCATCAGGCACAGAAAGCATATCTGTGTCATAGATTGGAAATATCGCCTGCTCACGATGCTCTGGCGCCGCATCCCCCGCTTCATCTGGCGCCGCATGAAATTGTAAGGGCTAATATTGATAGTAGTTAATAATCCCTATCTCCATGCATTTTCGTCGAGATAACAAGAGAGGCACCCTTATCGGATGCCTCTCTCTCTTCTAATACCCCATACACGAGGTAGCTCCCAACGCGGTCAATACCGCCGTTGCAATTGATGCTATGATCTGCACCACAAACTTAAAAGTCTCCTTCTTAGTCATAATGTTGAGTGTTTAGTGTTTAATCTCCTGAGGGCTGGTCGTAGTCAGGCTCTTCAACTGGAGGGGTAGGGGTGTTGCTGCCACCGTTACCGCCTGAGGTGCTACCACCGTTCTGCGACTGATTGCCGTTCTCGTTCTCGGGATCCTCCACCTCGCCAGAAGTTGAGGTCACACGCTTCACCTCTTTACCAGTGCGGTCGTAGCAGGTGATGAGGATACCAGTGTTGGCAAGCTCATCCTTCAGATCAACCGATGGAGTGAAGATGATACGACGACTGGAGATCAGACCGGTCTTCACGTCCTCGACCTTCTCCACAGACTTCGAACGGAGTCCGAATCGCATACTTCCCAGTCCGGGCAGAGCCACTGCGTGTCCTTCCGTAGCCCAGGCCTTAATCACCTCACCGGCTGCATCCCAGCAGGCCTTCATCACGCCCTGGCTCACGCCACTTCTAAGAGCTGCCTCACGGATCACCTTCTTCTGGTCGAGACTGGTGTAGAGCTCGGGTTTCAACACATAACGGTAAGAACCAGGATCGTTCTTGTCAAACTTCAGCAGACGTTCAACTGCCTTTACTTTTAATGCCATAATGAATTTAAAATTTTAAGGGTGTAAATGTTTTTCCTCTTCCTTAAAACCTCTTCCTTAGTCCGTGTTTTCACGGTTTCACTATGAAAAACTTACTAGTGCACTTAGAAAAATTTTCTCTATAGTTATGCCGCAAATTTTGTTGCCTGATGTCATTTTTGAACAACGGTACAAAGGTACGAATTTTTGGTGAATTAACCAAATTTTTAAGCGACTTTTTTCACTGAAAATCGAACTTTTTTTTGTGCGAGTTACCCACTTACCCACTTACCCACTTATGACAGGAATAATTTTGAGTTTTGTAGATAATAAAATTTAATATTATATATTATATATAATATATAATATTAATATATAAATAGAAATATAGAATTTAATCCTTCTTCTTTATCCACCTTTCTCTCAGTACCTATAAAAAACCTTCTTGTCATAAGTGGGTAAGTGGGTAAGTTGAAAAGTAAAATCTTGTTACCACCAAGTACCCAGACTATATCAAAGAGCGAGTCCTGGCGCTTTATGATGCCGCTTATTGGTGGATACCAGTGTTCTTGCTGACGAGAACAGAGTCGCCATGCTGCGAGGGTGGGGATTAGCAATAAATAGCTAAATATTTTGTATGTTACCTTATTTATTCGTATCTTTGCACTCGTAATGAGAAGTGATATATCCATATTTCAGAGACCTGTATGGGTGGTGGTGTTTGCCCTGACGGCTGCGATAGCCTGGGGATGGGCATTCCCACTGATTAAGATAGGCTTTAATGCTTTCGGTATCACAGCCGACATGACGGGTAGCAAGATGCTCTTTGCCGGTATCCGCTTTGCTGCGGCGGGAGGGATTGTACTGGCTGTGGCGCGCAGCAGCAGGCGTCCATTCGGTACGACTAAGAAGAGTGACTGGTGGTTTATTCTCGCCTTTGCGCTGATGAACACAGCGCTTCACTATTTCTTCTTCTATGTTGGCATGTCGCACAGCGAGGGCTCAAGGGCTGCCATCCTAAACTCGCTGAGCACGTTTCTGGTGGTGCTGCTGGCTTGTGCCTGTTTCAAGAGCGACAAGCTGACTTCACGCAAGATTCTCGGCTGTACTGTTGGATTCAGCGGTATCCTTGCCTTGAATCTCGGTGGAGCAGAAAGTGGGCAGTTTACCTGGTTGGGCGACGGTATGATCATCCTGAATGCTATCTGTGGGGCTTGTGCCAACCTGATGACGCGTGGCTTGAGCCGACGGATCAATGTCTTTGTGGGTACAGGCTACAGTCTCACCATCGGAGGCTTGATGCTCATCATCTTCGGACTGCTCTTTGAGGGTAGGCTGCCTCAGGTGAATATGCTCGGCATGATCTGTCTCTTGTTGCTGATTGCCATCTCTGCCGTTGGATTTGCGCTGTATAACAAACTGCTGAGTTGCAATCCTGTGGGCAAGGTAGCCATCTACAATTCTCTGATTCCCATTGTGGGGGCTGTTACCTCGTGCCTCTGCCTCGGTGAGACCTTCTATGCGAAGTATGCACTCGCCGGAGGTCTTGCGGCACTCGGCATCTATATGATCAATAAGGGTAAGAACTGATATTTTACTGTTTTATTTGATAAATCCCTTAGGAAGTGCATTCCGATTAAGGAACAGATAGGTGGTGTTCAGGGCGATATAGTCGCGTGACATATACCAGATACCTTTATATTGACCGGTCTCACCCCATGAGTTCTTTACCATATAATAGGGTTTGCCCTGCTCGTCAACTGCCTTGCCATAGATAAGCATCACATGATCATAGGTGAACTGCCAATTGTCCCACTGCTCCTGGCGCAAGGCCTGTGTGGGTTCAACACCATCAGGCAGCATGGCAAGTCCTGTGCGGGTGAAGTCACCTGACACATCGCCACCCCAGGCTACGGTATAGCCTGCATCCAGCGCTTTGTCGAGAACAGTCATCAGTTGTTCTATAGGTATGTTATAGCTGGGTTTCAGTCGCCATTTGTAGGGTGCCTCGATGACGAACCACTTGCCAAACGGATGATGTGTGTAACTGGTCAGACTCACATAATCGTCAAGGTTCAGTCCGAGACTCTCAGCAAACGATTTCGGGGTATAGGTCTTGCCGTCATACGTGAATGTTTCCGGGCAGCGACCTACATATTGCTCGATGACTGCCTGAACGCTATCTTTCCAGTGTGGCAGGGGAGTCTTTGCATCCTTAACCACTGCTCGTCTCACCATTTGTTCCAACTCAGGGAAGAATACCTTGAAGTTTGCCAGCGAATCGCCTGTTAGTGAACCAGGTGCAGGCATCGCATCTTCCGGACAGATGCCATGATGCCGAATCACCTCGAGCACATCGTCGCATGAGCCGCCTTCAGAAATCTGGCTAAAACCGTGCATTCGTACGTAATGCGTAGCGTTGTCCATATAATCTTTATTCACTACAAACATCTCGCACAGGTCATAAGTCTTGCCTGTCTGTCGTAGAATCTCACTCTCAAAGTAGCCCAGTGTGGCAAAATCCCAACAGGTACCACTACGATATTGGTTTTTCACGCTTGTTATCGGAAGTTCCTTTACTGTTGTGAATGTCTTCTTTACGTCAGAGACTTTTGCGTTTCTCTGCAAATTCTCTTGGGCCTCTGCTGTGATGGCCAAGAGTAAAGCAGCTGTCAAGATTACTTTTTTCATATTCATCGCTTTTGTTGGGCAAAGGTAGATATTATTTCTGAAACGGGCAACATATTTCCGGAAAAACTTGCAAGAACCAAATAAAAACAATACTTTTGCAGGCAGAACATTTAAAAACAATAGAAGGAAATGACAACCGACAAAAACAAATGGGTGGCATGCTGGGGGAATGCCACATCAATTACTAACCGTTGTGAAGCTACATTTGCCAAGGATCTCACGCTGCGCTATCCCATCAGGATGTGTTTCAGCGGCACGATGCTTCGTTTCCGTTTCTCTAACCTGACTGGTACTGAACCCGTAGAACTTACGAAAGTGTTTGTTGGGCATACCCCAATCACTTTTGGCGGGAAGACCAGTGTGAGTCTGATGCCTGGCTCTGAAACAGAGAGTGATGCTATCAGCTATGACGTACATCGCGGCGATACTATCGCGGTGAGTATCTATCTGGCCGGATTCACTCAGATGAACAGTGGTACACTTGTTACCGGTCCGCTCTCTAAGGGGTTCTATGCCTATGGCGACTATGCAGAAGCCGATGAACTGCCGCTTGACCTGACGCGACATACCAACTGGTTCTACTTCCTGAACACCATTGATGTACTGACATCAGCTGAGAATCGTGCTATCGTGTGCTATGGTGACTCCATTACGGCTCAGTCATGGCCTGACTATATGGCACAGATGGCTCTTGGCTCCAATGTGGCTATCATACGTCGTGCCGTCAGTGGCACACGCATACTGCGTCAGTATGACTGCATCACCTATCAGGCATACGGCTTGAAGGGTGCTACGCGCTTTCCCATTGAGATGAATGTGGCTGGTGCTACAGATGTCATCATCCAGCACGGTATTAATGATATCATCCATCCAGTAGGCGCTGATGTCAATCCCTTCCGCCCTTGGAGTGATCTGCCAACAGTAGAGGAGATGGAGCAGGGGGTGGAAAATATCTATGTAAAACCGGCTAAGGAGATGGGACTGAAGGTATGGAGCGGTACGCTGCTGCCCATCTTCGGTTGGCGCACCTATAATGAAAAGCGTGATGAGATGCGACAGCAGTTCAATGAGTGGTTACGCACATCGCCTATCTTCGACGGGTGTATCGATTTTGATGCTGCCGTTCGTAGCACTACCAATCCCAAAGCCTTTGCAGAGGGTTTTGACAGTGGTGATCATCTGCATCCAAGTGAACGTGCCTACGAGGCTATGGCGCAGGCAGCTGTTCATAAGCTGATACGCCATATGCCTCGATATGATCACGAAGAGTTTTATTAATTGAGTTTTACAATAGCATAAGATGTGGCAGGCATATGAATCGTCATATTGCCTGTCTTTTTGTTGTGGGTGATACTGAAGCGGTCGCCTGCTAACAACTTGGTTTTGTTGAACTTAACGTTGATGTTGAAAGTGGCATCAGAAGCCTTTGCCCTTGGATTCAGCATCACCAGCACTACATCTTTACCTGCTGCACGAGCATAGACAAAGGGGTAGGGATCGGCGGCATCCTCACCAGGATAGATGGGCACAAACTCCGCATAGTTGGCGAGTGCCGGCTCACTGTGGCGTAAAGCGATGAGTTGACGAGTCTTATTAAGCAGTGAGTTGGGGTTCTTCTCCTGTGCTGCTACATTGGGGGCGTCGGGAGCAGGATCGACAGGCAGATACAAGTTGGCAGCATCGCCAGAAGAGAAACCTAAGTTCTTGTCTGAGCTCCATTGCATCGGGGTACGTGCACCATTACGTGGCTGATAGGCACCCTCTACCTGTGGCCAGTCTTTGGGTAACTGTCGCATGCCGATCTCGTTGCCATAATAAAGGAAAGGTACACCTGGCATCGTGAAGCCAAAGGCATAGATAATCTCCAGCTCCTTATCAGTACGCTTATTACCCAGACGGGCATTGTCGTGATTACCCAGCGGCAGACTGATATAGCCCTTACCTGCGGTCTTCTCATACTGATCCATATAACTCTTCAGGAAATCTGCTACAGAACCTTTTCCTTCTGCATCAAAGTAACTGTGTCCCTCGCTGACACCATTGAGGATACGCCAACTCTCCTTTTGGAACAGGTCGTTGTAGCCCTTGAACCAGTGGAAGAAATCTACGTGGAAGCAGTTGTCGAGGGCATCGGCAGGATATGACCATTCCGCTACCATGAATCCACGTGGGTATTCCTTTTCAAGCAGCTGACGGATCTCACGCCAGAAGAGTTTCGTCTCGTTCTCATTGGTATTATAGAACTGCTCATTGCCTCTCACACGACGTGTCTTAACCAATGCACCAGCCATGTCTGCACGGAAGCCGTCGGCACCCATATCCATCCAGAAACGGAGTACGTTCTTCAGGTCCTCACGCATCGCCAGTACATCGGGATGGTTGGTGGGCAACTGCCACTTCTGATTCGGGTCGGGATTAGCGAAGCCGAAGTTCAGAGCAGGCTGGCACCAGTAGAAGTTACGCATAAACTGACCGTTACGCTGTCCGTAGCCCTTTACAAACTGACCTGCAAACTCGAATGGGGGATCCACCCAGTTCGTCTCCGTCCAGATATAATAGTTGGAGTATTTGTTCTTTTCTTGCTTCTGGGAAGCTACAAACCATGGGTGATCGATGGCTGTATAGCTGATGACATAGTCGAAGATGACATGCATGCCTCGTTTGTGAGCTTCCTCGAAGAGCTGCTTGGCATCATCGTTAGTACCATAGCGCGGTGCAATCTTGTAATAGTCGCGGATGTCGTAGCCAGCATCGTAGAAAGGCGAATCGAAGAAGGGGTTGAACCAGATGGCATCCACACCGAGGCTCTTCACATAGTCGAGCTTACTGATGATTCCCTGAATGTCGCCAATGCCGTCGCCGTCAGAGTCGCAGAAAGTCTGCGGATAGATTTGATAGAATACCGCATTCTTTGCCCAATCAGGCATCTTGGGTATTTCATACTTACCTGTGATGGTCTGTGCCGAAGCAAGCATCATCATCATGCTTAACACGAATAGTGATAATTTTCGTTTTGTGTTCATAAGTAAAAATGGTTTTGGAGTAATAAGTAAAGTTCTGGATGCAAAGGTAAATAAAAATGCAGAATATACCAAGAATAATCGGTTATTTTGCCAGTTTTTTTGCATTTTTCTTGTATATGTTCAAAAATAGTAGTATTTTTGTGGCTGATTAGAAAATAGGAGATGCGTAGAAAGCTATATCTGATACTTTGTTTGATGCAGTTGCTGTCGCTTCGGGCAATGGCAGACCGCTCTGAGAGATTGTTTGAATACTTTAATGCTTCAGACGGTCTGGCAGATAACAGTGCTCAGGTCATCAAGTGTACGAGGACGGGGCGAATGGTGACGGCAACAATGGGACAGATCAATTTCTTCGATGGGCAGAAGTTCACTTACATAGATCCTACAGAAGAGAACGTCTATCCGTTAGAGTACTATCAAGGCAATTATCATCTGTATTTCGATAAATGCCACCATCTGTGGCTGAAAAACAAACAGTCGGTGACCTGTGTGAACCTGACAACTGAGAAATTCGTGAACTCTGTCACAGACGAGTTCCTGAAATTCGGATTCAGCAAAACCGTTAATGATCTGTTTGTAAGTGATGATGGGATCGTATGGCTGTTGAATGGCTACGACCTCTTCTCTTGTGCTTCCCAAAAGACCTATCGCATCTTTGCCGGCAAGAGTCTTCAGGATGTGGAAACCTATCGTGACAAATCACTGCTGCTGTTCTATGACGATGGTTCTGTAGAGGGAAAAGACCTTCAGACCACTAAGACACAGTTCCGTTTACCGGCTTATGATGACAGTAAAAAGGATCTTTATAGGCATTTCTCAGTGATGATTAAGGATGGCAACAATATCTATCAGATCCGAAATGGTGAGAAGGCTTCTATCCTGTTGCGCTTTGAGATGAGCAAACGGCAATGGACCACCCTGCATGAGTGCGAGTTCCATATGAACAATCTCATCAGGAAAGACTCACTCCTCTATATCTCTACACAGTACGGTTATTTGACCTATAACCTCACGACAGGCTCGATACGAAATTTTGACGAGCTGGTGTTGATGAACGGACAGGTGCTGAAGACGGATATCAACGTGATAGCTTTTGACAAGCAAGGTGGCATGTGGGCTGGTACAGAGCGTAGAGGACTGCTCTATTCCCGTCCCTTCAATGCGCCTTTCAAGTCGTATAGCTTAGACGATCCTTATGCTCATGAGCTTTTTCAGAAGATGGAACAATACCGTACTTCAGTGACTACTTACAGGGATCGTCTTGTGAATTGCGCTTTTCGTGATTCACGTGGATGGACCTGGGTAGGAACGGGACAGGGCTTGCAGCTTTATCGCAATGAATCAGACAAGCTGCCCCAGATGATTACCCGTCAGGAAGGTCTGCTGAATAATGTGGTTCACTCTATCACTGAGGATCTTGAACACCAGATATGGGTAGGTACCAGCTATGGCATCTCGTGTGTTATCATTAAGGATAATAATATTGATTACGTGACCAGCTACAGTGATTACGACAGGGTGCCTAATGAGAACTTTGCCAATAATGCTGCAGCCTGTTTGCCTGATGGTACGGTGGTGATGCAGTCGCTGGATCATATGGTGACGTTCGATCCTCACCAGATGAATACCATCAATGGGAAAATGCACTTTGACATTTATCCCAAGTTGATCCAGTTCTTTGTTAATGGTAATGAAGTGAAGGCTGGCGATAAGGTTGACGGGCAGGTGATTCTTGACAAAGCCGTTTCGCGTGTACAAGAGATTGACCTGAACTATGATCAGAACTCCCTGACTCTGGTCTTCACGGCTTTGAACTATTTCCGCCCGAATCATACTTACTATCGTGTGCGTGTTATCGGTTTGGATGGTGAATGGCATATCTATTCCAGTCATGAAATCAACTCTATAGTCGATAAAAGTGGTCGTCTGCTTCTGCAGCTGATGGCTCTGCAACCCGGTTCCTATCAGATTGAGATCCAGGCTTCCATGAATCCCAACAAGTGGGAGACGGAGCCTTATCAATGGACCATCAATATCAATGAGCCCTGGTGGCGTTCTACTGGTGTGTATTGGCTTCTGGCATTGGTTATGATGCTTCTTGTGGGTATCAATGCGTATTACTATCTGCGTAATGATCGTATGTTTACCTTGCGTGACACTCAGGAGCGCCCGTTGCTTAAGAATATCCGTCGTTTCGCAGAACGCTGCTCAGCCCGTAGCACAGAACTGTTGGAGCCTTCGTTTGATGAGATTCACGGACGTTTTGATGAAAACCAGATGATGGGTCTGACACCTGAGTTTATCGATATGATGATCAAACTGATGCCTTATGTGTTGTCGAAGCCTGAAGCCTCGCTGACGATGCGTGAGCTGGGAAAGGAGTCGGGCTTAGAGATACAGGAGTTCTATCATCTGATTACAACGAATATCTATAAGAGTCCGCGATCGATGGCACTTTCTCTGATGATGGAGAGAGGTATTGAATTGTTGCGTACGACGGATATGGGTATCGAAGAGATTGCTTCTGAGTTAGGCTTTGTATCGCCCAACTACTTTGTGGCAGCTTTCTACCAGAAGATGAAAAAAACACCTGCGGAGTATCGTAAGCGCCATACGATCAAAGCGCCTGTCAAGAGTAATAAGAAGCCCAAGCAGAAAAAGTCGGATTCACGTTTTGAATTTAACGCATGATGATCTGACTATAGGCTGTCAGTCTCCATGTGCGTTCTCCCGTACCTTTATAATATACCAGTATCTGGTAGCGGTTCTCAGTCTCATAGAAATTGCCTTCTGAGGGTAGGGGATGTGTGCTGCCATCGTCTTTCACCCAGAGATACTGATAGGAGTAGTAACCTAGTTTCTGTAGGATGCTGGCGGTATAGAGCCTTTGCGATTCATCATAGTTCATCAGATAGGTGTCAGGGTGCTCTGTAGCCCAGTGGCCGTCGATCACGATATGTCCTTCTGAAAGCTGAGGGGTTTTCAGACGATAGTTCACCCACACATAATCGCTGATGATATCGTTCTCACGGTTATCGCTGTTGCGGATGTAGAAAGCGCCATTGGCATCCTCGTCGTAAAGATAGTTCATACGAGGCTCGCTGATATAGGGTTGCGCCTGATAGTTCTTGCCGTCCCAGCTCACATGTTCGATTCCGAGTGTAGGATGACTGGGGTCGAGTATTTCAAACTTCCGGTATTCGTTGCCGCCATCGAAGATCAGCTCCTTCTTGTGCTGCCATTCCAGACCGTTCTGACTGATATAGCTTGGACGTACGTTTCTGCACCAGGTGTCTTCACGTGCGTTCTGCATCACCACTGTCTGAATCTGGTTTTGCGGATCTGTCACGATCTGATTGCCGTATTTCACACCGAAACTCACTTGCTGGTGACTCAGGTTCGTATCGATGTCGGTATTCGAGGATACATTCACAGAGAGTGTCATCGACTGCTCTGTCACCATAAACTCTACGGTGGCGATATCTTCATCATGGCCATCTTCGGTAATGTGCAAACGATAGTTACCGCTCAGTTTCAGTCGGCATCTGTCGTTGGGAATCTGTAGTTTGTAATGGGTATAGGGTACGGTAGTGTTGATACTGCGCTCATAGTCGTCAATCACGTTGTGGTTGAATCCTTCCAGCCAGTCACTCTCGAAGAGTTCTTCCGAAGTGGTCCAGTCTGCCTCACAGCGCTCCAGACGGTATATATAGCGGTGATAGTCGTGGGATAGTTCGTCGAACCCGATATTCAGCACGTCATTCCCCTTGAGTCGCATCACCGTAGGTGATAGCCAGTCTTGGTTCACTACAGCCTGCAGTGATTTTACCTCAGGTATGTAAGTCCTGTTCTCTGCTGCGCCAGTGGTTGCCATCAGCAGTGCGATGAGACAAAGAGATAGGTGCTTCATGCTTCTGTTGATTTATTCGTGGTGATAAGGTTCTCCCTTAATAATGGTACAGGCCCGATACACCTGTTCTGTGAACACCAGTCTGATCATCTGGTGCGAGAAGGTCATCTTCGAGAGCGACAGCTGTTCGTTGGCACGGGCATAGACCGCTGGTGAGAATCCATAAGGTCCGCCAATGACGAAGATCAATCTCCGGGCGGTGTTACGTTTCTGTTCCAGCCAGCGGGCAAACTCGATGCTTCGCAGTTCCCTTCCGTGTTCATCCAGCAGCACCAGTGTATCTGAAGGCTGGATCTGTTTCAGAATCAGTTCTCCTTCAGCAGTCTTCTGCTGTTCTTCTGAAAGACTCTTCGTGTTTTTAAGTTCGGGGATAGTTACGAGTTCGAAAGGCATGTAGTGCCCGATACGCTCCACATAGTCGTTGATACCGGCTTGGAAGTGCTTGTCTGTGGTCTTGCCAACAAGTATCAGCAGTGTCTTCATACCTTATTTATTGAATGGTTTCGCTCTCCAGGAACTCATCAAACTGTCTCTGGTAGCCATTGAACACGTTGATATCCACATCACCTTGAATGCCTGCCACACGTCCATCCGGACAGAGTTGCCAGTACGTCAGTTTCAGATCAGGCTTGTATTCACTGTATCGGGCGATCCACACGCGGTAGTCCCGCTTCAGGTCTGGCTGATTTGAGAGATAGTTGTTTACGAACATCTGGTTCACGTAGAGTACGGGTTTTACACCTGTCCATTGCTCTACGGCATTGAGCCACACACGGATATGACGGAACATGGGCTCAGGTCCGCCCATCTGCTGAATCTGCGACTTGCTGGGCTCGATATCAAGCACAGGAGGCAGGTCGCCCTTGCGGAACAAGGTGTTACGGATGAAGTGCTTCGCCTGAGCTGCGCCAGAGGTGCGCGTAGAGAAGAAGTGGTAGGCTCCTGCACGAATCCCGTGTTCTCGGGCTTGCGCATAATCATTCACATAGAACTTATTACGCACGGTGGTGCCTTCTGTCGATTTGATATAGGCAAACGAGATGGGATAGTCAGCCTTGCCCCTCACGTTGTTGCTACCATTCTTTCCTACATAGGTGATACGCAGTTTATCCCATAGGATAGGGAGGGGCTTGCGCCCTTTGCCGTGCTGATAACGTGCGATGTCGATACCATAGATACGCTCTGAAGTATATCTCATGCGTTCACCCATAAAACGGTTCTTTCGCCATTCACCCACCCGCAGACGAGGATTCTCAATGTCGGCCAACTGCATCTCCAGTCCGAAGCCTTGTTTCTTGTCCTGTTCCCAGCGCCCTTCGTAGTAGCTCCCGTTAGATGCCAGATAGGAGCCGTGTCCGCTGGCACCCGTTTGGGAGTAATCCCCCTGATAGGTACCTTCGGCATCAGCCCTGATGGCGGTTACAATCGTATCAGCCTGACAGACGGCAAGAATTGTTCTTCCCAAAGTGTCGAGGGTGATGACAGTACCTTCGCGAGAATAGCCTTTCCAGGTGCCTACGTTTCTTAGGGCAAGATGCGGGTTGATAGTCGTATGATGGCGCTTGCCTTCTACAAAGCCAACCACCATCTCATAGCCCTCATCCTGCACGTTATGACGATCCAGATAATATTGGATCTCTGACTGAACTTTCGGGTTGCTAGGCGAACTAGGAGTGCTAGGATTACTAGGGATACTAGGATTACTAGGATTACTAGGAATGCTAGGGGTGCTAGTTATCCTAGCCACTTCTCCCTTCATGGGGCGGGGGAGGATATAGGTGGCACCTATCAGTGCCACAAATGGTATGGTAATATATAATAATGTCTTTTTCATCTTTCTGGGTGCAAAGATAATATAAATTAATGAGAAAAAGCGTGGCATAAAGAAAATTTTTAGTAACTTTGCCTGCAAAAATCAGATAATACAAAAAAGAAATGAAAGACTTTAATTTCTATGCGCCTACACGAGTGGTATTCGGTAGCGAGTCGGAAGAAAAACTTCCACAGTTGATTCAGCAGTATGGTGGAAAAAAAGTGTTGGTACACTATGGTGGTGGTAGTGCCCGCAAATCAGGATTGCTGGATAAGGTAGAGAAGATGCTGTCTGAGGCAGGTATAGCATATGTTGAATTGGGTGGGGTAGTACCCAACCCATTATTAAGTAAGGTTCGCGAGGGCATAGATCTTTGTCGCCGTGAGAATGTGGACTTCATTCTTGCTGTAGGTGGCGGCTCTGTGATTGACTCGTCGAAGGCTATCGGTTATGGTGTCGGCTATGATGGTGATGTGTGGGACTTCTGGGATGGTAAGGCTGTGCCTCAGACCTGTCTGCCTATCGGTGTGATACTGACAATCCCTGCTGCTGGCAGTGAGATGTCGTCGAGTTGTGTGATTACTAACGATGCGGGTATGCTGAAACGAGGCGTGAACAGTGATCTGTGTCGCTGTAAGTTCGCCATCATGAATCCGGAGCGCACTTATACTTTACCACCTTATCAGACGGCTGCAGGTGCTACAGATATTATGATGCATACGATGGAGCGTTACTTCTCGAAATATGAAGATGCCATCCTGACGGATGCTATAGCTGAAGCGCTGTTGCGCACGGTAAAGGATGCCACCTATGAGGTGCTTCGCCATCCAGAGGACTATCGTCATCGTGCTGCCATCATGTGGGCCAGTTCTTTATCTCATAACGATCTTACGGAGTGTGGCACAGAGAAGGACTTTGCCTGTCATAAGCTCGAACACGAACTCAGTGGTCTCTTTGGTGTCACGCATGGAGCAGGTTTGGCTGCCATCTGGGGATCTTGGGCACGTTATGTGATGGATAAGCACCTCTCACGTTTCGTGCAGTTTGCTGTCAATGTGATGGGGGTAACTAATGATTTCACCTCTCCTAAGGCCACAGCTCTGAAGGGTGTAGAGGCTATCGAGCAGTTCTATCGCGCCATCGGAATGCCTGTCAATATCCCAGAGCTGATTGGGCGTGAGGCCACTGATGAAGAGATCAAGACATTGGTGGATAAGTGTAGTCGTGGTGGTAAGATGAACATCGGTGCAATGGAGGTGCTGACACCTGTCGATATGGAAGCCATTTACCGGCTCGCGAACCGGAAATAATGAGAAAACGGCGTTGAAATTGCTATAAAACTGACAAATTATTAGGAATTTAAGCAAAAAAGTTACAAATTATTTGTTTGTTACGAAGATTATGGTTACTTTTGCAGCCGAAACAGAAAAAAAGATTAAGCATGAAGAGTCTGAATCTACTTAACGCCATTATTATTATTCGACTGCAGGGAGCAGGCGGAAGTGATAGGGCGTATCTATAGGTCAGATGCTGAAACTGAATATTGAAGAGCCTTTCTCACTTCCGAGTGTGAAAGGCTCTTTCTTTTGATAGGCAGAAAAAGTAAACCAAATACAAATAACATTAGATGAATTAAAAAGATGAGTGACAGATTGTTTATTTTCGACACAACACTCCGCGATGGCGAACAGGTGCCCGGATGCCAGTTGAATACTGTAGAGAAGATTCAGGTGGCAAAGGCGCTGGAGCAGTTGGGTGTGGATGTGATCGAAGCAGGATTCCCCGTTTCTTCGCCAGGCGATTTCAACTCTGTAATTGAGATCTCTAAGGCTGTGACATGGCCGGTTATCTGCGCCTTGACTCGTGCAGTGGAGCATGATATCGATGTGGCTTTTGAAGCCCTGAAGTATGCCAAGCACAAACGTATCCACACTGGTATTGGTACCAGTGATGAGCACATTTTGTATAAGTTCAACTCCACGCGTGAGGAAATACTTGAGCGTGCCGTTGCAGCCACAAAGTATGCCAAACGTTTTGTGGATGATGTAGAGTTCTATTGCGAAGATGCCGGGCGTACCGACAACGAATACCTTGCCCAGGTGGTAGAGGCAGTGATCAAGGCAGGTGCCACTGTTGTCAATATCCCTGATACCACAGGCTATTGTCTGCCTCAGGAATACTATGAGAAGATAAAGTATCTGAAGGAACATGTCGATGGTATAGATCGTGCCATCCTCTCTACCCACTGTCACAACGACTTAGGAATGGCTACAGCCAATACACTGAATGGTGTCTTGGCTGGTGCACGTCAGGTAGAGGTAACGATCAATGGTATCGGAGAGCGTGCTGGTAACACCTCACTCGAAGAGATTGCTATGATCCTGAAGTGCCACAAGGGTATCGGTATCGATACCAATATCAACACCACGAAGATCTATCCCATCAGCCGTATGGTGTCTTCGTTGATGAATATGCCCGTCCAACCCAATAAGGCCATTGTGGGACGTAATGCCTTTGCCCACTCCAGCGGTATTCATCAGGATGGTGTGCTGAAGAATGTACATACCTATGAGATCATGGATCCCAAGGATGTAGGTATTGATGATAACTCTATCGTACTGACAGCCCGTAGTGGACGAGCTGCCCTGAAGCATCGCCTGCACGTGAATGGTGTTGATCTCGAAGAAGAAAAACTCGACAAGGTCTATGAGAAGTTCCTGATCCTCGCCGACCAGAAGAAGGAGGTGACAGATGCCGATGCTTTGATGTTGGCTGGTGCGGATACCGCTGATACCCATGCTGTTAGACTCGATTTTCTGCAAGTTACTACAGGTAAGGGCGTGAAGAGTGTCGCCTCTATCGGACTTGATATCAGCGGACAGAAGTTCGAGGCTGCCGCCTCTGGCAACGGTCCTGTCGATGCTGCCATCAAGGCACTGAAGAAGATCATCATGAAGCAGATGACGCTGAAGGAATTTACGATCCAAGCCATCTCCAAAGGCTCCGACGATGTAGGTAAGGTCCACATGCAGGTGGAGTATGATGGCTCCCTCTATTATGGCTTTGGTGCCAATACCGATATCGTGACGGCCTCTGTTGAAGCTTATATCGACTGTATCAACAAATTTAAAAAGGAAGACGAATGAATACATTATTTGATAAGATATGGGATCAGCACGTGGTGCAGCAGGTTGCCGACGGTCCCACCCAGCTATATATCGATCGCCTCTACTGTCACGAGGTCACTTCGCCTCAGGCTTTCGAAGGCATGCGGACACGCGGCCTGAAGTGCTTCCGTCCCTCCCAGATCTTCTGTATGCCGGATCATAACACACCAACCCATGATCAGGACAAACCTATCGCAGATCCTGTTTCCAAGACCCAGGTGGACACGTTGGCAAAGAATGCCGCCGACTTCGGTCTGACGCATTACGGCATGATGTCGAAGGATAATGGCATTATCCATGTGGTAGGACCAGAGAAGGGACTCTCGCTGCCGGGTATGACGATTGTGTGTGGCGATTCCCACACCTCTACCCACGGCGCTATGGGAGCAGTGGCTTTTGGCATCGGCACTTCTGAAGTAGAGATGGTGATGGCCTCGCAGTGCATCCTCCAGCAAAAACCCAAGTCGATGCGTATCAGTATCAACGGTACCCTGCAGAAAGGTGTCACCGCTAAAGATGTGGCTCTCTATCTGATGGCGCAGCTCACCACTTCTGGTGCTACAGGCTACTTTGTGGAATATGCGGGTTCAGTGGTGCGCAACCTCTCTATGGAGGGACGCCTGACGCTTTGCAACCTCTCTATTGAGATGGGAGCACGTGGTGGATTCGTGGCGCCAGATGAAACCACCTTTAATTATCTGAAGGGTAGGGAGTATGCTCCGAAAGGTGAGGCATGGGATAAGGCTGTAGCCTATTGGAAGACCCTGAAGAGCGGTGACGATGCTGTGTTTGATAAGGAACTCTCCTTCGACGCTGCCGACATAGAGCCCCGCATCACTTACGGCACGAACCCAGGTATGGGCATCGGCATCACCGAAACGATACCCAACGAACAAGGTGCCGGTTTCGAGAAAGCCCTCCACTATATGGGCTTCGAGGCAGGACAGCAGCTGTTGGGCACAAAGGTGGATTACGTCTTCCTCGGTGCTTGTACCAACGGGCGCATCGAAGACTTCCGAGCTTTTGCCTCTATCGTCAAGGGTCGCCAGAAGGCTGCCGATGTCATCGCATGGCTCGTTCCAGGCTCATGGGCGGTCGATCAGCAGATCCGTGAAGAAGGACTCGACAAGGTGCTGGAGGCGGCAGGTTTTGCTATCCGTCAGCCTGGCTGTTCGGCTTGTCTGGCGATGAACGACGACAAGGTGCCAGCCGGCAAACTGTCAGTCTCTACCTCTAACCGTAATTTCGAAGGTCGTCAGGGACCAGGTGCCCGCACCATTCTGGCATCGCCCTTAACTGCTGCTGCAGCGGCTGTCACTGGCGTAATCACCGATCCAAGAGAATTAATGTAATGCCCAAAGAAAATAAAAGATGAAACAGAAATTCAACGTTATAACATCCACTTGCGTGCCTCTTCCACTGGAGAATGTGGATACAGATCAGATTATCCCCGCACGCTTCCTCAAAGCCACAACCCGTGAGGAGAAATTCTTTGGCGACAACCTCTTCCGCGATTGGCGCTATCAGGCTGATGGTACGCCTAATCCTGATTTCGTGCTCAACGATCCCACCTATGGCGGATGCATCCTTGTGGCAGGCAAGAACTTCGGTTCGGGTTCTTCTCGCGAACATGCAGCATGGGCTATCGCAGGCTATGGCTTCCGAGTGGTCATCAGCTCCTTCTTTGCTGATATCCACAAGAACAATGAACTCAATAACTTTGTACTGCCCGTAGTAGTCAGCGAAGCGTTTCTTGCAGAACTCTTCGACAGCATCAAGGCTGATCCGAAGATGGAGGTAGAGGTGGATTTGCCCAACCAGACGGTAACGAATAAAGCAACAGGCAGAAGTGAGCACTTCGACATCAACGGCTATAAGAAGCATTGTTTGATGAACGGACTCGACGACATCGACTTCCTGGTGCAGAATCAAGACAAGACGATACAATGGGAACAGCAGAACAAGTAGGAAAATACAAGGGCTTGCAGCCTTTTGTGGAGATTCTCGACTCCACCTTGCGTGATGGTGAGCAGACCAGTGGTGTCAGTTTTCTGCCACACGAGAAGCTCATCATAGCTCGCATGCTGCTCAACGACCTCAATGTAGATCGCATCGAGGTGGCTTCGGCACGTGTCTCTGAGGGTGAGAAGGAGGCTGTGGCCATGATCTGCCGCTATGCTGAGAAGATTGATAAGCTCGAACATGTGGAAGTACTAGGCTTTGTGGATGGCGGACAGAGTGTGGATTGGGTTGTCAGTTGTGGCGGCAAGACAATCAACCTTCTGGCAAAAGGCTCTCTGCGCCATTGTCAGGAGCAGTTGAAGAAGACACCCGAAGCTCATATTGAGGATATCCGTCGGGAAGTGGGTTATGCCCGTAAGAAGGGACTTACCGTCAACCTCTATCTCGAAGACTGGTCGAATGGCATGAAGGATTCTCCCTTCTATGTCTATCAGCTGATGGATGCCCTTTGTGACTGTGGTATCCGTCGGTTCATGCTGCCCGACACGCTGGGTATCATGAATCCTCTGCAGTGCATCGAGTATTTCCGTAAGATGATCAAACGCTATCCTGATGCCCATTTCGACTTCCATGCCCACAACGACTACGATTTGGCGGTATCCAACTCGCTGGCTGCCGTGCTCAGTGGGGCAAAGGGACTGCATGTCACCGTGAATGGTCTGGGAGAGCGTTGTGGTAATGCGCCTTTGTCGAGTGTGCAGGTGATCCTCAAGGATCAGTTCCACGCCAAGACCAATATCCACGAGAACAAACTCAATGATATCTCGCGCCTCGTGGAGAGCTACAGTGGTATTGCCGTAGCCCCCAACCAGCCCATCATCGGTGACAATGTGTTTACGCAAGTGGCTGGGGTTCATGCCGATGGCGACAAGAAAAACGGACTCTATCAGAACGAGTTGGTGCCAGAGCGCTTCGGGCGTCGCCGTGAGTATGCCTTGGGAAAGAACAGCGGCAAGGCGAATATTGCTAAGAACCTGGAGGAGTTAGGACTGGAACTCACCCCTGAACAGACCCGTCGTGTCACCCAACGAATCACCGAACTGGGTGATAAGAAGGAACGTGTCACCATCGACGATCTGCCCTTCATCGTGAGTGATGTGCTGAAGCACGATGCCCCTGAGGATAAGGTAAAGCTAGTGAGCTATGTGGTCTCTACCGCCTATGGTCTGAAGCCAGGTGCCAATATCAAGGTCGAGATCAACGGACAGGCCTATGAGGCGAGTGCCACGGGTGATGGTCAGTATGACGCCTTCGTGAAGTCGCTGCGTTACATCTACCGCAAGTACCTTGACCGCACGTTCCCGCTGCTGCAGAACTATCAGGTGAGCATCCCGCCAGGTGGACGTACCGACGCCTTGGTGCAGACCGTTATCACCTGGAACGACAATGGACGCGTGTTCCGTACCCGCGGACTGGATGCCGACCAGACCGAAGCCGCCATCAAGGCTACCTTTAAGATGTTGAATATTTACGAAAACGAAAAGAATAACGAATTATGAAATTGAAGATTGCGATTCTCGAGGGCGATGGTATCGGACCTGAGATCATGAAACAAGGAGTTGCTGTACTCGACGCGATAGCCGAGAAGTGCGGACATGAGTTTGAATACGAGTCTGCCATCTGTGGGGCCCATGCCATCGATGCCTGCGGTGATCCTTATCCCGACAGCACCCATGAGGTGTGCATGCGTGCCGATGCAGTGTTCTTTGCGGCAGTGGGTGACCTGCGTTTTGACAATGATCCCACGCTGAAGGTACGTCCTGAGACGGGCCTCCTGGCGATGCGTAAGAAATTGGGACTCTTCGCTAATGTGCGCCCTGTGGCTACTTTCGACTGTCTGCTCCATAAGTCACCACTGAAGGATGAACTGTTGCGTGGTGCCGACTTCGTGGTGATCCGCGAACTCACGGGAGGTATGTATTTCGGAGAGAAATACCAGGATAATGACAAGGCCTACGATACCGACATCTACACTCGTCCTGAGATTGAGCGCATCCTGAAGGTAGGCTTCGAGATGGCGATGAAGCGCCATCGTCACCTCACTGTCGTAGACAAGGCCAATGTGCTGGCATCTAGTCGTTTGTGGCGACAGATAGCCCAGGAGATGGAACCCCAATATCCCGAGGTAAAGACCGACTACATGTTTATCGATAATGCCTCGATGCGTGTGCTTACTGAACCCCGTTTCTTCGATGTCATCGTGACGGAGAACACCTTTGGTGACATCCTGACAGACGAGACCTCCTGTATCACGGGATCGATGGGCCTGCAGCCCTCCAGTTCGCTTGGTGAGCATACACCACTCTTTGAGCCCGTTCACGGCTCATGGCCTCAGGCAGCAGGTCAGAATCTCGCTAATCCGCTGGCTCAGATTCTCTCTGGTGCGATGCTGCTTGAGCATTTCGGTCTGGAGAAAGAAGGTGCCCTCATCCGTGAGGCAGTCAATGCATCTCTCGATGCCAATGTGCGCACACCGGAGATTCAGGTCAACGGTGGTGCCAAATACGGAACCCGTGAAGTGGGAGAGTGGATTGTCAATTATATCAAGCATGCGTAATCTAGTATCCATAGGCAACCTAGTATCCCTAGGCAACCTAGGCCGCCTAGCCAGCCTAGTATGCCTAATCCTTCTAGTCTCTGGGCCGATCGGCCCAGAGGTCAAGGCGCAGATCACACCTCAGCAGTGGCGCGACTCCGTCTCCACACTGATGGAGCAGATACGGCTCAACCCCAAGAACATCACACTCCGTCTAAAAAAGGCAGAGGGGAATATTAACCTTCAGCAGTGGGACTATGCCATCTCTGAGTATGGTGACATCCTTCGTCTTGATGAGCGTAACCTCGCTGCCCTCTATTTCAGGGCTTATTGTTACAACCAGCAGCAACACTATGATCTGGCGAAGGTTGATTACGAGAAGTTTATCGAGATTGATCCTACCCACCTCGAAGCACATCTCGGACTGGCTCACACCCTGCAGAAACTGGGGCGCCGTGCCGATACCGTCGATCAGCTCACCCGCACCATTCAACTCTTCCCCGACAGTGCCAGTGCCTATGCGGCGAGTGCCGCCTATGAGACGGAGCAGGGGCTCTACGACGTGGCACTCTATGACTGGGACGAGGCCATCCGTCGGGATCCTAAGAATGTAGAGTTTGTCGTCTCCAAAATTGATGTCCTGCTGCGTATGAAACGCATTCTTGATGCTCGACTTGCCCTCGATGCCCTTGTGCGTCAGGGAGTGCCTCGTGCAGCCCTTAAGGAGTGGTACGACCGCTGTCGCTAATCACCATCTAATTCTGTTCAGACAATGATGACAAAGAAACAATGGATTCTTGCCGCTATCATGATTCTCTGCGGCCCCCTTTCTGCCAGTGCACAGATACCCGATGAGGTGACCGAAGTGCTGCGACAATGCAGTAAGGCCATGAACAACCCCCAAGGACTGGAGTATCGCATGGAGATTAAAGCTAAGATGGCGATGCTGCCGGTATGCGATGGCGAGATCACCATCGCCACGAAGGGCAACAAGAACAAAACCGTTCTTTCTGTGTCGATATTAGGTCAGGATATCAACGGTGAGGGCGGCTACGATGGTGAAAACGAATGGAAATATGTGGAAGGCTTGAAGGGCGACACTATCTATGTTACCAAGACCGACAAGAAATCGAAGGGCGAATACGATATCAACCTGGAGTTGGATTCAGAATATCAGACGGCTACGATGAAGAAAAGTGGTAATTACTATGTGATCGACTTCACTGAGCCCCGTGATGAAGCAGCCCCCAAGAAGGTGACAATGAAGATCAACAATAAGAACTATTATTTCCGTGAGGTGCGAACCAGCAAGAGCGGTGCTACCATCACGATGACACTCACCAATGTGAAAGTCGGTGTACCTGACGAGACCTTCATCCTTGATCCAGAGCGTTACCCCAAAGCCGTCGTCGTGCGAAGATAAGAAGAGAAATATCATTTGATGAAGTTCTCAAAAGAAAATCTGCAAGAGGCTAATATTCATCCTCTTGCAGATTTCTTTTGGTGATCCGGATGGGACTCGAACCCATGACCTACTGCTTAGAAGGCAGTTGCTCTATCCAGCTGAGCTACCAGACCTACACAAAAAGTGATTTCTTTGAAAATCGGGTGCAAAGGTAACTCTTTTTTCTGATACTACAAAATAAAATGAACATTATTACACTTTTCAGACCTGAAATCGGATGTAAGAACGGTCATCAAACGAGTTGTTTCCCTCTACAAATGCCTTAGTGGCCTTAAAGTGGCCGATGTTTAGCGGGTCGTTCTGGCGTTGTTCCTCTAACCGTGCTTCAGTGGCGGCAAGGGTAGGCTCTAAGAAGGGATAGCCATCGCTGGCGAGCACGATGTCCCAGGGCTGGAAGTTGAGGGTGATGACGGGTACCAGTTGTTGTGGGATGGGGAAGCCATCAATGACGGCATAGGTGACATTCTGATTCTTCATATTCTCCAGCATGGTAGGGATCATCACCTCGCGGGCAGGGTCGTGTGACTGCAACAGGTCGTGCTGTGACACGCCGGCATTAAGCATCTCGCGCACCTTCTGTGCCCTCATCTCAGCCAACGGCTGTTCGTAGGGCTTGGGATTGTCGTAATACTGATTGCCTATCAGACAGTGACAGTCACCCACGAGCCACACTTCATGGCGGCGCCTGCTGTAGATGACTGCCGAGGCGGTGAGTCGCTCCTCGGGATGTTCCGCCATACGCTGTTTTGGAAAGCGGAGCCAGTAGTGGCGACTAATGGCACGGGTGACGCCTTTGCAGAACTGCTGACAGCTGATGTCGGCTGGCATGCGGCGGATATAACGGCTCACGATACGCATGGCATAGCGCCCGTTACTCATCCATGGGCAATGGCGGTGCGGAGTCTTGGAGGTGGAACCGTCGATGACGGCAATGAAGTTATTTGTGACGACGATTCCGTCCTCGCTTTTCTTCGCGGGGCTCTTCGGAATGACGCTTTGCTCGATTATTTTCATTCTTGAAGTTCGGATTAAATGATTTGGGCTGCGGCATTCCACTATACAGCTTTGGAATAAGGTCGGCTCTGCCGATGCGTCGCAGACTCTGTTCGATGTTGCGGCGCTCCTCGGGCTTGTACCAGAAGAAATATTGTCGCTGGGCGAGTTTCTCGCGCGGTGTTTTGGCGGAATAGACGGGCTCTAAGGTATAGGGGTCGAAGCCAGTGTACCAGGTCTCTGTGGCATTGGTCATGGGTGTCGGTGTGAAGTCCTGTACCTGTTCCAGATGGAAGTCGAGCTGTTTGGTGATGACGGCAAGCTCTGCCATATCCTCCTCATGACAGCCCGGGTGTGAGGAGATGAAGTAGGGAATGATCTGCTCTCTGAGGTTCTCTTCGCGATTGATGCGGTCGAACTGGCGCTTGAACTCATAGAACTGTTGGAACGACGGCTTGCGCATCAGATGCAGCACACGATCGCTGGTATGTTCGGGGGCTACCTTCAGGCGGCCTGACACATGGCGGGTGATGAGCTCTCGGGTGTATTCCTGGGCGGCACGGTTGGCTGCCTCATCCTTGCTGCGATATAACAAGAGGTCGTAGCGCACACCACTGCCGATGAAGCTGCGCTTGATGCCAGGCAGGGCATCGACGGCATGATAGATATCGAGCAGCCGCTGGTGGTTGGTGTCGAGGTTCGGACATATCTGCGGTTGGATGCAACTGGGTCGGCGGCATTTCTCACAGGCGTTCTTGTTGCGCCCCGCCATGCCGTACATATTGGCAGAAGGTCCACCGAGGTCGGAGAGATAACCCTTGAAGTCGGGCATCTGCATCACCTGTTTTACCTCGCGCAGGATGCTCTCCTTGGAGCGGCAGGAGATGAACTTACCCTGATGGGCAGAGATGGTGCAGAAGGCACATCCGCCAAAACAGCCGCGATGGATGTTCACGCTGTGCTTGATCATGTCGTAGGCAGGGATACGCTTCCCCTTATATTTCGGATGGGGCTGACGTGTGTAAGGCAGGTCGAACGAGGCATCAAGCTCTTCGGTAGTCATTGGGGGATAGGGTGGATTCACCACCACGAAACGTCCATCCACACCCTGTAGCAGTCGCTGGGCATGCATCATGTTCGACTGTTCCTCGATATGTCGGAAGTTCTCGGCTTGAGAGCGTTTGTTCTTCAGACACTCCTCGTGGCTGTGGAGCACGATGTCGTCTTCATGGATGCCACCAGGGATATTGTCCTTAGTGGCAAGATAGACGGTCTGGAGAATGTCGTGAGGCATCTCGGGACTCTCTTCCAGACGACGGGCGAGTTCAACGATGGGCTTCTCTCCCATACCATAGATGAGCAGGTCGGCACCTGCATCGCAGAGGATGCATTTCTTGAGTTGATCCTGCCAGTAGTCGTAATGGGTGAGTCGGCGCAGGGAGGCCTCGATGCCGCCAAGTACGACAGGCACGTCGGGGAAGAGCTGCTTGAGGATCTTGGAATAGACGATGGTGGGATATTCTGGTCGCATGTCGTGCCGTCCGTCTGGACTATAGGCATCCTCTGAGCGCAGTCGGCGGTTGGCAGTGTATTTGTTCACCATCGAGTCCATGCAGCCAGGTGCGATACCGAAGAAGAGTCTGGGACGCCCGAGTTTCTTGAAGTCTCGGAAGTCACCGTGCCAGTCGGGCTGTGGCACGATAGCCACACGATAGCCTGCTGCTTCGAGGGTTCGTCCGATGACGGCGGCACCAAACGAGGGGTGGTCGATATAGGCATCGCCAGAGAACAGGATGATATCCACCTCATCCCATCCCCTGAGTTCCAACTCCTTCTTCGTCGTCGGCAGAAAATCTGTTAATCTATATTCCAAGTTCTTCGTTAGCTTTGTTCTTCCAGTTGATGTAAAGCAGCACGAGCTGTTGGAGTCCGAAGGCTTTCATATTGGGGTGATAGATCACGTCGAGGCAGAGGTCGAGCAAATCCTTATCCTGACCAGCCTGTCCTTCGAGCAGTGATCGTATGTTGAGTTTCAGTTTATCGAGCACCAGCTCATCCACGTAACCTGATGAATCGATCAGGTCGCGCAGCAACTGATATTTCTCTATCGTCTCCAGATGTGTGTCTGAGATTTCGATACTTCTTGTGCCGGAGGCATTGGATTGAATTTTCATGTTAGAATTGTTTTTTGTTAATTATTGAGTTTGTAATAAGAATCGGAGTATTCCCTTCATGATCACCTCACGCTTATGTTCCTCCTTGATACATTCAAAGGGGAATCCCAGCGTTATTGCTTTATAGTCGGTACCATCGTAAGCTACACAGGCAGGATAGCCGTCGGCATAGATCATGGCAGGGTAGGCGGGAGCCACAGGCTGCAGCACGTCGGGGTGAGTAGCTGCATAATGGGTCTCGTTCAACTGCCGGTGGAAGGTGAAGGTGGTGCCCATCCCCTCGATGGTGTCACGAGTCAGGCTGTCTGTATTCGTACCCTGATAGTTGCACTTCATCACCTGTTCGAGATACTTGCGATCGGAGGGCATCTGCATGTCGGCACCAACATAGGAGCCACTGACGAGCAGTGCACCGCCACGTGAGGTGAACAGCTGCAGGTGCTGGCGGAGCATCTGGGGGAGTGCCTGGTACTTCTGCAGTGACCAGCCGTCGTTCTTCTCAAGTCCGAGAATCAGATCTAGCATATTATATTGGGTGGGACGTATCTCGTTCTTCTCGAGAGCCTCTGCCGAACAGCTTGCAATGCGATAGCGCTGGGTGGCGGCGATGGCTTCTGCGTGGGTGCGGATATAGTTGAAATCGTTGCCGGCAATAAACTGTCCTGCCAACGAGTCGTTGGTGAATCCAAGGCCTTTACCCATGTTCGCCTTGCTGAAGTTGGTCTGGAAACCTGTCCATCCTGCTGTACGTCCGTAGGTGACACCAGCATCCTGCTTGATGTCAAACCCCTGTTCTGCGCTGTTGTCGCGAACAGCTGGTGATGACAAGCGATGGAAACCATTGACGATGAGTACCGTCTTCTGTGCTTCTGGCACGTCGAAGGCTGATACCACCTCACTGGGGAAGCTCTCACCACCTTCGTTGACAGCTGTCACTCGGAAGCTATAGAGCTTTCCAGGCTCAACGTTGATTTTCAGACTCTCCTTATTTCCTTTCACATAATGTCCATTGTCGAAACCACCCTTTCCGATGGCGGTATAGACCACGAATCCCGTCGGCTTGGCGGTGGGTTCGTCGGGGTCGTCAACAGGATTCCAGCTCAGAACAGCCTCGCCTTCTCCAGTCAGTTCTACACGGAGACGATTGGGAGTTAGCGGACTGACGGTATAGCTAGTGTTGTGCATGCGACTGACATAGCGGAGCAGTACCTTATAGATACTACGGGCAAAGAAGAAACGGAAGTTGGGATCCTGAGCCATCCGCATATCTGCAAAGTTCTGATGCGACATCGTCTCGAGGATGGCACTGGGCACTTCGGGCCAACGGCTTTCAGAGTAGTTGCGATCCCAGAGCTCACGGCGCTGCCAACTGCCATATCGCCTTTGGATATCTGCAGGAATAGTACTTAGCAGCTCGTCGGCTAAGTCGCGGGAAGCCAGTCGGGAGCGACCTGTACTGAGGATGCTGTCATTCAGATAGGTGGTGCAGACGGCTAGTGTACCTGTGTGGGATCTGCCGTCAGCGGTATAGCCGGCATCACTATGGATGGCCAATGACAGTTCGAGTGGAACCCCGCGTCCGATGGTGTCAGGCACGTAACAGGAACCGCCTGACAGCAACTTTGCCATCAGACTGCGTGCATTGATATCGTCGCCATAGTCATCGGTACCGTCTTTTGAAGAATAGACTGTAGAAGGCATACCAGCCCACTGGGCATAATAGCGCGCACCCTCCAGACAACGGGGTAGTCCGCTGGTGCTATAGCCTCTGCGGATGTTACCCATACCACCACCGAAACGAACGGCATCGGCAGTAACAATACCCTCATTGTCACTGAGGTTGCTGAGTGTGACGCAGTTCTGGGCACTGTTGCCGGCATCGAAATCGAATGTGCCTAAATAGACCCATGTAGAACCGCCCATCTGCTGGTTCACACGAAACTCGGTAGCCACGCCCTGATGCCATACAGTGTAACGTGCATCGTCGATGCTGCCAGGTACTGTCTGATAACTCACATACACTGCATATCGACCAGCCTCTAGGATGTTGGGCAGATAGGTAGCCACACTCTCATGGCGTGGGTGATCTACCGTCTGAACCTGTCGCACACTACCTGCCAGGAATGGATTCTCACCATCGAAATAGACACCATCGTGGAAGGCGAATCCTGCCGAATCGGCTTTTGTCCAATGGTGCGTGCCCTGTGTCTCCTGATAGACACCCCTCTTGCTTCTTGGGGTGTCGTTATCAACAATCACCTCTTGGCGCTGCCAGTCTCTTTCACGGGGGGTAAACACGATAGCCCCAGCTCGTTCCAACATCGGGATGAGATAAGGCACCACGATGGTTTGGGTGAACAGATCCTCACGCGTTCCGAAGAGTGGGGGGCGCTGCCATTTCCAGATGCTGTCAGTGAGATTATAATAGATGCCGTGACTGGCCCATACACAGAGGTGACGGTTCTGCAAACCGTTGGTTATGGTATAAGGCAAAGAGGCGTTCTTCACCCAGGGCTGACCTTCGTAACTGATATCTCCCCATACGCGGGAAGGATCGGGGGTAGGTTGAAGTCGTGTAGGAACCAGTTGACTGAGTTCCCAACCGCCACACTTGATACTGAGCTGATAGTCCTGACAACTGTCGGGCATCAGTCCCTGTACATTATTATATATACTCTCTACAGCCTCGGGTGTAAAACAGGCTTCTCCTAGATGAGTGTCTGAACATACCTCAATGGTACGCAGCGAGTCGTTGATCTCAAGACTCTGCAGATGTGCACTTGAACGGACGCGCTGTCCGATGGTGCGGTAACCCTTAAAGTAATTGTCTAATTTGTTTTTGATATCCTGTTGCGCAGAGACGGTAATGGCAGTCAGGGCGGCAAGGATAAGCGTTGTGATTCTCTTCATGATCATTCTCCAATCGTGAAATTCTCGGGCTTTTTCCCCTTGAAGCCCTTGAAATACTGTTTGATTTCCCGCATGTCAGCCTCAAGGTCGCCTGTGGGAATAATGGTTTTGGTACATTTTATCAGTTTCTTCTCATAATCGACACCATAGAGCAGAATGGGGATTCCTGCTTTTAAAGCGATGAAATAAAAGCCCTTCTTCCAATCGGGATTAGGAGAGCGTGTTCCTTCTGGCGTGATGCACAGATGGAAGGTCTTGGCAGCCTTGGCAGCCTCTGCCATACTATCGGTCATGCTGGTCTTCTTCTGACGGATCACGGGGATGCCACCCAATCGTTTGAACAGGATGCCGAGCGGGAAGAAGAACCACTCTTTCTTCATCAGGAAATTACTCTGCATACCTTGGGCACTCGAGTAGAGCTGCCCAAGGATGAAGTCCCAGTTGCTGGTGTGGGGAGCCAGACAGATAATATACTTGTCAGGATGCTCTTCAGTAACCTCCAGAGTCCATCCCAGATGCTTGTATAAGAGCCATTTACAAAATTGTTGCCACATCGGTCTATGCGTTTATTTGATCCAGAATCTCACTCACTTGTGCGCTAAATTTCTCTCTCAAATCCTTATAGTAGGCTTTGGCACTCATGCCCGGTTCTGGGTGAGATACACGTTTCAAGTAGTTATCTTGCATTTTTACGATGGAAAAGAGTAAGGCTTCAGCCTCTTTTTGCGGACGTGGACCATAGAGAGAGAGGGCCACTCCTTCTGCGAATAATTCCTCACAAATTAAAGTAATAGCTTTCTTAAGCGTTCGTTTGTTCGTCATAATGAATTTCCTCCTATTGACTGTTATTTAGCATTTAAACTTAGCAAAGTTAATCATTTTTTTCGAGATAGCAAGTGTTTCTTTCCCAAAAAATATTAAAATGGTGATTTTAGCTGTTTTTCTTTCGTATTTCTGCCAAAAATCCACTAATTTTGCACGACAGTAACAACTATCATTCAAAATACAACAAACAAATTATGGAAAAAAGTGCATTGCAAATCGCGAGAGCCGCTTATCAGCCAAAGCTGCCAAAGGCTCTTCAGGGTGCTGTAAAAATCAAAGAGGGTAAGGCTACCCAGAGTGTAGGTGATCAGGAAGATATTAAGAAGCTGTTCCCCAATACCTACGGAATGCCTATCGTAGAGTTTGAGCCCGCCACAGAGGCTAACAACAAGAAGATGAACGTTGGTATCATCCTGTCAGGTGGTCAGGCTCCTGGCGGACACAACGTGATTACCGGTCTCTTCGACCAGATTAAGAAGCTGAACCCTGAGAACCGTCTTTTCGGTTTCATCCTGGGTCCTGGCGGTTTGGTTGACCACAATTACATGGAGCTGACTCCAGAGGTCATCGACGAGTATCGTAACACTGGTGGTTTCGATATGATCGGTTCTGGTCGTACCAAGCTCGAGAAGGTTGACCAGTTTGAGAAGGGTCTGGAGATTATCCGTGAGCTCGACATCAAGGCTATCGTGATTATCGGTGGTGATGACTCCAATACAAATGCCTGTGTGCTGGCTGAGTACTATGCAGCTAAGAACTATGGTGTACAGGTGATCGGTTGCCCAAAGACCATCGACGGTGACCTGAAGAACGATCAGATTGAGACCTCTTTCGGTTTCGATACAGCATGTAAGACTTACTCTGAGCTGATCGGTAACATCGAGCGTGACTGTAACTCAGCCCGCAAGTACTGGCACTTCATCAAGGTGATGGGCCGCTCTGCTTCTCATATCGCTCTCGAGTGCGCGCTGCAGACACAGCCTAACATCTGTCTGATCTCAGAGGAGATCGAGCAGAAGGGTATGAGCCTCGATGATATCGTAGATTATATCGCTAACGCTGTAGCAGCACGTGCTGCTGATGGTAACAACTTCGGTACAGTTATCATCCCTGAGGGTGTGATCGAATTCATTCCTGCTATCAAGAAGCTGATTGCTCAGTTGAACGACGTACTGGCTATGCCTGAAGCTAAGAACCTCGACCGTCATGAGTCGATAGACTTCGTAAAGGCTCACCTCACCGAAGAGAACCTTGCTGTATTCAATAGCCTGCCTACTGGTGTGGCCCGTCAGTTGGCTCTCGACCGTGATCCTCACGGCAACGTACAGGTATCTCTTATCGAGACTGAGAAGCTGCTCTCTACCATGGTAGCCCAGAAGCTCGAGAAGATGAAGAAGGAAGGCAAGTATGTTGGTAAGTTCGGTACTCAGCACCACTTCTTCGGTTATGAGGGCCGTTGCGCTGCGCCTTCTAACTTCGATGCCGACTACTGCTATGCCCTCGGTACATCAGCCGCTCAGCTGATTGCTAACGGCAAGACCGGTTATATGGCTATCGTTAAGAACACAACCGCTCCTGCTGAGCAGTGGATTGCTGGTGGTGTGCCCATCACGATGATGATGAACATGGAGAAGCGTGCTGGTGAGATGAAGCCTGTGATCCGCAAGGCTCTCGTTGAGCTTGACGGTGCTCCCTTCAAGGAGTTTGCTGCTCATCGTGACGAGTGGGCTCGTAAGACTGCATACGTATATCCTGGCCCAATCCAGTACTGGGGTCCCACAGAGGTATGCGACCAGCCTACAAAGACACTGGCTCTTGAGCAGGCTAAATAAGATTAATGGTCAAGCGAAAAGTTGTCCGTCGTAAAGGCGTTGGCACTACTCATACATATCACGGCCCAGGGCACAGGAAACGCCCTGGTGTCGTGATACGTTTTTTACAGAAGATTCCTTCCTGGGGTTGGTGGATCGGTGGTGCCACGATTGTTGGTCTTTATGTGTGGTTCTTCTACTACTTCTTCGTAGGACCCTTCGGCTTCCGCTGGCGTGCACTTTATGGTACTGTCAACTATCCTGATGGCTACGAGATTCATGGTATCGACGTGTCGCATCATCAAGGTCGTATCGACTGGGATGACCTGAAGGATAATGGCAGCATCAACCAGTGTCCTGTCCGCTTTGTGATGATCAAGGCTACAGAAGGAGCTACGCAGACCGACGAGAACTTTCGCGACAACTTCTATCAGGCTCGTGAACACGGGTTTACGCGTGGAGCCTATCATTTCTATAGTGTTCATACCCCCGCTTATCAACAGGCGGCTCACTTCATAAAAACCGTCAAACTGGAGAATGGTGACCTGCCCCCTGTGCTCGATGTGGAGCATAAGCCGAAGAACCAGTCGGATGCCGAGTTTAAGAGTTCTGTTAAACTCTGGCTTGATATGGTGGAGCGTTACTATAAGGTAAAGCCAATCATCTATACCTATTTTAAATTTAAGACCCGCTATCTGAACGATACCATTTTCGATCAGTATCCTTATTGGATAGCCCACTACTATGTGGACTCATTGGAGTATCAGGGCAAATGGAAATTCTGGCAGCACACCGATGTAGGGCGGCTGCCAGGAATTAAGGGCAATGTTGATTTTAATATTTATAATGGTTCTTATTACGACCTTCGTCAGATGACCATCGGCTCTCAGGAGACCATTGGTGAGAAGGCTTATAGCGAATAAGAACTATTGCTTCATCAGGTATTGCTTGAAGTCAGCAAACTCCTTGCTCATGGGGACACTCTGTTTCTGTCCCTTCATGAAGTTCTGCAGACGCTCTGGTATCTCTACATCGATACCAAGGATCTCGTCCACTTTCTCTTTGAACTTGGCAGGGTGGGCAGTCTCACAGAACACACCGACCTCACCGTCTTTCAGTCCGTCTGCCAATGCCTGATAGCCACAGGCACCATGAGGATCGAGGATATACTTCGTGTCCTCATAGCAGCCACGCATCGTCTCTCTGATCTGCTCATCCGTATAGGTAGCACCGCTGATGAGTGAGCTGATACGCTGATGACTCTTGCCATAGAGGTCGTAGATACGGGCAAAGTTTGAGGGATCGCCTACATCCATCGCATTGGCGAGTGTCTGCTTCGAAGGCTTCGGCTCGTATTTGCCGGTCTGCAGATACTTGTAGAAGATATCGTTGGCATTGTTGGCAGCGATGAATCGCTTGATGGGGAGTCCCATCTCATGGCCGAACAGGGCTGCACAGATATTGCCGAAGTTACCCGAAGGCACACACATCACAAGTTCTTCAATTTTTACATTTTTACATTTTTGCATTTTTACATTTTCCTTCATGCGGGCATAGGCATTGAAGTAATAGAAGGCTTGCGGCAGGAAACGCGCCACGTTGATGCTGTTGGCAGAGGTGAGCTTCATGTGCTGGTTGAGTTCGGCATCCATGAAGGCACTCTTCACCAGCGCCTGACAGTCGTCGAACACACCATCCACCTCGATAGCGGTGATGTTCTTTCCCAATGTGGTGAACTGGCACTCCTGAATAGGAGAGACCTTACCCTTCGGATAGAGCACATACACGTGGATGCCCTCAACACCAAGAAAACCATTGGCTACAGCCGACCCCGTATCCCCGCTGGTAGCCACAAGGACATTGATACTAGTATCCCTAGTATTCCTAGTATCCCTAGTATCCCTAGGCTGCCTAGAATCACTAGTAAAATAGCGCAGCAGCCGTGCCATGAATCTGGCCCCCACATCCTTAAAGGCGAGGGTAGGCCCGTGGAAGAGTTCAAGGGTATAGATATTATCCTTTACCTGAACCACAGGACAGTCGAACGATAAGGTATCATAGACGATATCGTGCAGGGCATCAGGATCCACATCCTCACCAAAGAATGCACTGGCCACGGTGTAGGCTATCTCCTGAAAACTCATTTTCTCGATATTATCGAAGAATTCCTTCGGCAGTTTGTTGATATGCTCCGGCATATAGAGTCCGCGATCTTCTGCCAGACCTTTCACCACAGCCTTTTGAAGATCTGCTATGGGAGCTTTGCCATTAGTACTATAATATTTCATATATTCAATAATTTAAAAATTTAATAATGTAACAATGTAATAATTATTTTTTGCATACGCAATTTTTACATTTTCTAATTTTTACATTTTTACATTGTTCATAAGTGTTTGCATAAACTCATTGAGTTTTAGCAAACCGAATGAACCACTCACGCAGCTTACTTCATCGTACTGCTGCACTTCGTCGGGCTCAATGCCACGATACCAGATGAGGAAGGGCACAGGCTGTCCCACATGGATGCGTTGCTCCACTGGTGTCAGATGGTCGGGCAGCACGGCGATGCAAACAGGTTCATCCCATGATTCCACCTTATTATATATAGGGGCTATCAGTCGCTGATCCAGATATTCGATGGTTTTCAGCTTCAGTTCCAGATCACCATCGTGCCCGGCCTCGTCGCTGGCTTCAACGTGTACAAACACGAAGTCGTCTTTCTCCAAAGCCTCGATCGCTGCCTGCGCCTTGCCTTCGTAGTTGGTATCAGCCAGTCCTGTTGCACCTTCCACCTCCACGATCTTCAAGCCAGCATAGTGACCGATACCGCGTATCAGATCGACAGCGGAGATGACGGTACCCGACTTAATCTCTGGATATTGCTGTTGCAACGTCTCCATCGAAGGACGATAGCCGCCGCTCCAAGGCCAGATGCTGTTGGCTTGGCGCTCCCCACGCTTCTGGCGTTCCAGATTGAAGGGATGAGCAGCAAGCAGTTCCTGCGACTTCAGGATCATCTCGTTGATGAGATCGGCAGTCTGCTGAGGTGAGAGCCGATTAAGATTCCTAGAATCCCTAGAATCCCTAGAATCCCTAGGATTCCTAGAATATCCTAGATCTGCCTTTACCAGCAGTTCGCGCCACGCCTCATTGGGATGATCATGGGGTGGTGCACAGATAATATGCTTATTGCCGCCCTTGATCACCAACAGATGACGATATTGGATGCCGGTGATGAATTTCACCCGTTCGCATCCCTCACGCGCATTGATGGGTTTGGCGAGGTTCTCATTCAGGTATTTAATCAGCACATCGGCATCTTCTGTCTCCAGATTACCACCGTTATGCGTGATGATCTTGCCGTCTTCGAGGGTGATAATATTACAGCGGATGGCGAAGTCGTCATCAGCCATCTCGTAACCGATCGAAGCAGCCTCCAGTGGACCGCGACCTTCATAGACCTTATTCAGATCATACCCGAGAATCGCCGTATTCGCCACCTCACTACCTGGCGGGAATCCCTCAGGCACAGTGACGAGTCTGCCGCAGCGTCCTTCACGCGCCAGCTGGTCCATCATGGGCTTATGGGCATATTGCAATAAGGTCTTCCCACCGAGCCGCTCGACGGGAAGATCTGCCATGCCATCACCAAGTATAATTACTCGTTTCACTTCGTAATAATTTTTACATTGTCAATCGCTAGATATTAGCGATTGACATGATGTTTGCAAAGACACCGGCGGCGGTAACGGCTGCACCGGCACCATAGCCCTGAATCAGCATCGGGTATTCCTTATAGCGCTCAGTAGTCAGCAGCACGATATTGTTTGAGCCTTCCAGTCCGTAGAAGGGATGTCCGTAAGGCACCTCTTTCAACGCCACACTGGTCTTGAAGTTCGATGGATCGTTCTCGTCAGCTTCCATCGTGGCCACAAAGCGCCAGCGCTTATTGTCAGCTTCCAGCACCTTACGACGCGCCTCGAAGTCGGCATCCAACTCAGGCAGACGCTTCCAGAAGTCGTCGATGCTGCCTTCGAAGTAGCTGTCGGGCACGAAGAGATGCTTCTCTACATCATCCTGTTCCACCTTGTAACCAGCCTCACGCGTCAGGATCACCAGCTTGCGGATCACATCCGTACCACTGAGGTCGATACGTGGGTCAGGCTCAGAGTAGCGCTGCTCCTTGGCACGACGCACCGTCTCAGAGAAGGGCACATCAGCGGCAATCTCGTTGAAGATGAAGTTCAGCGTACCAGAGAGGATTGCCTCAATCTTCAGGATCTTATCACCCGAGTTGCAGAGGTCGTTGATGGTACCGATAATTGGCAGACCAGCACCTACGTTGGTCTCGTAACGGAACCACACACCCTTGTCGCGGGCTGTCTGTTTCAGTTTCAGGTAACTGTCATAATCGCTTGATGCCGCGATCTTGTTGGCAGCCACCACACTGATGTTATGCTCCAGGAATGTCTGGTAGAGCGTTGCTATCTGTTTGCTGGCAGTACAATCCACGAAGACGGAGTTAAAGATATTCATCTTCACGATCTCATCGCGCATGTGCTCTGTATTGGCAGGATAGCCTGCACGCAGCACCTCCACGTAGTTGTCGAGGTTGATACCGTCACGGTCGAGTACGAAGTTGTCAACATCAGAGATACCAACCACATTCAGCTTCAGTCTGCGTGACTGCATGAGGAACTGCTGCTGGGTACGGATCTGCTCAAGCAGCATGCCACCCACTGTTCCGATACCGCAGATAAAGAGGTTGAGCACCTTGTATTCCGACAGGAAGAAGGAGTCGTGCAGCACGTTGAGTGACTTACGCAGGAACTTGCCGTCAACCACGAATGAGATGTTCGTCTCTGAGGCACCCTGGGCACAGGCAATCACGGAGATACCAGAACGACCTAACGTGCCGAACAGCTTTCCGGCGATACCTGGTGTCTGCTTCATGTTCTCACCCACGATAGCGATAGTGGCCAGACCACTCTCTACCTGCATGGGGAACATGGCACCTGTCTCAATCTCCTTGGCAAACTCGGCGTTCAGCACTTCTGCTGCAGCTGTGGCATCCTCGTCGCGTACACCGATAGAAGTTGAATTCTCTGATGAGGCCTGAGATACCATGAACACAGAGATACCCTTGTTGGCCAGTGTGGTGAAGATACGGCGGTTCACACCGATGACACCCACCATGGAGAGACCCGTCACCGTAATCAGTGAGGTGCCCTTGATGCTTGAGATACCCTTAATGGGCTTTTCGTCATTCTCAATCTTCGATTTGATGAGTGTACCCGGATGTTCTGGGTTGAAGGTGTTCTTTACCTTGATAGGTATATTCTTGACACAGACGGGATAGATGGTCGGCGGATAAATCACTTTCGCACCGAAGTTACAAAGCTCCATCGCCTCTATGTACGACAGTTCGTTAATCGTATAAGCACTCTTGATTACCTTGGGATCAGCAGTCATAAAGCCATCCACATCCGTCCAGATCTCAAGCACTTCGGCATTCAGCACAGCAGCCAAAATAGAAGCGGTATAGTCAGAACCGCCACGACCCAGATTGGTCGTCTCATGGGTGTCACGGTCACGTGCCACAAATCCCGGAACAACATAGATCTGATTGTCGTTCAGCTCCTTGAAATTCTCTTTTACCAATTGGGTGGTCAGGTCGGCATCAATCATGTGCTTACCCAGTTTCTTCTCCGTACGGATAAAGTCACGCGAGTTCATGCGCACACCATTCTTCACTAAAGCAGCTACGATGTTCGATGACAGTCGCTCACCGTAAGACACAATGGCATCCTGTGTCTTCTCCGAAAGATCGTGAATCAGATAGACACCGAAATAGATACTCTTCAACTGCTCGAAGAGCGAATCTACTCTCTTGAATAAATTTTCGCGTTTCTGGGGATCGGTGATAATCGTGTCAATCATTTGATGGTGACGTTCCATCATGCCGTCAAACTCTTCACGATAACGTTTATCACCTTTGAGGGCCATTTGGGAAATAGCGATCAGTTTGTCAGTGATGCCGTCGAGTGCGCTTACTACTACAATGACAGGTTGCGTCCGAGCCTCTGCCTCCACAATTTTTTTCAAGCTAAGAATGCTTTTTACGGAACCTACGGACGTTCCGCCGAATTTCATTACTTTCATATTTCTATGCAATTTATCTTACCGCCGGTACCCCTGCTACAATGGGGGACTTCTCCAACGGCGCTGCAAAGGTACGATTAAGTGAGCAAAATACCAAATAAAAACATGTTTTTTTGTATTTTCGAACATTTCTTTGTACCTTTGCCAAAAATATGAGCTATGACGAATGAATATCAGATACGTGTAGTGCCGGAAGTGGCAGCGCAGGAAGACAGACTAAGAAGTTGGCTGGCAGATGAATACGGGTTCGACGTACGTACAATTTATGGTGTTAGGATCCTGAAACGAAGCATCGATGCCCGCCAGCGACAGATATTCGTCAATCTGAAGGTGAGGGTCTATGTCAACGAGCAACCAAAGGATGATGAATATGTCAAGACGGAATATCCGAACGTAGAAGGTCGCCCTCAGGTGATTGTCGTGGGGGCAGGTCCTGGCGGCCTGTTTGCTGCGTTGCGACTTATAGAGCTGGGGTTAAGACCCATCGTCCTCGAAAGAGGCAAGGATGTGCATGAGCGCAAGAAAGATCTGGCGAACATCACCAAGACGCAGAAGGTGGATGCCGAGAGCAACTACTGCTTCGGCGAGGGTGGGGCAGGCGCCTACTCTGACGGCAAGCTCTATACCCGCTCGAAGAAACGTGGTAATATTGAAAAAATCCTGAATGTGTTCTGTCAGCATGGTGCCTCAACGGCTATCCTCGCTGATGCCCATCCGCATATCGGCACCGATCGACTGCCTAAAGTCATCGAGGCCATGCGCCATACTATTATTAATAGTGGTGGCGAAGTTCACTTTCAGACAAAAGTCGTCCGACTTTTGTACAATAACCGTGAACCAATAAACAATAACCGGGTTGTGGGGGTTGTGGCGGAGCAAACGGTTATTGGTTCCCGGTTAACGGTTACCGAAAAAGAATTTTTCGGGCCAGTGATTCTGGCAACCGGTCATTCCGCCCGTGATGTCTATCGCTATCTGGCTGAGGCGAAGATAGAGATGGAGGCAAAGGGCATTGCCGTTGGAGTGCGACTGGAGCATCCCTCACATCTGATCGATCAGATACAGTATCACTCCAAACAGGGTCGGGGCAAGTATCTGCCAGCAGCCGAATATGCGATGGTGACACAGGTCGATGGACGCGGTGTCTATTCCTTCTGTATGTGTCCTGGTGGCTTCGTGATTCCTGCGGCTACGGATAAAGAGCAGATTGTGGTCAATGGCATGAGTCCGGCCAATCGTGGCACCCAGTGGTCGAACTCTGGTATGGTGGTGGAAGTAAGACCAGAGGACTTGGACAATGTAAAAATTGAAAAATGTAATAATGTAAGTTCAGAACTAAAGGTGATGGCGTTTCAGGAGGAACTCGAGAAGTTGTGCTGGCAACAGGGTAATATGAAGCAGACGGCTCCAGCCCAACGCATGGCAGACTTCGTGAATGGGCGTTTGAGCTATGACCTGCCAAAGTCTTCCTATGCCCCGGGACTGATATCCAGTCCTTTGCATTTCTGGTTGCCGAAGATGATCTCCAAGCGTCTGCAGGAAGGTTTCAAAGTATTTGGACGTCAGGCACATGGCTTCCTGACCAACGAGGCAGTGATGATTGCCGTGGAGACCAGAACCAGCAGTCCTTTGCGGATCGTCAGAGATCATGAGACGCTGCAACACATTCGGGTAGAAGGACTCTTCCCCTGTGGCGAAGGGGCTGGCTATGCCGGAGGTATCGTCTCGGCTGGGGTCGATGGCGAGCGCTGCGCCGAAGCCGCCGCCTCCTACCTGCAGCAACTTCGCTAATAATCTTTTTTGCAGGGCGTTGCCCTGCATGATCACCCTCCTTTTCATTTCTTTCTGTCGCCAGAAAGTTTAGAGTCCCCAAGAGGGGACGGCTATAATGCAGGGGTATTCTTTTTCTTTCGTCACCGAAAGAGAAAGAATCAAAAAGAAAGGTGCGAAAACGTCCTGAGCTCGGAGGCCGGCTGTCCGATTATCGTAATCATTCGATGAACTCGCTTCGCTCAAACAGCATCTCATGTCGATTTGCTTGTCTCGCTTACGCGATACAAGAATCGAAGAAGATTCCGATAATAGTACATCCTCTAAAGACCTCCTCGTGCGGAATGTTTTCGAGGAGCTACCGCGACGAGGAAACATGAAGCACGAAGTGCGGTAATCGACTTTGTCGCTTGGCTCGTCCAAGAATGTTTTCGAGGAGCTACCGCGACGAGAAGACATGGAGCACGAAGTGCGGTAATCGGCTTTGCTGCTTCGCTTGTCGAAGCGCTCCAGCTCTGCTGGCTTGCTACCGAAGGGACGCAAGAATTTTTCAAGGAGCTCCGCGACGACAAGCGTTTAGCGTAGTCGGCTTGAGAAAAACATGGCGAACCCTGAGCGTATGCGAAGGGCAAAGGCTCGAGAGCCATACCAAAACTTTGATGGAGGGCGGTCTCTGCCCGGAATCAACTAAGCCTCTTGCCAAAGATTGGCGAGAGGTTTGGAGAGTGGTCTGAAGCCCTCCTTAGGATAAGGAGGGTTGGGTGGTTGTGACCATGCAGGGCTTGGCCCTGCAAAATCTTTCTGGCGACAGAAAGAAAATGAACATTAGAAAAATATATTAAAAAAGATTTGGAGTTACCAAAACTTTTTTGTATCTTTGTGGCATCAATGTTTAACTACTAAAAATTGGAGCACTATGAATAGAGAAGAACAATTCGTGATAACCATCAGCCGCCAGTTTGGAACGGGCGGTCATGAGATTGGAGCTGAGTTGGCACGTCGCCTCAATGTCAAACTGCTCGATAAGCAAATCCTGAATGAAGTGGCCAAGCGTATTCCCGTTGTAGAGGATGCGATGGAGCGTATTGCCGCCCGCAACCCCTTGTGGCGCGACGACTTCACCAACTTCTACCGTACTTATATGAATAAGGCGGAATACGACGGTCAGGAGCATGACGAGACCTCACGTGCCCTCTTTGAGGCTCAGGCCATTGCCATCCGCAAGATAGCAGAGCAGGAGTCATGCGTACTTGTGGGCCGTTGCGGTTTCCATATCTTTGAGGACCATCCCAATGCCTTGAAGATCTTTATCCATTCTTCAGAAGACTGTCGTAAGCGCCGTATTGCCAAGAAGTATGACCTTGACCTTCGTGATGCGGCTGCGATGGTGGTGGATAACGACTACAGCCGTGAGCTCTATACGAAGACATTCACTGGAAAAGACTGGACGGATGCCCGCAATTACGACATCTCTCTCGACGTTCGGAATTTCGGTATTAACGGGGCTGTGGATTTCTTAATGAACTGTATTGAGTAGTTTTCTCAATAAAAATTTGTGTATATACCGATTTTTTAGTACCTTTGCACGCTGAAATTTCACAAGTTAGTAATTACTAAAAAATCGGTATAATGAATATTTCCTACAAATGGTTGAAGGAATACGTTGATTTCGATCTGACTGCGCAGGAGGTGTGCGACGCACTGACCTCGACAGGTCTGGAAGTTGACGCATTGGAAGAAGTACAAAGTATTAAGGGTGGTCTGAAGGGCCTCTACGTGGGTAAGGTGCTTACCTGTGAGGCTCATCCCAACAGCGATCACCTGCATGTAACAACAGTTGACTTAGGCAAGGGCGAGCCCTCACAGATTGTCTGTGGCGCTCCCAACGTGGCAGCAGGTCAGAAGGTCATCGTGGCCGATCTGGGTTGTGTGCTCTATGATGGCGACCAGGAGTTTGTCATCAAGAAGTCTAAGTTGCGTGGTGTCGAGTCTAACGGTATGATCTGTGCCGAGGACGAGATTGGTATCGGCAACGATCACTCAGGTATCATCGTACTGCCCGAGGATGCGGTAGTAGGTACACCTGCAGCAGAGTATTACCATCTGGAGAGCGACTGGCTCATCGAGGTTGACATCACAGCCAACCGCGCCGACGGCTTGAGCCACTGGGGTGTAGCGCGCGACCTGTATGCCTGGTTGCTGAGCAATGGCTACGACACCGAGATGCATCGCCCCGACTGCTCTAAGTTTAAGGTTGACAACCACGACCTGCCCGTTGAGGTGGAGATTGAGAATCAGGAGGCCTGCAAGCGCTATGCCTGTGTCAGCATCACGGATTGTGAGGTAAAGGAGTCACCCGACTGGTTGAAGAACAAACTGACCACCATCGGTCTGCGCCCCATCAATAACATTGTGGATATCACCAACTATATCATGATGGCCTATGGTCAGCCCCTGCATTGCTTCGATGCAGATATGGTGAAGGGTCATAAGATTGTGGTGAAGACGATGCCCGAGGGCACACCGTTCGTCACCCTCGATGGTGAGGAGCATAAGCTCTCTGACCGCGACCTGGCCATCTGCAACGCCGAGGAGCCGATGTGTATCGCAGGCGTGTTCGGCGGAAAGGGTAGTGGAACCTATGAGACCACCAGGAACGTGGTGCTCGAGAGTGCCTACTTCCATCCCACGTGGATCCGTAAGAGTGCCCGTCGCCACGGTCTGAGCACCGATGCCAGTTTCCGTTTCGAGCGTGGTATCGATCCCAATGGCACCATCTATGCCCTGCAGCAGGCAGCCATCCTCTGTCAGGAGCTGGCAGGCGGTAAGGTGTCGATGGAGATCTGCGATGTCTATCCCGAGCCCATCAAGAATGCGGTAGTGGAACTGAAATACGACTATGTCAACCGTCTGATCGGTAAGGAGCTCTCCTCTGGTGCCATCAAGTTTATTTGTCGTGCGCTCGACATGGAGGTTAAGTTCGAGAACGCACAGGGCCTGACCATTGAGGTGCCTGCCTACCGTGTGGATGTGCAGCGCCCCTGCGATGTGGTAGAGGACATCCTGCGTATCTATGGCTATAATAATGTGGAGATCCCCACCCAGCTGAAGAGCTCTCTGGTGATCAAGGGTGATGAGGATCGTAAGCATAAGCTGGCTAACCTGATCAGTGAGCAGCTGGTAGGCGAAGGTTTCAATGAGATTCTGAATAACTCACTGACGAAGGCTGCCTATTATGAGGCTGAGCCCAACACCAATACCTCACTTGTTCGCATCATGAATCCCCTTTCCAGCGATCTGAATGTGATGCGTCAGACATTGCTGTTCGGTGGTCTTGAGAGTATCCAGCACAATGTGAACCGCAAGCGCCAGAACCTCCGTTTCTTCGAGTTCGGCAACGTTTACACATTCGATCCTGAGAAGAAGAATGATGACGATCCAATGCAGGCTTACAAGGAGGCTTATCATTGTTCACTGATGGTTACGGGAAAGCGCGTGGAAGGCTCTTGGGCACACGCCAACGAAGACTCAACCTTCTATGAGCTGAGTGCTTACGTGGAGAACATCCTCCGTCGTATTGGTGTGAAGCCCGGCATGACGGTTCGTAAGAAATCAGAGAGCCCTATCTTCTCAAGTGGTCTCACCATCGAGAACCGTGGTGGAAAGAAACTCGTTGAGATGGGTATCATCGCCAAGAAGCTGCAGAAGCAGTTCGGTCTCGACAATCCTGTCTATTATGCAGAGATGAACTGGACCGCCCTGATGAAGGTCACCAAGAAGAACGAGGTGCTCTACACCGAGATCTCCAAGTTCCCTGCCGTGAGCCGCGACCTCGCCCTGCTGGTTGACAACAGTGTGGAGTTTGCCCAGATCGAGCAGATAGCCCGTCAGACCGAGAAGAAGTTCCTGAAGAAAGTAGAGCTCTTCGATGTCTATGAGGGTGACAAGCTGCCCGCCGGCAAGAAGTCCTACGCCGTCAACTTCATCCTCCAGGACGAAGAAAAGACCATGGGTGACAAGCAGATCGACGCGATCATGCAGAAGCTCATAGCTCAGTTGACCTCCAAACTCGGAGCTCAACTGCGCTAAGTTATAAATGTAAAAATGTAAAAATGTAAAAATTGCGTGAGCAAAATAATTGTTACATTATTAAATTTTTGAATTTTTAAATTATTAAAATATGGGAAGAGCATTTGAATATCGTAAGGCTACGAAGCTGAAGCGATGGGGCCACATGGCCAAGACATTTACAAAGATTGGTAAGCAGATTGCCATTGCCGTGAAGGCTGGCGGTCCAGAGCCTGAGAACAACCCTGCACTGCGTGCTATCATTGCCAACGCCAAGCGCGAGAACATGCCGAAGGATAACATCGAGCGTGCCATCAAGAACGCAATGGGTAAGGATCAGAGCGACTACAAGGAGGTAACCTACGAGGGATATGGCCCTCACGGTATCGCCATCTTCGTTGAGACACTGACCGACAACACCACCCGTACGGTAGGTGACGTTCGTTCAGTATTCAACAAGTTCAATGGTAACCTGGGTACACAGGGTTCACTCTCATTCCTGTTCGACCACAAGGCTGTGTTCACCTTCAAGAAGACAGACGGTCTGGATATGGACGAGATGATTCTCGACCTGATTGATTATGGTGTAGAGGATGAGTTCGACGAGGACGAGGAGGAGAACAGCATCACCATCTATGGCGATCCCTCTTCATTCGGCGCTATCCAGAAGCATTTGGAGGAGAACGGTTTCGAGGTGACGGGTGCTGAGTTCACACGTATCCCCAACGACCTGAAGGATGTGACAGCTGAGCAGCGTGAGACCATCGACAAGATGGTAGAGAAGCTTGAAGACTTCGACGATGTCCAGACGGTTTACACGAACATGAAACCGGAAGAATAATCATGAAGCCCTCGCCAATCGGCGGGGGCTTATCGTTTAATAGTCTTTATCTGTGAAAACCACATCCAGTCTGATCTTCTTAGGATCCTTCGCTGAGTAATAGGTGTAGGCGAAGCGGTATTTGTTCTCCTTATACACACGCAGTGTGGTTGAGTTTTTCAGGTCTTGTTTCAAGGCGCCAACGGCATCCACCTCTTCCATCACACTGTCACGGTCAGCAAAGCCTGTCAGTGTATAATAATAATGTAAGGTGTGCGTGTCGCGCTCAAAAGCCATACTATCCAAAGTAATGTTGTCATCAATCTTTGCTGGGCAGTTCTTCTCGGTATATTCCTTCGCCTCACGGGCACAACGGTCTTCCAGCGACTCACGACATCCTGTCAGAAGGATGCCAATTGCGGCTATTATCCATAACTTTTTCATAATGAATGCTATTTTTTTGGTGCAAAGATACAAAAAAAAGCAAAAATATCACTTTTCCGCGAAAAAAAATGTAACTTTGCAACTTAAAAGTATAGATAATATTGATGGACCATATAAGAAACTTCTGTATCATCGCCCATATCGACCACGGTAAGTCAACCCTGGCCGACCGTTTGCTGGAATTCACTAAGACCATTCAAGTCACTGAAGGTCAGATGCTTGATGATATGGATTTGGAGCGTGAGCGCGGTATCACCATTAAGAGTCATGCCATCCAGATGGAGTATATGTATCAGGGTGAGAAGTATATTCTTAATCTGATCGACACCCCGGGACATGTGGACTTCTCTTACGAGGTGTCGCGCTCGATAGCCGCCTGCGAAGGTGCGCTGCTGGTGGTGGATGCCACCCAGGGCGTTCAGGCGCAGACCATCTCCAACCTCTATATGGCTATCGATCATGACCTGGAGATCATCCCTGTCATCAATAAGATAGACATGCCTTCAGCCATGCCAGATGAGGTGGAGGATGAGATCATCGACCTGATCGGTTGCGATCGCTCCGACATCATCCGTGCCTCAGGTAAGACAGGCGAGGGGGTAGAGGATATCCTGAATGCCGTTGTGGAGCGCATCCCTCATCCCGAGGGCGACGAGCAGGCCCCGTTGCAGGCGCTGATCTTCGACTCCGTGTTCAACTCCTTCCGAGGCATCATTGCCTACTTCAAGATTGTCAACGGCTCCATCAAGAGCGGCGATCATGTGAAGTTCTTCAATACCGGTATGGAGTATGATGCCGACGAGATCGGTGTGCTGAAGATGGACATGATCCCCCGCAAGGAGCTGCACACTGGCGATGTGGGTTATATCATCAGCGGTATCAAGAACTCCAAGGAGGTGAAGGTGGGTGATACCATCACGCAGGTGGCCACCCCCTGTAGTGCCGCCATCGAAGGCTTCCAGGAAGTGAAGCCGATGGTGTTCGCGGGTGTCTATCCCATCGATCCCACGGATTATGAGAATCTGCGTGCCTCGCTCGAGAAGTTGCAGCTGAACGATGCCTCCCTGACATTCACGCCAGAGAGTTCTGTGGCGCTGGGCTTCGGCTTCCGTTGCGGCTTCTTAGGACTGCTCCACATGGAGATTGTACAGGAGCGCCTCGACCGCGAGTTTGATATGGATGTCATCACCACCGTGCCCAACGTGTCGTATATGTGCTACACGAAGCAGGGTGAGGTGAAGGAAGTGCATAATCCCTCAGGACTGCCCGATCTCACGATGATTGAGCATATCGAGGAACCCTATATCCGTGCCTCTATCATCACCGCAGCCGACTATATCGGTCCCATCATGACGCTCTGTCTCGACAAGCGTGGCGAGCTCATCGATCAGCAGTATGTGTCAGGCAACCGTGTTGAACTGCATTTCCATCTGCCGCTGGGCGAGATCGTGATCGACTTCTACGACAAGCTGAAGTCCATCTCCAAGGGCTATGCCTCGTTCGACTACCATATCGACGGCTTCCGCCCCTCGAAACTTGCCAAGTTGGATATCCTGCTCAACGGCGAACCGGTAGATGCCCTCTCCACGCTGACCCATCAGGATAATGCCGTCACCTTTGGCCGGCGGATGTGTGAGAAGCTGAAGGAGCTGATCCCCCGTCAGCAGTTCGATATCGCCATTCAGGCAGCGATCGGCGCCAAGATCATTGCCCGTGAGACGGTGAAGCAGGTACGCAAGGATGTCACAGCCAAGTGCTATGGCGGTGACGTGAGCCGTAAGCGCAAGCTGCTTGAGAAGCAGAAGCGCGGTAAGAAACGCATGAAGCAGATCGGCAATGTGGAGGTGCCTCAGAAAGCCTTCCTCGCCGTCCTGAAACTCGACTAAGCATAGAATCAATAACATAATTAAGAAACTAAAGGCCCCAAATTAGGAATTATGCCAAACATTAGCATTACTACGAGAGACGTGGCGCGCGAATTAGCCCGTCGTTACAGCACGATGACGCACGATGAGCTCGATATGCTCGAGAGCATCCTGGTGCCCATGAAGTTTGCGAAGAACGAGTTTATTCTTCGTGAAGGAGAGATCTGTACCAACATTTACTGGGTTGTAAAGGGCTTGGTACGCCAGTTCTATTTCAAGAACGACAAGGAGCTCACCGAGTACATGGCCACCGAAAACAATATCGTGATGTGTATCGAGAGCCTCTTTCGCGAGCAGCCTACTAAATTACAGATCAAAGCACTGGAGCCCACCATCCTCATTGCCTTGCCCAAGGCCGACCTTGAGGCAGTAGCCATGAAGAGTGTGAACATCCAGATCCTGTATCGTAAGATACTCGAAGAGTCGCTGATCCTAAGTCAGCATCATGCCGACATGCTCCGTTTCGAGAGCGCACAGGACCGTTATCAGAAACTGGTGAAGAATCAGCCCCAGCTGGTGCTCCGTGCCCCGTTGGTGTATATCGCCAGCTATCTGCAGATGACACCCGAGACGCTCTCCCGTGTCCGCACCGCCACCCTGATGGACGACAAGTAAGAGTTCTTACACCCTCTCTTATAATTATTAAGGTACGCGCGACTTTGTGCGTACCTTATTTATTTGCACAGGGAATCAGGAACGATGTACTCTTAAACCAGCATTTGCTAGATTTAATTTTAGAACTTGCTGGATTTAAATGTAACAATTGCTAGAATTAAATGTAGTAAAGAGAGAAACACGATCCCTAGGAACACGGGATGGGATATGAAGCCGTTGGTGAACTAATGCCGTTGGAGGGTGATGGCGTGGTCGATGACGGAGGGGAGCTCTTCCTGGTAGTGGGTGACGAAGATGAGGGTCTTGTCAGGACGCTGGCAGAAGGTCTCGATGACATCATTCACCAGACGGCGGTTGTAGTTGTCAAGTCCGTGAAGGGGCTCGTCGAGAATCAGCAGGTCGGGGTCTTTGACAAAGGCTCTGGCTAGGAGCACCAGACGCTGTTCGCCACTCGACATCTTCAGGAAGGTGCGCTCGGCGAGGTGACCGATGCCAAAGACATCCATCCATTGGCGACAGATGTCGTATTCTGCCTCTTTGGGCTTGGCATAGAGACCGATGGTGTCTTGCAGTCCACTGGCTACGATACGGATAGCGGGGATGTCTTGGCGGTAGCTGCGGTGCATCTCTGGCGACACGTAGCCGATATGCTTCTTGATGTCCCAGATGCTGTTGCCGCTGCCTCGTTTGTGTCCGAAGAGTGTGATGTCGCAGGCATAGCGCTGTGGATTGTCGGCACAGACGAGTGAGAGCAGGGTGGATTTGCCACTGCCGTTCTGACCAGAGAGTGCCCAACGTTCGCCCTGGTTGACGGTCCAGGTGAGGTCTTTCAGGATGGTCCGGCTGCCATAGCGAATGGAAACATCCTTAAATTCAATAACCGGTAACCAATAACCAATAACTGTTTTTTCTTCCTCCGGCTTCTGCCCTTCGGGCAGTTCGGTTATTGGATAACGGTTATTGGTTATTGGTTCACGGTTATTGTCAAAAGTCTCTTTGGAGACTTTTGGTAGCACGTGCATGTCGCGGACTTCCACGACGTGGGTGATGAAGTCGGGGATCTCATCATACCTTGAGAGCACGAGGATGATCTGCAGGTGACGTTCCTCAGAAAGGGTTGCCAGGAGCTCCTTCAGCTGGTCGCGTGTCTCGGCATCGAGTCCGATAAAGGGGTTGTCCATGATGAGGACACGGGGATCGGTAAAGAGTGAGGAGGCTAACTTGAACTTGCGGAGTTCGCCACTCGAAAGGAGGATGATATATTTGTCGAGAAGTGACTCGAGATGAAACAGCTTGTAGATATGCTGCTGGAGGGCACGACGCTCTGGGGTGTCGGTGCCTGCCAGCTGGTAGGCTTCCTCAAGCTTGGAGGCAACAATTGGTGTCTCCTCGTCGATCTCCATCTGGTTCCAGCGCTGCTGCAAGAAGTAAGTCCTGTCGTTGTCGCCACCATAGGTATCACGGAAGGAGATATACTTGATATTGTCGTAGGGGGCATCGAAACCGTAGGTCACCATATTGGGGAATGCGGGGTGGCGCCCGGTGATGATATCAACGAACATCGACTTGCCGGCACCATTACGTCCGACGATGGCGATGTGCTCCCTCTCTTCAAGGGTGAAGTCAACGGGTTCTGCCATCGACCACTCCGGCTTGCGCGCCATCGCGTTCTTTACACAAATAGTCTTCATTCTCATTTTCCCGTTGCTATTTTTTTACTTTATTCGGATTCTTGTTCACAAAATCCTTCCAGCCTCTGTATTTTACTTCGCTCTCGGGGCGCCCCATCTGCAGATAGTGGCAGTAGGCTGCGGCGAGGGCATCGGTGGCATCCATAAACTTACCCATCTCCTCGTTGGGAATCTTCAGCAGGCGTTGCAGCATGCCAGCCACCTGCTCCTTGGAGGCTGAGCCGGTGCCCGTGAGTGCCATCTTGATCTTCATAGGCGCATATTCGTGGATGGGTACGCCGTGATGGATGGCGGCAGCGATGGCTGTGCCTTGGGCACGCCCTAACTTCAGCATCGACTGTACGTTTTTGCCGAAGAAGGGGGCTTCGATAGCCATCTCGTCAGGCAGGTAGCCGTCGATGATACCTGTGACGCGTTCGAAGATATGTCCCAGTTTCATATAGGCATCAGGGAACTTGCGCAGGTCGATCACACCCATGGTGATCATCTGCGCTTTTCCATCTACAACCTTCAGAAGCCCGTAGCCCATCAGGTTGGTTCCAGGGTCGATACCTAAGATGATTTTTTCCATTAAACGTTAACCAATAAACAATCTTCCGATTTGGAAGACGAGGGCGGAGGCGAGCCAGGCGACAGCGGTGGTGTAGCCTGCGGCGAAGAGAGCCCAGCGCCAGGAGCCCGTCTCACTCTTGATGGCGGCAACGGTGGCGATGCAGGGGAAGTAGAGCAATATAAAAATAAGGTACGCATAAGCTGCCAGAGGGGTGATGCCTTCCTTGGTCATCATCTGGCGCAGACGGGTATATTTCTCCGAATCGTCGCTGAATGTGTCATCGTCGCCAAAGGAGTCGTCGCCACTGTAGAGCACACCGATGGTGGAGGCTACAATCTCCTTGGCACCTACACCAGCCAACAGCGACACATCGAGTTTCCAGTTGAAGCCCTGCGGCTCGAAGATGGGCTCTATGGTCTTACCCATGCGACCGATATAGCTCTGCTCCTGTTGTTGCGGCACGTCGAGCGCTTCGTTGTGGGGATAGTAGCCCAGTGCCCAGACGATGATAGAGGCTACCAGGATGATGCCACCCATCTTCTTGAGATACTCCTTACCTTTCTCCCAGGTGTGACGCCAGATGGCTCTTGGTGTCGGCCAGCGGTAGGGTGGGAGCTCCATCACGAACGGGGTGTCCTCACCCTTGATGACCAGTGAGGAGAATACCTTACTGACAATCACGGATATCAGGATGCCGATGGCATAGAGTGACAGCAGTACCCAAGAACGGTATTGCAGCGAGAAGAAGGTGCCGGCTATCATAATATAAATAGGTAGGCGGGCAGAACAGCTCATGAAGGGCAGGATCATCATTGTGATGATGCGTGAACGACGGCTCTCAATGGTGCGTGTTGCCATGATGGCAGGCACATTGCAGCCGAAGCCCATGATGAGCGGAATGAAAGACTTGCCATGAAGTCCCATCTTGTGCATCAGCTTATCCATGATGAAGGCGGCACGAGCCATATAGCCTGAATCCTCCATCAGTGAGATGAAGAAGTAGAGGATGAGGATCTGGGGCAGGAAGACAATCACGGAGCCTACACCACCCACGACACCATCTACCAGCATCGCCTTCAGCGGACCGTCTGCCATCGTCTCACTGATCTGGTCACCCAACCAGGCTACACCTTCGTCGATCCAGTCCATCGGATACTGGCCCAGTGAGAAGGTGACTTCAAACATCACGTAGAGCATGAGGAAGAAGATGGGGAATCCCAGGTACTTATGCGAGAGCAACCAGTCGATCCTATGGGTTGTCTTATAAGTGTCTTCCTTAGAGCCTGTCTTGAATCTCGCCTCTTTCAGCGCGCCGTTGATAAAGCCGTATTTGGCATCCATGATGGCTGTCTCGGCATCGGTTTTCGTCTCTTCCAACACACGGGCTGCCGCCTTCACACGGGCTGCCATCAGCTGTTTGCGCTCCTCCGTACGATCTTCGCCTGCCATGTGCTGTTCCACATAGTCGATGATATGTGAGTCGTTCTCCAGCATCTTGATGGCGAGGTAACGGGTGGAGTAGCGCTGACGGATATGCTCGTCGGCCTTCAGGTATTTCTGGATATGCGCGATACCGGCTTCTATCTCGTGACCATAGTTGATATGGAGGTGACGGGTGGTCTTGTCGGTGTTCTCATAGACCTGGATGACTGCCTTGAACAGTTCCTTGACACCCATGCCGCTCTTAAACGACGTGGGGATCATCGGCATACCGAACAGGGTGCTGAGGGTGGGGATATCCACCCGGTCGCCACGACGTTCGAACTCATCATACATGTTCAGGGCACAGACCATACGGATGTTCATATCCACCAGCTGGGTGGTGAGGTAGAGGTTGCGCTCCAGATTGGAGGCATCGACGATGTTGATCACCACATCGGGGATCTGTTCGGTGAGATGACTACGTACATATAGCTCCTCTGGCGAATAGCAGGAGAGGGAGTAGGTGCCTGGCAGATCGACCAGGTTGAACTCATAGCCGAAGTAGGAGGCATGGGCCTCAGAGGCATCGACGGTGACACCGCTGTAGTTGCCTACATGTCCGTGGGCACCACTGGCATAGTTGAAGAGTGAGGTCTTACCACAGTTGGGATTGCCTACCAGCGCCACATTGATGGTACGGCGCTTCTGTAGGGCGATATGCTGCAGGAAGTCGTCCTGATGGTCTGCTTCATTGATGGGAGGGGCAACCGTCGTCTTGGGCTGTTCCTGCTGTCGGGCCTCTTCCTCGGTGATGACCTCGATCATATCTGCCTCCTGATGGCGGAGCGATACCTCGTAGCCCATCAGCTTGTATTTCACGGGGTCTTGCAGGGGGGCATTCAACAGCACTTCCACCTTTTTACCTTTCACGAAACCCATCTCAATGATGCGCTTACGGAAGCCACCGTGACCTAATACCTTGACGATAACGCCACTTTCACCAGTGTTTAATTCTGAGAGTTTCATGTGTTATTCTGTTTCCTGATCGAAATAGTTCTCTAATTCTGTTTTGGCACTGCCGTTCTCGTTCGACAGGTCTTTGATGATATGTCCTTTCTCAAGCAGGGTGATGCGGGTGGAGATGTCAACCGTGTGCTGCAGGTTGTGACTGGATATCAGAATCGTGGCACCAGTCTGCTGACGATACTCCTTGAGTTCGTGCTTCAGGATGTTCTGACTCGAAGGGTCGAGGAAGTTGAAGGGCTCATCGAGGATCACCAGCTTGGGACGATTGAAGAGGGCTGACATGATGCCTACCTTTTGCTTGTTACCAGCAGAGAGGTTGCGGATGAGTTTCTTGTGTCCGAAGATCTCGCCACCAGCGAGTTTCTCGAAGTCCTTCAGACGTTCATCAACAGCCTCCTGTGTCATGTTGGTGATCTTGCCGATAAAGGCGAAATACTCTTCCGGGGTGAGGAAGTCGATGAGGAAGCCCTCGTCGATATAGGCACCTGTTGAGGCTTTCCAGCCTTCTGACGCTGCGGGATTGATGTCGTCGAGCAGCACCTCGCCTGCATCAGGCTTCAACAGATCGAGCATCATGCGGAAGAGCGTTGTCTTGCCGGCGCCATTGTTACCCACTAAACCAAGGATATCCCCGTCGTTGATGGTCAACGAGGGGATATCGCATGCTATTGTCTCACCGAACTGCTTCTGTAAATTGCTGATTGTAATCATCGCTTATACAATTCCTTTTCCGTGACAGTTCTTGAATTTCTTGCCGCTTCCGCAAGGACAGGGATCGTTACGACCTGGCAGCTTGTCCTTGGTAATCGGGGTGCGAGGCTGCTGGGCACGGGTGTCCTGCTGGGCTGCTGCCTGCTGGTTGCGGTCAACCAGCTGTTCCTCGCCAATCTGCTGCTTGCTCTCTGTGTATTGCTGACGCTGGGTGCGCTGCTCAGGCGCTGCCTCCTGTACCTGCTGCTGCATCTCAGGAATCTGGGCGCGTGTCAGGATCGAACAGATGCGGTTGTACATCTCGTTGATCATATCGTCCCACACCTTGGCACTCTCCAGCTTGAAGATCAGCAACGGATCCTTCTGCTCGTAGCTGGCATTCTGTACGGAATGCTTCAGCTCGTCGAGCTGGCGCAGGTTCTCCTTCCAAGAGTCGTCGATGATATGCAGCAGGATGCTCTTCTCGAACTCCTTCACGACAGACTTCGACTCAGTGTCGTAAGCCTCCTTCAGGTTACAGGGGATATTGAACATACGGCGTCCGTCTGTGAGAGGTACCATGATACGCTCATACATCTGTCCCTGGTTCTCATACACCTGTTTGATGATGGGGTTGGCAACGGTCTGGATACGCTCTGTGCGGCGGTTGAAGTTGCCGATAGCTGCCTGGAAGGCATTCTCTGTCAGTACCTCACGCGGCTGGTTGATAAACTCCTCGCTGGTGAAGGGCACCTCCATTGCCAGGATATGTAGGAACTCCTCCTTGCAACCCTGATAGTCGTTGTTCTCAATGATATTCACCACACGGTCCCAGATGATGTTGGCGATATCCATACCGATACGCTCACCCATCAGGGCGTGACGACGCTTCTCGTAGATCACGGTACGCTGCTTGTTCATCACATCATCGTACTCAATCAGACGCTTACGGATACCGAAGTTGTTCTCCTCCACCTTCTTCTGGGCACGCTCGATGCTCTTGGAGATCATCGGACTCTCAATCATCTCGCCCTCCTTGAAGCCCAGACGGTCCATCACGGAGGCGATACGCTCTGAGGCGAACAGACGCATCAGCTTGTCTTCGAGTGATACATAGAAGACGGAAGAACCCGGGTCACCCTGACGTCCGGCACGTCCACGCAACTGGCGATCCACACGACGGCTCTCATGACGCTCTGTACCGATGATGGCCAGACCGCCTGCAGCCTTCACCTCAGGTGACAGCTTGATATCGGTACCACGACCTGCCATGTTGGTGGCAATCGTCACAGCACCCAGTCCGTTGGTTGACTGACCTGCCAGTGCCACAATGTCGGCCTCCTTCTGGTGGAGCTTGGCGTTCAGCACCTGATGAGGAATCTTTCGCATTGACAGCATCTTCGACAGCAACTCAGAGATTTCCACGGAGGTGGTACCTACCAGCGTAGGACGACCGCTCTCACGCATCTTCACAATCTCGTCGATGACGGCGTTATATTTCTCACGGGCTGTCTTATACACACGGTCGTCCTGGTCGTTACGGATCACAGGACGATTCGTAGGAATCTCCACCACGTCGAGCTTATAGATATCCCAGAACTCACCTGCCTCTGTAGAAGCTGTACCGGTCATACCTGCCAGTTTGTGATACATGCGGAAGTAGTTCTGCAGGGTGATGGTGGCAAAGGTCTGGGTGGCAGCTTCTACCTTCACGTGCTCCTTGGCCTCTACAGCCTGGTGCAGTCCGTCACTCCAACGGCGACCTTCCATGATACGGCCTGTCTGCTCATCCACAATCTTCACCTCACCATCGATCACCACATACTCGTCGTCCTTATTAAACATACAATAGGCCTTCAGCAACTGCTGCAGGGTATGTACGCGCTCACTCTGGATGGCGTAGTGGTTCAACAGCTCGTCTTTCTTGTTCAGGCGATCCTCATCAGAGATATTGGCCTCTGCCTCAAGGGCTGAGAGCTCTGAGGTGATGTCGGGCAATACGAACAGCTCCGCATCGTTCACCTGCTTAGCCAACCAAGCCGTACCCTTATCGGTGAGGTCGCATGAGTTGAGTTTCTCATCCACCACGAAATAGAGAGGCTCGATACACTCAGGCATACGACGGTTGTTGTTCTCCATATAGATCTCCTCGGTCTTCAACATACCTGCCTTGATACCTTCCTCAGACAGATATTTGATGAGGGGCTTGTTCTTAGGCAGTGCCTTGTGAGAACGGTAGAGCGACAGGAAACCTGCGTCGAGCTTCTCCTGACCATCCTTCTTGTTGCCAGCCTCCATCAGCTTGTTACCTTCAGTAATCAATGTCTTGGCATCTGCCAGATACTGAGTGGCCAACTGGCGCTGAACACCCACCAGGCGCTCCACCAGAGGCTGGTATTCCTCAAACATCTGATCGTCGCCCTTGGGCACAGGACCTGAGATGATCAGAGGGGTACGGGCATCATCGATCAACACGGAGTCAACCTCATCGACGATGGCGTAGTTATGAGAACGCTGCACCAGGTCGGCAGGTGAGACTGCCATATTGTCACGCAGGTAGTCGAAACCAAACTCATTGTTGGTACCGAAAGTGATATCAGCCTGGTAGGCCTTACGACGCTCCTCTGAGTTGGGCTGGTGCTTGTCGATACAGTCCACAGAGAGTCCATGGAACATATAGAGCGGACCCATCCACTCGGAGTCACGCTTTGCCAGATAGTCGTTCACTGTTACCACATGTACGCCATTACCTGTCAGTGCATTCAGGAAGACGGGGAGGGTAGCCACGAGGGTCTTACCTTCACCAGTAGCCATCTCGGCAATCTTTCCCTGATGGAGCACCGTACCGCCGAAGAGCTGTACGTCGTAGTGGATCATTTCCCACTTCAGGTCGTTACCGCCTGCTGTCCAGTGGTTATGGTAGATAGCCTTGTCGCCATCGATGGTGATAAAATCCTTCTTGGGGTCGGCAGCCAACTCGCGGTCAAAATCGGTGGCTGTCACAACGGTCTCCTCATTCTCTGCAAAGCGGCGGGCGGTCTCTTTGACAATCGCAAACACCTCAGGCATCACCTCGTCGAGGGCTTTCTCGTAGATCTCAAGCACCTCTTTCTCAATCTTATCGATCTGTGCGAAGATATCGGCACGCTCGTCAATAGGGGTGCTCTCGATGGTGGCCTTCAGTTCTGCAATACGTGCCTTCTGGGGATTGGCAGAGTCCTGAACCTGCTTCTGCAGTTCCTTCGTCCGCTGGCGGAGGGCATCGTTATCCAGTGATTCCACCTTTGCGGCAGCAGCCTTTGCCTGCTCCACAAACGGCTGAATCAGTTTCATGTCGCGCGAGGATTTGTCTCCAAAGAGCGACTTCAAAATCTTGTTGAAATTCATCTTTTTATCTAATTTTTATTGTTTACTACGTAAAAACGGGTGCAAAGATAGCACAAAATCACCGAAAAACCAAATTTATGCTTCAGTTTTTGAAATGAATCGCTGATCTAAGCAGCAAACATAGTGCCACAATGATCATCCCTTCTGCGTAGTTCTGGAAAAGACTGCCAATCATAAACAAAGTAAACAGTGCGGCTTGCAGGATCCACCAACGGGTGGCGCGCCCCCTGATGACAGTAGGCAGGAAGAAGAAGGGCAGGGGATTAAACAGCAACAGCTGCAGATTGGTGCTGGTGGTGGGATGCTGGGAGAACAGCATGACAAACAGCACTAATCCCACCAGTCCTTGGGCTACCATTAATAATGTATCCCATAGTCGGAACGTCTTCTTTTTCCGCCATTCAATGGCTATGATGATGAGGGAGATGACAAGCAATGCATAGGCACATTCCATAGGGGTGAACAGGAAGTCAGGCTCAATTACCTGTACGCCTGCCGGCACAATGGTTTTTCTTTCCTTGACCAACGGACGATAGTCGCCATTGGCATAAATCTGTGCCCGATCGAAGTCGTAAAGCAGATGGTCTGGCAGGAACTCCTGCTGCCGTCTGTCAGTGGCGAAATCAGCTTTTATGCCAAGTAAAATATCATTACCGAATGTAGCCCATGGGTGGTTTCTTGTACAGATATGAATCATCTCTCTGTATGATGGCGTAAAACCTTCTTTATCAGTATATTCCACCTTTCCGTTTATGCTTTGCTCGATGATATCTCTTGGGCGTGTTGAGCAGTTGTCGTAGAAGTAATTATAACGATAAATTTTATTCTCTGGCTGTAGGTTTCTTACCAATGCCAGGTAGAGGTTGTTCTTCTCTTCAGCAGTTAGATTGAGCACCTGCTCAGTGACACTGCTGCCCACCTGGCGATACTCCTCCATGAAGTATTTCATGGGGACAGCCCCCAACTCATAGTCGGTCAGACCAAACACAAAGCGCAGTACAAAATAGGGCTTCTTGAAGTTGAAAACACCCCAGTTGAAGGCCAGGTCTTCCTGGGTTCTGAGGTCATGCCATCGCAGGGCGGTGTGGCCATACAGACTATAGATCTCTTCATGCGGTGAGCAGGTGAGCAGACTGACCTCCACAGAATCCATCGCATTTGTGAGAAGTGAATCCTGGGCTGCCGCTTTGAGCGGAAGTATCATCAGAATGATACCTAAAAATGTACAAAAATCCTTTCTTAAATGTTTCACGATGCAAAAATAGCTTATATTTTGCAGTAAAAAGCGTTTTATTCCAATTTTTTTCAATAATTTTGCACGCTGAAATGATTTTCTATAGAAATAAAGCTCAAAATATGAATAAATCTCTCTGTTGTCTTGCCTTGATGGCACTGACAACTATAGGTGCCTCAGCACAGAGTGGCACGAACTCACCTTATAGCCAGTTCGGACTTGGAGACCTGGCTAATCAGACTGTTGGACAGAATAAAGGTATGGGTGGTGTTGGTTACGGTTTCCGTATGGGAAACGAAGTCAACCCGATGAACCCTGCTTCCTATTCATCTGTTGATTCTCTTACTTTCATTTTCGACGCAGGATTGTCTCTTCAGACAACTCAGATGCGCGAGGGGCAGGAGAAACTTAATTCGAAAAGTGGTGGTTTTGACTATGTGGTAGGTACTTTGCGCCTGATGAAGCATCTGGGTATGTCTTTCGGTATCCTGCCTTATTCGAATGTCGGCTATAAATACTATACCAGGGAAAGACTTCCTGAAGTGGATGCCACGATCCGTACGACACACGAAGGTTCGGGCGGCTATAACCAGGTGTTCCTCGGCTTAGGCTATCAGATCATCAAACCCTTGTCAGTAGGTTTCAACTTTGCCTATCTCTGGGGTACCGGAGAGCGTAGCGTAGCTACCAGCAGTACCAGCGATGTGAACACACTGACCAAGATCTATCGTACCACCATGAATAGCTACCGGCTCGATATTGGTCTGCAATATGTACAGCCGTTGAGCAAGAATGACAAATTGACACTTGGTGTGGTTGTCAGTCCGGGACATAACACGGGTGCCGACCCTGAGTGTATCATTACCAACAGAAAATCTACAACCGGTCAGAGAGACTCTTTGACTTATCAGCTTGATGATGCCATCGAACTGCCCTGGACCTATGGTGCAGGACTGGCCTTTCAGCATGGCAACAAATTGCGTGTGGGGGTTGATTACCAGATGCAGAAATGGGGTAATGTGGTGATGCCGGAGTATGTCGATGAAGGCAATGGCAAAGGCTCCTATCAGTTGAAATCCGGTCTCTTGAAGGATATGCACCGTGTGAATGTAGGTGCCGAGTATGTGCCTAATGCCAACAGTGTGAAGTTCTTCAACCGTGTGCGCTATCGTATCGGTGCCGGCTATACTACACCTTATTATTATATTAATAATGGTGATGGTCCCAAAGAATATCATGTCAGCCTCGGCTTCGGCATACCTATCCTGAATAATTACAACCACCGTTCTATTCTGAACATCAGTGCAGAGTGGAACCGTCGTTCTGCTTCAAATCTGGTTAAGGAGAACACCTTCCGCATCAACATCGGACTTACCTTCAACGAGAGATGGTTTGCAAAATGGAAGGTAGATTAAAGGTAAAAAAGGATAAAAGTAAAAAAGTAAAAGGGGTATTTTACCTTCTTACCTTTTTACCTTTTTGCTTTTTCTCCTGTGGGAATGAGGTGAAGGAGCATACCGCACCTCCCATCTTTGACCGTGACTCTGTGTCGATGATGACTTCCTATGGCGTCAACACGCTGATCAGCGACTCAGGTGTCATCAAGTACCGCATCGTGACAGAACGTTGGGATGTGAACATGGTGCGCCATCCGTCGCGCTGGACTTTCGAAAAAGGTGTCTTCTTCGAACAGTTCGACGAGAAATTTCATGTGCAGGCTTATATCCAGGCAGATACAGCCTGGTATTATGACCAGCAGAAGCTCTGGCATCTGCGGGGTAGGGTGCGTATCCGCAATATCAACGGACTGATTTACACCAGCGAGGAACTTTATTGGGATGGGATGAAACATGAACTCTATTCCAACGTGTTCTCGAAGGTGGTCACCCCTGAACGCCAGATGGAAGGCTCCTATTTCCGTAGCGATGAGCAGATGCGCCATTATATGGTCAGCAACTCGAAAGGCTCTTTCGAACGGGAGGATATGACTGGCGAGAGCAAGGCTGAGGAACAGCCTCAGAATCCTGCAGATACCGCAACGGTGGAGGAGCCCATGCGTCAGGCAGCCCAAAAACACAGGAGGACCGCCCCATGACAGCACTGATCATCTGGCTTATCGTCTCCCTGCTGGCCTCTGCTTTCTTCTCAGGCATGGAAATAGCCTTTGTCTCCAGCAACCGTCTGTTGGCTGAGATGGACAAGGAGAAGAACGGTCTGGCTCAGAAAGCTATCGCAATCTTCTATCAGCACCCCAATAATTTTGTCTCCACGATGCTGGTGGGCAATAACATTGCGCTGGTGATATATGGTATCCTCTTCGCGAAGATCTTCGACGAGACACTCTTCTATCCCTTGAGTGATGGCATGCGCGTCACCTGTGATACGCTGCTGTCGACGCTGGTGGTGCTCTTTACAGGCGAATTCATTCCCAAATCCATCTTCAAGAACAATCCGAACACCCTGCTCACCTTCTTTGCGGTGCCTGCCTATCTGTTCTATGTGGTGCTATATCCCATATCACGTCTGGCCACGCTGCTGTCGAAGGGACTGCTCCGTCTGGTGGGTATCCGTATGAATAAGGATGCCGACGAACATGAGTTCACGAAGGTGGATCTCGACTACCTCGTGCAGAGCAGTATTGACAATGCCGCCGATGATGACAAGATCGACGAGGAAGTGAAGATCTTCCAGAATGCCCTCGATTTCTCTGAGACGAAGGTGCGCGACTGCATGGTGCCCCGCACGGAGATCGATGCGGTGGAGGACACGACGACGATCAGCGGTCTTCAGCAGGTGTTCGTGGAGAGCGGGCACAGCAAGATCATTGTCTATCATGAGGATATCGATCATATCACAGGCTATGTACACTCCAGTGATATGTTCCGCCTGACAGCCGCTCAGTCGGATGCCGCCTTGAACAGTCTGAGTCCGTCTCTGGTGCGTAGCATCTCCTATGTGCCTGAGACGATGCTGGCTTCCAAGCTGATGCGTATGCTGATGCAGGAGAAGCGCTCGCTGGCAGTGGTGGTGGATGAGTTTGGCGGCACCAGCGGTCTGGTGTCACTCGAGGATATCATGGAGGAGATCACGGGTGAGATTGAGGACGAGCACGACAACTCCAACCATGTGGCGAAGCAGATCAGTGAGCACGAATATGTGCTCTCAGCCCGACTGGAGATAGAGAAGATCAACGAGATGTTCGAACTAAACTTGCCGGAGAATGATGATTATATGACACTAGGCGGTCTGATCCTCCACGAATATCAGTCGTTCCCCAAGCTCAACGAGGTGGTCACAATAGCCGGTTATGAGTTCAAAATCATCAAGAATACAGCCACAAAAATCGAGCTGGTGCGATTAAAGGTGGTAGAATGAGTGGTTTTTTGCTTAAAAATTTCTTCGTTTGCAGTAAATTTTGTAATTTTGTGCCCGATTTGTGCGCATCTACGTGTGCACGTGTTAATAAAGATAGAATAATTTAAATAAAAAAAATAGTCAAAAATGGCAGCATTAGGAAAAATCAGAAAGAGAGGCGTAGCGCTGGTGATTATCATCGGCCTTGGCCTGTTCGCCTTTATTGCTGAAGAGGCTTTCCGTTCTTGCGAAGCAACCAAGAACCAGCAGCGTCAGCAGGTAGGCGAGGTGTTAGGAAACAAAATCAATGTACAGGAGTTCCAGGCACTGGTAGATGAATACCAGGATGTGCTGAAGATGACTCAGGGTGTGGACAACTTCACTGAGGAGCAGCTCAACAGCATCAAGGATGAGGTCTGGAGTCAGTATGTCAATGAGCAGATCATTGCAAACGAGACAGAGAAGATCGGTCTTACCGTTACCGATGAGGAACTGCAGAACATCATGAAGGAGGGTACCAACCCCATGCTTCTGCGCTCACCGTTCGTGAATCAGGAGACAGGTCGCTTCGATGCCACCATGCTTACCAAGTTCCTCTCTGACTACAAGCGCAGCCTGAGCAACTCTCAGCTGGCAGAGTCTTACGAGAAGGTGTATAAGTACTGGCAGTTCATCGAGAAGCAGATCCGTCAGCAGACCCTGGCTCAGAAGTATCAGGCACTGATTGCCAACAGCCTGATCTCTAACCCTGTATCAGCCAAGATGGCTTTCGAGGGTCAGAACCAGGAGGCTGATGTGCAGCTCGCTTCTATCGCCTATTCTTCTATCAACGACAACGATGTGAAGGTTGAGGAGAGCGATCTGAAGGCAAAGTACGAAGAGGATAAGGAGATGTTCAAGCAGCCCGTCGAGACCCGCGATATCAAGTACGTTAGCTTCCAGGTGGTTGCTTCTGCAGCCGACCGCAAGGCGCTGATGAACACGATGGTGGATGCCTCTCAGAAGCTCCAGAGCGGTGCAAACCCTGCTGAGGTGGTACGTAAGGCACAGTCACAGTTCCCCTATACCGGCATCGCTGCTACCAAGCGTGCCTATCCTTTCGACATCGCTGCCAAGCTCGACTCTATGGCTGTAGGTCAGACCACAGCTCCTTTCGAGTCAAAGGCAGACAACACCCTGAATGTGGTGAAGCTCATCTCTAAGAGCCAGATGCCCGACAGCATCGAGTATCGTCAGATCCAGGTTGGTGGTGCTACCGCTGAGGCTGCGCATAAGACTGCCGATAGCATCTATACCGCTCTGAAGGCTGGTGCCAGCTTCGAGGAGCTGGCTAAGAAGTACGGTCAGACCGGTGAGACCATGTGGCTTACCTCTGCCATGTACGAGAACAACAACTCTATGGATGAGGAGTCAAAGAACTATCTGAACACCATCAATGCCCTTTCCGTGAACGATGTGAAGAACCTCGAGTTTGCTCAGGGTAACATCATCCTTCAGGTTACCAACCGCAAGGCACTGGTAGAGAAGTATGATGTGGCTGTCATCAAGCACACCATCGATTTCTCTAAGAGCACCTATTCTGAGGCTTACAATAAGTTCAGCCAGTATGTCAGCGAGAACAAGACCATTGCCGATCTTGAGAAGAACGCCGCTAAGTTCGGCTTCAGTGTTCAGGAGCGTAAGGATATCTTCAACTCTGATCACAATGTAGCAGGCTTGCGTGCTACCCGTGAGGCCATGAAGTGGATCTTTGATGCTAAGGAGGGTGAGGTTAGTCCCCTCTATGAGTGTGGCAACAACGACAACCTGCTGGTTGTGGCTATGACCAAGATTCACCCCGTGGGCTATCGCTCACTCGAGAGCGTGAAGGACATGCTGCGCCAGGATGTGATCCGCGACAAGAAGTTCGAGCAGATCAAGACCAAGCTGGCAGGTGTTGCTGATATCGCAGCAGCCAAGGCCAAGGGCGCCCGCATCGACTCCGTGAAGCAGGTTACCTTCTCAGCTCCTGTCTTCGTTCAGGCTACCGGTGCCAGCGAGCCCGCTCTCTCTGGAGCCATCGCAGCCAGCAAGCAGGGGGCCTTCAGCAAGGCCGTTGTCAAGGGTAACGGTGGTGCTTATCTCTTCCAGGTGCTGAAGAAGGCAGAGCGCCAGGGTGTGAAGTACGACGAGAAGCTGATGGAGCAGCAGCTTCAGCAGCGCGCCATGCAGGCAGCAGGCCGTTTCCTCCAGGAGCTCTATCAGAAGGCAGAGGTTGTCGACAACCGCTATCTGTTCTTCTAATAATAACCGGTAAACCAAGAGAGGCACTCCAAATCAGGGGCGCCTCTCTTTTTTATGCTAAAAGTCGTAACCGAGGTTCAGGTAGAAGTATGGCTCCTTAGTGTGATTGCTATATCCCAAGGTACCTCCAAGGGGTCCGAACATCGTATTATAGTAGTAGGCTGCCTGTACGCCAATCAGGGTTCTTCTGTCGAACAGGTTTCTCACCCTGTCTGCCTGTTGGCCACCTGCCAGGCGCAGCAAGATGTAATGGTTGTTGCCCATGCGCTGCTGTGCCTGTAACTGAGCTGCTACAAACTGGTTGTCAACATATTCCATCCAACCGATACCTGCAAATGGCATCTGTTGCTTAATATAATGGCCAAACCAGTCGCCACCGATGGTATTGCCATAGATGATGGGTATAACTGAGCCGTAGAGGAGGCGACCATAGAACATGGGCTGGATGGTGAGGCGTGGAGTGAAGGCAATCGACATGCGCCAGTTGGCACTGAGGATGCTTGTGCCAGACTTCTTGCCCTCATAGGTGCCGTCGGCAGCATAGGACTTCAGTTTGGCAAAGTCGTTTGTCAGATAGGTGTATTCTGCATTGAAACGCACGCCTCGGGTGGGGAAGATCCAGTTATCCTCGTTGTTGTATTTGATACGTGCGAAGTAATTGAAGTAATGATCGTTTTTGATCTGCGCCATGCTTGATGCATCGGAATTGAGCTTACTGATGAAATGGATATAATCCCACTGCAAGCCTAACTGGAAATTGAAGGAACGCAGATTGAAATTGATGGGTGTCAGCTCGGACTGCCACTCGCTATATATCATGTTATAGTCGCGTTCACCATTGATATAGATGTCAAGGTCATTTCTCCTGAAGGAGAGACTGAGAGTAGGACGGGTGAAACTACTGGGGTGGATCATCAGGTTGGCACCTAGCATCAGTCGCTTACCCAAGCGCAGGGTGATATCGGTGCTGACAGGGGTAGAGGTCTTCAGCGGTACGTTGAGACCAAGTTGTATGGCAGCATATTCTTCTGTATCGAAGCGGAGACCTGCATAGAGTCGGGGAGACTTGCGATTACCTGCCATGAGGCGTACCACATAGGCAGAATCCTTGGGTATCAGGCGGCACTCCGCTGAATTATAGAACAGGTCGAGACGCATGGAGGTGGTGATCTCCTGCTCTTTCGACGCATTGATGCTGTCAAGTTTGGAAAGATGGAATTTCTGGCGCAGAAACTTCTCATCTTCTGTTGTCATGTTGACGAACTCAAACCCTGCTATGGGCTGATTTTCAGTCATGATGGCAGGTTGCAGAGGATGGAGTATTCTCTGATGGTAGTCTTCACCGATACCGATACGCTGTTTCAGTGCCATCAGCTCGTCCCAGTGTCGCATGGCCTCTTCTTCTCCGCGTCGGATCAGTGTGTCGATGGCAGAAGCTGAGAAGCTGGCAGCACCATATCCCTTGGGATCGACATACATAAAGATGTCGGTGAGGGCTTTATTCTCCTCGAATTTGTTCTTCGTATTGGCATCAATGATCTGGCCCAGCACACTCATGGTGTCCCATACGTCGTCGACGGTCTTTGGATTGTCGTGCACGGAGATGCCGATCACCAAATCGGCTCCCATCTGACGGGCGATATCCACAGGGAAGTTATTTCGCATGCCGCCATCTACGAGTACGCAACTGTCTATTCTGACAGGTGAGAAGACTGCAGGGATAGCCATTGAGGCACGCATGGCCTGAGGCAATTTGCCACTATGGAAATCGTATTCTGTGTAACTGATGATGTCGGTTGCCACACAGGCGAAGGGGATGGGGAGATCACGCGAGAAGTCGAGTGAGTCGGTATAACCCACACAGAGCTTCTCAAATAAATCTGCAAGGTTCTTGCCCTTGATGAGTCCGCCTGCCTGCTTATTGCGCTTACCCCCGAAGATGGATGTAGAGATGGCGTAGGTATATTGTTTCTCTACGTCGCTGAGGTTCTGGTTACGCAGGTTGTCACGGTCGCTGATGATAAATGACCAGTCCTGGGCACGTGCTACAGAGTCGAGTGAGTGGGCATTATAGCCTATGGCATAGAGTCCGCCTACGATGCTACCCATCGAGGTGCCGGTGATGACATCGATAGGGATGCCGGCTTTCTCCAGCACCTTCAGCACACCGATATGAGCCATACCTTTCGCGCCGCCACCACTCAGCACGACAGCCACCTTCTTTCTGTTGACTGTCTTTCCTTCTATTTGCGAATAAACCTTACTGCCGCTTAGCAGCAGTAAGGTTATGAATATCAGTAGTCTCATGCGTGAAAGGATCATTGAAGCTATTTAGAGATCACTTTGTGCCACCACCGAGGGCAATATAGAGGGCTATGACAGCCTCGGCAGCATCGTACATGTTCATGGCTGCACCAAGTTGTGCGTCAAGCAGCGACTCCTGTGCACGGAGTACTTCGATATAGCTGGCTTTACCGTTGTCCATCAACTCATGGGTGCCGAGGTAGGCCTCGTGGAGTACCTCCACCTGGCGGTAGTAGTAGCCATGCTTTTCGCGGGCTGCCATGCAGTCGGCCATCGCCTCATTTACCTGGTTGCCGGCATTGATCACCGTCTGAACGTACTTCTTCTGCAAGTCTTCTTCGGTGAGCTTGGCAATCTTCTTGTTGGCAATCAGCTTGCCACGGGCGAAGATGGGCTGTGTGAGCTGAGCAAAGGCATTCAAGAGCAGCTTGCCCGGATCAACAACTACGCCGCCAGCTGAGTTCGTCCATCCGACAGAACCGCCGAGTGTGATGCTGGGGAAAAAGGCAGAGCGGGCTGCAGCCGTATTATAGAAAGCCTCCTCCATAGCATGGTTGGCCATGCGGATATCAGGACGGTTCTCCAGCATGCCGGCAGGCACACCCAGATGCAGATACTTGGTGTCGAACATGCGCTGTTCGGCATCACCCTGTGATTCGGCATGATGCAGGGGTGAGCTGCCCCATTTCGCACGAGTGATATGCTGAGGGGTGACAGCCAGCAACTTACAGATGGCATTCTCGACAGCGAGAATATGACGGCGGGTATTGACGATCTGCGTCTTCACATCCAGATACGAAGCCTCCATCTGGTTGACAGCGGTGCTGTAGGCCTTACCGTTCTCCCAAAGTGCCTGCTCGGTCTCAAGCGACTTGTTCCACAGACTGTCGGTCTGCGTGAGAATGTCTAACTGGCGGTCGAGCACTTGTAGCAGGAAGTATTGTTGGGCAGTAACCGAGATGAGGTTAGCACGGACAACATCCTGCTGCATCTGAGCCTGAAGGAGTACAGCCTTGGCGGCACGCTTCTTGTTGGTGATAGAGCCGAACACATCGATGTCCATCGACAACTGCAATGGCAGATCGTAGGTCTTCACGGCCTTACTATGGTCGAAACTGGAGAGTGCTCCCTGTGGTGAGAAACTGAGTGCGGGCAGGTAAGCCAGCTTGGCAGCTGTCAGCGCAGCCTGGCTCTTCTCCACAGCGATACGTGCGGAGTTGAGGTCGGTGTTGTTGGCCAATACCTGTTCGATGAGCTGCTGGAGCTGTGGATCAGTGAAGAACTCACGCCACGACATCTGGGCAATCGACGTATCGCCGGTGGCACGATCGATATCCTGACTGGTGCCGAAGGCATCGGCAGGTGCCTGTACCTTCTGCTCGTATTTGTTATAGATACCGCAGCCCGTGAGCAGAAAACTCACGGCTACAGCAACTAAGATATAACTTACTCTTTTCATGACTTATTCCTCTGTTTTTACTTCAACATTTTTCATTTTCGGAGCACCTTGGAACTTCTCATGCAATTTTTGGAAAACAATGAAGAAGGCAGGAACGACGAAGAGCAGGGCAATGGTACCAATACTCATACCGCCGATAACACCCAAGGCGAGGGCACGGTTACCATTAGCACCGGCACCACCCTCGATGACGAGCGGTATCATACCGATAATCATCGTTGCCACAGTCATCAGAATTGGGCGCAGACGCTCCTTACAAGCCTCGAAGGCTGCATCAGAGATGCTCAAGCCCTGTTTGCGGCGGTCGGTGGCAAACTCGGTAATCAGGATGGCCGTCTTCGACAACAGACCAATCAGCATGATGACACCCGTCTGCAGGTAGATGTTATTATCCATACCTGGTATTTCATTGAGATAGCCAAGGTATGCAAACACGAAGGCACCCATCAGACCGAATGGTACGCTGAACAGCACGGCCCATGGTGTGAACCAAGAGTTATACAGAGAAGCCAGGATAAGGTAGATCAGGATGGCGCAGATGACGTAGATGAGCGCCGTGGCGTTAGAACCTG